>ONAS01000038.1 GCA_900315815.1 uncultured Eubacteriales bacterium
TCCATATAGAAGTTTACTGCAATGTCTCCGTCAAGGCTGATAGAGTGTCCGGCGAGTTTAGCGCCGACGCCGTCTGTATAAGCGGTCTGTACATCAGTATATACGGTGCCGTCATACTCTGCGGTGGCAGTATATATGATCACGCCGTCTTCCGTATCGCTTATGACGGATGCGGCGACGGTTTCCTCATGCGCACAGTCTGCGTTGGCGCAGGTGACGGTCAAGGTTGCTGTCGAGTGATCCGCGCTCCAGCTCCAGACGGGTTTGCCGCAGGTGTGCTCCTCTGTCGCGGTATCGGTGTAGGTATTGCCGTCCACGGTTGCCGTCGCGGTATAGAGATGGCTGTCGCCGGTGTAATCGGCGGTGACAGTTACATCAGGTGTTTCCTGATGCTTACATCTTGAATCGGTGCAGATAAAGGTCGCGGTCGCTGAGCTGTAGTCATCCTCCCATGTCCACTTAGGCTCGCCGTAAATATGCGCGTCGGTGAACTGATAAGTCACCTTCTGCGCGCCGAAATTCGTCTTGCTGAATGTCGTCGCGTGCTTCAGCCGCAGGGTGACGTTCATGTGGTTGAACACATAAGCGCCCACCGTGATCTTGCCCGGATAATCGAGCTGCAGATCAAGGGTATAGCCGCCCGGGCTGTTTGCCCACGAGAACGCATAGTCGTCAATCTTGTTCAGACCGGAGGTATCGCCGCTGACCTTGGTGACGTAGTACACATAGAAGGCATAGGGACCGATCTCGCGGACATTTTCGGTCAGGACAAGCTCGAACTGAGTCTTTGTACCGGAATAGAATCCGTCGCTGCCGCTGGAGCCCAGCACGGTGATCGGCTTGCCGTTAAAGGTCTTGGGGATCTCAAGTCTGCTGAGATTCTCGGTGGGACCGGTATAATAATTGATCCGATATTCGGTATTGTTATTGATGAGGGCAAAGTCGAAGTAACTGAGCTCGACAGACTCAACCGAACTGCCGACAACGCCGTCCTTGACCTCGAAGTAGCTGCCGTCGGCGTCTGCATAGGCAATATTGCCGAGGTGATATGCGCCGTTCTCGTCGATATACGGTTCAGCCATCGGGATGTAAGGAACAAACTTAGCATAGACAGTCACATTGTCGTCAGCCATAATCAGGTTGCCGTCGATGATGTTGACGGGATCGTCCCATTCCTCCGTCTCGGCATACAGATTCAGCAGGATATAGCCCTCGTCGGGGGTAACGGTGAGCGGGACCTCGTCGTTGAACTTCGCCTTACTTGCGCCGGTTACCGTACCGTGTTCACTTTCACTGTAGGTGATGTTCAGGTCATATTTTTTGAATGTCGCGGTAACAGTCACGTCGCTCTCGGGCATGATAAAGGAATCATTTGTCACAGTGATCTCCTGATCGCTGCTGTCCGTGACAGTGAGAGTATCAAGCTCATAGCCGCTCGCGGAATCAACCGTGAGAGTGACTGTCGCGCCCGCGTCGGCAGAATACGCGCCTCTCACCCATCCGCCGCTTGTCTCGGCATAAGTGATCGCAAAGGCGGTCTGCCTGAACACAGCGGTGACGGTCACATTTCTGTCAGTCATAATGAAGCTCAGCCCACTGAGAGGAATATCGTTATCGTCCGCATCCTTAACGGTCAGCGATTGGAGCTTGTAGCCATCGTCCGGAGTGACCGTGAGGATGACCGTCTCTCCCTCATACGCCTGAGCTTTATCAGCGCTGACGGAGCCGTTTGCCAAATCTGTGACGGTGACGGTGTGCTGTGTTTTCTGAACTTCTACAACATCCGTATAGGTATTGCCGTTGATCACGGCGGTGGCGGTGTAGGTCGTTTTGTCGAGCGCGGCGGTTTTGGTGATCGTTGCGTCAAAGGGTTCTTTATGCTGACAGCGGCTGTCGGTACAGGTCATCGTTGCCGTCGCGCCGGAATAGTCATCCTCCCACTCCCATGTCGGGGTCTGTTGTCCGCCGTAGATATGGTCGTCGGTGAAGTCGTAGGTTACTTTTTTCGTACCGGTGAAATCCAACAGGAATCGCGCCGAGTGCTTCATATGGAAGACAACATCTGTATTTGTAAAGCAATCGGAAACGATGAGGATCATATCGGGATAATCGAGATAGAGGTTGAGCTGTTCGCTGTTGTCGGCAAAAGCCTCCGTTCCGATCGCTTGCAGATTAGTGGTGTCGCCCGCGACAGTGAGCACGTTGATCGTGTTGAAGCAATATGAGTTGATCACAGAGATGTTCTCGGTCAAATAAACGTTGACAGTTTTGCCGGCGTCATCATAGAGCTTATTCTCTCCGTTGCCCAGCATGGTGATCGCCTTGCCGTCGTAGGTCTTGGGGATCATGAGATCCATTCCGTCGGTAACGGGACCGGTATATCCCGTGATCTTCAGCGTGTCGTCACCTTCGAAATCGAAATAAGAGATCTTGACGTCGCTGAGCTCACTGCCGACGGAACCGTCCGCGTTTGCGGCATAATACCGATCACCGACCGCGTAATGCGCGACGTTGCCGGGGATATACGCGCCTTCTTCGTTGATATACGGCTCGGTCGCAGCGACGAATAATGTGCTCGACTGTACTGTCTTGCTGTCGGTATAGGTTACGCCGTCGATGACGACCGTCGCGGTGATCGTACACATACCGTTGTTTTGGAATGTTCCGGACAGGGCCGCGTCAACGGCAGCCTGCTTACGGCAGCGCGAATCGCTGCAGGTGTAGGTCGCGGTCGCCGCGGTAAAACCGCTGTTCCATTTCCACGTGATATTACCGTCACAGAGATGCTCGTCGGTGAAGTCATATGTCAGGCTCCGCGCAGCGTGATTGCCGCTGAGCGTGGTGGCGTGCTTTAAGTGAGCGGTCACATTTGTATATTCGAAGGCGTATGAGGAGCATTTAATCTCGCCGGGATAATCCAGTCGTATATCCAGATTGTTACCACTGGTTCGATTATACGAAAAGGCTTCATTGCCGATCTCTTTGAGTCCGGAGGTATCGCCGGAAACCTTTGCGATCCTCGTATACCTAAAGGCGCTCGACTTGATCGTAGTTACATTTTCGGTCAGAACCACCTCATACGGGGTAGACATCTTGGCGCCCAGTGAATTGCCGAAGTAGAGCGTTGTAATTTTTTTGCCCTGATAAGTTTTGGGAATCTCGAGCTTTGTCAGATCGGAGGTAGGTCCGGTGTAACCGTAGATTTCCAGATCCGAGTCGTCCACATCATCGAATTTGAAATACGAGAAAGAAAGATCGGCGAGCTGATCGCCCATACAGCCGTTTGATTTGACGGCATAATTCTTGCCATTGAGAACAAAATGCTCGACTGTACCGGGGATATATTCGCCGTTCGAGTCGATATAAGGCTCTACGCGGTCGACATAGGTGACAAAGTTTGCCGTTACCGTCACAGCATCGGGAACCATGGTGAAATCGGTGTCGTATACATTATAGGGGCTCCCGTGATCTTCCGCGACGGTCAGATAAGCGAGGCGGTAGCCGTCATCCGGTGAAGCTTTGACAGCGACCCTCGTGCCCTTCTTCGCTTTAATGACATCACATGCTGCGTAGCCGTGTCCGGCAGAATTCACGGTGATATCGTAGATTCCCATGCTCTGAGGGATAATAACGCCATAGTATGAATTAATAGGGGTCGTACCATCCCAGTATTCATATGTAGGAGTCAACCCGGCATGGTATTCATAGTTTTTATTGATATATTGGTATGTTACTGCGGCGCCGCTCGCTAAGGAGCTCTCGGTCAGCCTGACGCCATAGAACAAAGCGTTACTTGAGTAGGCGTCGAACGTACTTCCCTCTTCTATATCGATGGCGCCCGTCCTCGCTGAGTTGGATCCGACAGCATAAGAACGGGAACCATACATCGAGATCGAAACACTCGCGTTATTCTTGATCGATAAGCCGTCCGCTTCTCCCACAAGCCAGACACCATATTTATACAGATCATAACCGGCAGCGTAGATATCGATCTGACAGGCGTCGATCGTCAGAGGCACTTCGGTAGCGATCCCATACATATATGTGTATGTAGAATCGCCATTAAACTCGATGGACAGCGAGCCGCTGCCGGAAATCGTCATACCTGGAGAGGCCGATTTCATCCATATGAACGTGTTATCATTTGCACAATCTGCGTTTCCGATCCGGTTCTCTCCCTTGAGGACGATATGAAACGGCTTGTCATGCTTTTCATTGTATCGGATACCGGCGGCAGAGAATATGCCATAGCGCGCTATGTTGAAGTTCGCGTTGTTGAGGGTCAGGGTGTTGGTATCGGTGTTGTAGCTGACCGTACCGTCGCCGAGGACGTCGTTATAGTTGTCCTTGGTGATATATGTACCGCCGATAAGGATATCCAGCGATCGCTCAAAGGTCGTCGCGCATCTGTCGGTATACTCAACGCCGTCGACCGTCACGGTCGCGGAATAACGGCGCTCGAATAAGTGATCCTCGGCGGTCACGGGCGCGTTGATCGAATGAGGATCCGACCAGCAATCCGTGCAGTTGTATTCCGCGGTCGCGGTGATTTCGCCCTCGGTGTTCCATGTCCAGATCGGCTCGGTGTGCCGTGAATGATCGCAGTACGGCGTGAGCGTTTTTCCGTCCAGAACGGAAGGGTCGCTGACCTCACCCTTGGGATAATCGGTCGAGCCGTCGGTAAAGCCGCCAAGCAACGTTACCTTTCCGGTGTACATGGTCGAATAGATTTTACAGCCGTCGAGACTTTTCCAACCAAAATAGAGTGAAGCGTGCGTGCTTGTATAGCAACCGATCGGACCGTTGGCATACAACTCACCGCCGGTTATGCTGATCACGGCGTCCTTTGCCGATTCTGTTGAAGCTCCGATTTCAAGATATCTGCTACCGGTGTGCGAAACATCGACCTTGCCGCCGGTCATGTAAAAGGCAAAGTTTCCTGTGCCTTCCGCTCCGAACGTAGGCTGATATCCGGATGAGCGGGCATAAACATCGCCCCCGTTGATCGTTAAGGTCAGGCTTTGCCCTTTTATACATCCGATCACCATGTCGTCATAGCCACCTTCGAGATTCAGATCGCCGCCGTTAATGGTAACGGAAAAGCTGTTTGAATTCGGGTAGTGCACGGAGTCAGCGCCGATGGCGGCGGTATATAGACCGTATTGATCGATGTTCAGCTTACCCATGTTGTCGCCGTCGCTCTGCGCCCAGATCGTCAGGGATGATGAATCGCGCATACCGATGCCGTTTTCTGAATAGCATGTCGCGCCGTCACAGAGGATCAGGTTGACGTTGCCGTCACAGTACACGCGAGAGTTGATCGTGACGTCACCCGTGACCGCGTACCAGCCGGAGGTAAGGGTCGTCTCATCGCCGACGATCTTTGCCGCCGTAACGGTTTTGTTTTGTTTGCTGAGGTTCTGATAACTTACTTGGACGCTGCGGTCGAGATTGGGCAGCGTTTCGTACAGCACGTCGGTGTACTCGGCGCCGTCCACAGTCGCCGTCGCGGTATGGACGCGCTCGCCCGCTGCCGTATAGGTCGGCTCGCTGGTGGTTTCATGGGTGACCGTCGCATCGGCGGTGACAACCTCGCCGTCGACCGTACAGGTCAGGGTCAGGGTCGCCGCCTCGTAGCCGTCCCACTCCCAGACAGGATCGCCGAAGAGATGGCTGCCGGTATGGGTGGTGCGGGATTTCGTATCAGTATATGCTGTGCCGATGACGATAAGGATCGCGGTATAATCGGTTCTGCCGTAGCTTGATGCGGTCGGCTCGGTGACGACCTGTGCGGTGATCGCGTCGCCCTCGGCGGTATGGGTGACGGTCTCTCCGCATTCACGGCAGACAAAGGTCGCCGTCGCAGAGGTATAGCCGTCCCACGCCCATGTAGGCGCGCTGAAATTATGGACATGACCCGCGTGACGGAGCGTCTTGTTCGCGAGGGTATTGTTGTTCTCAACCGTGCCGATATTATAGAGGTTAACGCCGTCGGTCAGATAGGCTGTGATCTGCACCGTGCCTTCGTAGCCGGTCGAGCGGACGCTGGAAGTTTCGTCGGTCAGGCTGAGGGTGATCGTGCCGCCCGCGGTGATCGCGCTGACGTCCGTATCAGTGGCTTCGACCGTGCCGCCGGTGATCGTGATATCCGTATCGGAATACAGTTCGGGAACGTTGACGGTTCCGCCGCTGATCGTCAGCGCACCGCCGGCGTAGATGACGGCGTTCATCACCGAACCGTTGATATTGATATCGCCGAAGCAGTTGATCTGGGTGTAGTACTCATCAGAGGGGTCCGGCGCGGTGACCATGCCGCCGCAGAGGTTGAATACAGCGCCCTCAGAGGTCAGGCTGATGACGTCGCCGCCGCTCTGAGACTTGATTTTACCGGTACCGCGGCTCTGTGAATAAATATTGAGCGTGACGGCGTCCTCGGACCAAATACCGAGGGTCGGGTCGGCAAAGGTCAGCGTCTCGCCGTCCGCGATGATGAGGTTGAACTCTGTTGAATCATCATACTCGCTGAGCTTCAGCTCGAGCTGACTGTTGAAGGTCATATCGGCAGGGACATAATACCAGCCCGGATTGATAAAGGTACTGCTGCTTGAAAGATAGTTCGCGTCGACCGTCTGTGTATCGCCGTTCGCGTCGAGATATTCGACGTTCACTGTCGCCGCCGAAACAGCGGCAGGCAGCACGGTGAACATCGTCAGGAACATGACGATCGACAGCAAGAGGCTGACGGATTTTTTCATTATCTTCAAGGAAATTCTCCTTTCCAGTTGATAGCCCTATAGGGAACCCGAGTGGGTTCCCTATAGATATCGCGTTCACATTCATCAGTATTCGGGCATGTGCTATGCGACGGGGTATTCTTTCTTTCTGTCAATCTCGGTATCATAGGGAGTCTTGATGCCGGCAAGGTATCTCTGAATCCATGTCGCGTCAATAATGGACGTCGAGTTATCGCTGTCAACATCTGCGGCCACGGCGTTGAAAGTACCGTTGACCGGAAGACTTGCAAGATTCCGCTGGATCGCAGTCACATCGAGAATGGTAACCTTGCCGTCACTGTCTGCATCTCCGAGGATGTAACCGTCATTGGAGACTGTCACGGTGTATTCACGCACCGCGTCATAGATATCGACCGACGCATACAGGATCGTACTGCCCTCGGAGACCGCAGTCAGCACGCCGTTCTCGTCGACGGTGGCGACGGTGGTATCCTCTACAGAGTAAATGACCTTGCCGTCTCTGAAATGGGTCGAGGGCTCATAGCTGCCACTCATAGCGATCTTCTCACCCACTTTGAGGGTGATCGTGCTGTCAAGCTGTGTATCGCTGTCCTTATCCTTAACACTGACATAGTACGGCGCGTCGGACTCGATGTTGATATACTGCGTAGAGGAGAGCGGGCGACCGTCCTTGTCGACGATCTGGGTATAAATCGTCGTAAAGCCGTAGGTAAATCTGTCTTCAGGTATATTGAACTTAGCTGAATAGGATTTTGCGGTGCCGGTCTCACACTCGACGTCCTCGAGCTCAGAGAGCGGAACGTCGAGGAACAGCGCGGAGGACATATACTCGCCGGCGGTGTCGATGTTCGCCGGACCGACGACCAGTCTGTCACTGTCGCGCATGGGGATGTTGCCGTCACCGTTGACGACCGCGCTGTAGGTAAAGTCGTTGGAACTCAGCGAGCCGGTCTCGTGGCGGTTGGAATCCGCGATCGCGTTGACCGAATAGACGGGATCGACCTTTACGGCGTCTTCAAACGCCTTGTAAGGAGCGTTGTCAAACACATAGCCGTTCATATCTTCGCCATTATATTCTAACGCTAAAGCGACGATGACATAGCCGTTCTCGGCGAGCTTGTCAGGCGCTGCCAATTCAAGAGCGAAATCGTCATACCGTATGGGAAACGTGTTATCATCGTCGATATGAACGGTGGTGATCTCGCTCGGATTGAGCTTAATGTCCTCAAAATCCGAGAAGGCGATCAGTGCGTAATCATCCTTTTCCGGGTCAAAATCTTCTGCATAATCTTTGTTCTCGTCATACTGATCCTTTTCAAGCATCAGTAACGCTACCACAAAGCCATCAGCCTTTTTCAGACCGTCGTTCTTGACGGTGACGTCGAATTCGAGCTCCTCACGGGGAGCGGGATATTCGTTTGCCGCAGTCAGTTCAATCGGCTTGACGGAGGCTATTGTCTCAAAGCGGATGCCGCGCATCGTCAGGCTGCGAGTCTTGAAGTCAGTTGCGTCCTTTGAGGTGCCGAAGCGGTTGCACACCACCAGCAGCTCGCCGCTGCCGAGATCTGCAATAGCAGGCTCGTCGTTATAGACGGACAAGAAGTTGCCCGCGTCGGTCTCAGTCAGACGGATGGGATCAGACCAGCAGTAGCCTGATTCCTCAGAATCGTTATCGACGTTCAGAGACTGTGCGTACAGCTCCTGCTTCTGCGTGCCGTTCTCCTCGATCCCCTGCAGCCATACGACATAGAGGTTACCCTTTTCGTCGGCATAGGGCTGGAAGCCCGCGTAGGTGGGCTGTACATCGGCGCCGTAGGTGGGATAGAAGATGTAACTCCATTTCACATTGTCCCTGTCACTGATCGAGCCGTCGCTGTCGACGATACCGTTGTCGATCATTTTGCCGAGGTTGCTCCATGCAACGTCCTCTTGACCGTGCTGCCAGAACAGGTAGAGCGAATCACCGGTCGTAATCAGCTGCGGACGGGATTTCGCAACGCCGAGGTGCTCTGTGCCGTCATCGTCGGTGTAAGCGGCGTCGTTCGTGAGCTGGTTGACCGTCGCGTTGCCGGTGATAAGATGCTGGATCTTAACGAAGACCTCTCTGTCCTCGTCGGTCTTAAGGTCGTTGTCCTCGTCGACGACAAAGGTGTAGACGAGCCAGTCCTTCCAGACGGTATTCTCAAGGTCAATCACATTCGGGTTATTTGTGGTCAAGCCTACGCTGTCCTCGATAGGCGTCCATGTATTTGTTTCACTGTCATAGGTGCTGTTGAGCTTGAAGGGATCGAACTGCGTCTCCCATTTGCCCGTCTTGGCGTTATACTGCGCGGTGCGCACATAGCTGTTGTTGGTGGCGCTGATCGTCATTGCCATCAGCTGATCGTCGCCCTCGAAGCCCTCATGGAGCGCATCAAGTCCGCTCGAGAGGTAGGTCACGCCGATATATTCATTCTCCCCGCTCTTGTAGTACAGGCCGCAGGGATTTGTGTTATACATATCGCTGTCTTCTCCGCTGACAAGCTCGCCGTCAAACTGAGCAGGAGCTAAGGAAGAAGCGTTGATCAGCGCCGATTTCTCGATCAGCGTCGAATAAACATTGCGCTGTTTCAGATACTTCTGCATATAGTCGTCGTCCTCATGGGTCGCGTCGGGCAGGATCGCCGCCGTCCATGTGATCATGACCTTGTCGCCCGCGTCGGTGAGCTTCGGCTCCAACGCGCCGTTGACGGCAGTATCGCCGTTCTTCGCCTGGATGACGCCGGGTACGGAGAGCCACAGATCCTTAGTCTTATCGTAAACCTGATAGCGCAGTACGGTACGGTCGTCGCCGGGGATCGAGCTGTCCTCGTCGACATAGACGAGCAGGAGCTTGTTGCTGCCGATATCGAGCAGCTGCGGATCGGCGTGATCATAGCCGCCGGTCTTGAGCTCGAAGTCGGTCGTTTGTTTATAGGTGCTGCCGGTCGGGGCGAGGTCGGTATTTGCGTTTGCCGTCCAGTGCGACGGATCGCCCGCCTCTTTATAGATGAACGTCGAGGTCATCTGCGGCGTTTCTTCATTCGAAGCGCCGGTGGATGCAACACCCTTTTTATTCAGATCATCCAGCCATTTAAGATCCTGATAGTAACCGAAATCCTCGTCTACCAGAGGATAAGAGAAGGTCTTTGTTCCGATGACAAGATCGATCCATAACTTTAGCATGACATCCGCGTGGAAGCCGCCCTCACGAATACCAGAGGAATGACCGTTCTTCTTCAGCAGCGCGTCCTGATCCGGGAAGCGGTCGGCGACATTCGGCCACCAGATAAAGTTCACGAGGGTGCTGACGCCGCCGCGAGCGCCGAGGACGCCGCGGATACCGACGCCGGCATAGGCGTTGAAGTTAACTGAGCCGTTAAGAGTGAAATCCGTTACGTTCTCAGGTTCAAAATATTCGATCGGTTTTTCCTTATTGGCGTTATCGGGCTTTCCGACGCCGAGCGTTCCCATGGCGCTTAAGTTGATATCAAAGCCAAAGTAAACGGGAACGGGACCGATCGCTGTATACCATACCAATCTGTACCACGCGTAAGCGCCGATGAAGACGCCGCCGCCCATAAATTCGAGCGACTCGCCCTTTGAGGTACAGATTCTGCCCAGATCCAGATAGATGCCGAACGTCGCGCCGACGCCGCCGCCCTTGATCGGTACAAGCGAGCTTGTACCGGCGTCTTTCGCAGCCTTTTTGTTTGACTGCAGGAATTGTCCCATTTCCTTCGTGTCCTTGAATGCCGACGGGATGCCGGATAAGCCGTGCGAGCCGACGCCGTAGTCGTTGCCGGTGTCGGTACCGGTATCGCCTGTGGTCTTGGACAGTTTCTCGGGCATGATGCCGAAGCAGAAGCGTAGACCGTTGCCGGGCAGAGCGGTCGTCTTGAAGACGATGCTGCCCGCCTTGAACATGGCGCTGAAAGCGCCGAAGATCGGGAAGTCGATATATTCGGACATCAGGCTGTCTGTCTCGAGCATCGTGAATTCCTCGACGTCGGGGAGGGTCGCCGCCGGCTGGATGAACACCGTGCCGGAATCGATCGGCGGATAGACCGTCTCGGACAGAGCGCCGCCCGTGACAGGCTTGCCGTTCTCGTCGTATACCTCCTCGTTCATCACGCGGTCTGTTGTCAGGCGAACGTACAGCTTGTCGCTCGACAGCAGTCCGGTCGAATTGTCCGACGTAAAGCGGAACGTCCAAATCTCTTTATTGCCGTCGACCTTGGGCTTATATTTCAGCTCGTCATCCGGATCGTTCTTATCGAGCGTCGCGAGCTTGATCGGCTCGGCGTTCTTGGGATGATAGGCAAAAAGCTCCATTCTGGTCGTATTCTCTTTTTTCGTGACGTCATATTCCGCGCCGCAGTTGTTGACGACAACCTCGACGGTCGCGATGCCCTGATCGGTAATCGGGATCTGACTCGTCGTCCTCTGCGACTGGTCATAGGCAACCAGCGAAGCGATGTAGGGGCGCGTCTTGTCGATTGTAGAGACCTTAAACTTGCCGACGTCAAGCGTGATGACGCCGTTCTCGTCCTTCTCTCCGTCGAGCGTGGTGCTGAAATAGCGTGTCGTGCCGCTCGCCTCGATCCGATAGGTCAGAGCGGAGCCGGAGCAGACATAGAGCGGGTAGTTCACCGTGATGTCATCCTCGCCGGTGACCGTACCCTCCAGTGACTTGACGGAGAATTTGCCGTCGTCGCCGGTGATATCATAGTGCATCGCATCGACACAGACGATCGCGCCCTTGGCGGGCATCCATGCCTCGCCCTCGACACGGCGGTCGAGCGTCGCGCCG
The DNA here is from genome assembly GCA_900315815.1 of uncultured Eubacteriales bacterium. GTDB lineage: Bacteria > Bacillota > Clostridia > Oscillospirales > Acutalibacteraceae > Ruminococcoides. The sequence continues at coordinate 11,587 of ONAS01000038.1, forward strand.
GAATAGTAGGCGGTACCGTTCATTACGAGGGTCGCGTCGGCTTTTTTGGGAGCTAGCAGCTCGACGACGTTCTCCGCCCGCTTCCATGTGGTGCGGAAGAAGTGGGTATTCTCATAATAGCTGACGACGCCGACGTCCTTTTTCCAGCCCGCGACATTGCCCGCGGTAACGGGGACGGCGGTGAGATCATAATACTTATTCGGTACGACCGTGTCGGAATCGTACAGCAGATAATACCGATAGCCCGCCTCGGGCGAGGTGATCTGCTTCGCCGTTTTGAAGAAGCCCTGCGTCTGTTTATAATATTTCAGGTTTTTATTTGCGACCTTGACGACCAGTCGGTTGTCGTTCGACACGATCTCCGGCATCAAGTACAGATAGGCATAGTCCAACTGTCGTACGGTATAATTTTTATCCGTATCGTTGTGCCACGTCGTGTTCTTGATGTCGTCCAGCGTCGTTTTTTGATCGTTGACAGAAACGCCGTTCGGATAATACTCTTTTTTATACCGGTCGTAGATCACGGTCTGGACGGTGATGTAGTCGCCCTTGTGCCAGCGCCAGCCCTCGGGAGCATTCTCCGGCTCAATGACCTTGACCTCGCCGCGATAGTCATCCTTGGAAATCTCGAAATCGAAGTCATAGGGAGCTAAGACCGCACGAACGCCGATCTTGCCCTTGAGACCTCTCTCGCCGTTCTTTTCGTAGGTGATAAAGCCGCTGTCACTGAACTCGTTGACTAACTCGTCGGTAAGCTTGAAGGAAGCCGACGTTTCCGTCAGTGAGCTTTTTACGGTCTTTGTATCGAGGACTGTGATCTTGCCGCCCATATCCTCTTTATACTTGACGATCTCGAGGCCCTTGATATAGCTGTATGATGTGTTTGTAAGGGTGACGGAAACCTCATCCTCACCGTCCTTCATCCACTTGAGGTCGCCGCCTTCTCCCAGCGTGGTCACTGCGGTGTAGCTGAGTCCCACATGCTTGGCGTCGCCGAACTCACCGTCCGGTCCCACAAACTGCAGGGCGCTTGAATCAGCGTCGAGCAGCTTGATTTCAAAGGGGCGCAGGATCGGCGTGATCGAATAAACATTGATGGTCGGGTCCTTCGACCAGTTGCCGGTGATCTCACCGACGCCGACATAGACGTTGTCCAGATATCCCTTGTCGGTATAATAGGTGTCCGTATCTTTGCCCCATGATTCGGATTTCGTACTGTATTTTACTTCTTCCGCCGTTTTCTTGGAGCTGTTGCCTGACCAAAACTTCAGCTCGTTCTTAGAGTTAGTGGTAAAGTTACCGTTCTTACTCCATACGATCTGTATGCCCGAGTAGCCGTAGCTCTTCAGCGCCCATGTAGCGGAAGACCACCAGTAATGTCCGTCTGCGTCTGAGGACGCTTTGATCGCATAATGGTCGCCGTCCATTTTTGAATAGCCTTCCGAATGTGCAGACATCGCGTTATAAGTCTTGCTCAGATCGATAGGATCCGCGTATTTTTCCTTAGCCTCGCTTGCGGAAGTACCTGTCTCGGCGAGGTCGGCGCTTGTCTTCGGGTTATAGCTGTCACAGCCCGCCGGGATCAGAGCCTGCGCCTCGGTCTTGCCCATCACACAGTCGACGGGGTCGGAGAGCGTCAGGGTAAAGCTGCCGCCGTCCTCGAGAAGCTTGCTGCTGACAGGGATCTTGAGCAGGCGCTCTTTGATACCGTAAGGGAAAGTGACCTCGGTATCGACCTGAGAGAAGTCGCGCCCTGCCGTCGCGGTGCCGTCGGTCGAGGTCATATGGACAGAGCTGACCATGGTGGTCAGACCCTCGCGCTTGACGGTGACCATCGCGTAGCCGCCTTCCGGCTCGAAGGTATCGGCGGCGAAGGATACGGTGGGCTGCTCCCACTCCTCGTCGTCCTCGATCTTAAGGTTCAACATGCTGTAGGTCTCGCTGACAAGCGTTCTCTCCGCGTCGGTGACGAGCTTGAGCATGGTGAGCTTGTCGCCCTCGCCCTTATCGTTGTTGATGGTTTTGATGACAACAGTCTTTTCGGTCTCGCCCTCGGCAAAATCTATCGTCAGGTAGGGCACGTTGAGCGCGTTCGCCATCTCGTTGAGCGCGTCAAGACCGTAGCCCGCTTGCAGCACGTCGCCTAATTCCTCGTCGGAAACGGTCGATTTCATCGGCGTGCGGTCGTCGATCAGACCGGTCTGCGCCTCAAAATCACGCGAGATCGCGCTCTGAGCCGCCGCGCCGGAATCCTCGTCGTCGGAGCCGCTGTACAGCGCGTCAAGATCAAAGCCGTCCTCAGCCGCTCTGTAATGGACGTAATCGCTCCATGCTTCATTGAGATTCTCGCTGACGATCTCGTCGGTTTCCGCGAGCTGTTCCTCGGCGGCTTCTGCGGTCATCGAAAGGTCGTTGCCGCTTTCGTCGATCATCATCTGCTCGACGTCATCGCCCGACAGCGCCTCCATAAACGAGGTGCCGCCGTCAGCGTTCGCTGTCTCGATGTCGGAGTGGAGCAGCTCGATGGTGTAATCGTCGCCGTACTTTGCCGAAACGTCGATCATCTCGAGCTTGAGCGTCGCCTCAGGGAGAGCCTCTCCCCCGCGCACGATGCGCACATAGTACGGCGCGGGCTGGTTCTCCTGAACAGTCGCGTTCGTCGTCATCAGATAAAACGCGCCGGTATCGGCGATCGCTTCATCGATGGTGTTCTCGGCGAGTCTGATCGGCTCGAGCGCCTTTGCCACAGGCATCGTGCTGACGAGCATCGTCAACGTGAGCACCAGGCACAGTAATGCGCTGAGTACCCGTTTTCCGTTGAATTTCCGCAAATTTTTCATGCGTAGATTCCTCCTTCGAAGCATTTGTTCTCTTTTGATGCAATAAGGTTTTTAGCTAAAGTGCATAATGAACCTATTCTTTTGTATTATAACATATCGCTCGTAACAAAAGCGTGACACATCTTTCTGTAAAAGAAAAATCGTCACGCTTTTAAAAAATTTTTTGGTTTTCAATAAAAATACTCGCCCAGCGTTTTCTCTGCCCAACCGTACTGCGACATATACTCTCCGTGAAACGCCTTGACAGCATACGGCTTGTCGTCCAGATAATCGTAGAAGTCGCACTCGATCAGCTCCGGTACGATATGATACTCCTTAAAGCGGGCTACAAAGACGTCCTGAGCGCCGACTGCTTTCAGCGTTTCACGCAGGTCTTTGGTCAGCTGGCGCAGGTAGTCGGGCTTTTCTTCCTCCCACAGAGCGGAGCAGATCTCTCTCGGCGTGCATACGGCTCCCCGCCTGTCGATCAGGTAAGCAAAAAGCTCCTTTGTCTTTTCACGCTTGAATCTCAGCGGTTCGCCGTTTGCTGTGACGTCAAAATATCCGAAGCATTTCGCGCATACAATTCGACCGCTCGGCGGCTTGGGCATCGGATAGCGCAGGTTGTCGATCTCCACCTGTATCTTTTGCTCGGTCGCGGGCTTACTGACATAGCCGCTCGCCCTGAGTTCAAAGGCGTCGGGCGCGTATTCGAGAAATCCGGTAACAAAGACAATATTGATCTTCGGATTGACCGCTTGCAGCTTCTTCGCGATCCGGATACCGCTGACCGCGCCCATTTCAATATCGAGAAAAGCGACGTCTGCATCGGCTGAGCTGCCGCTCTCGATCCGGTTCAGCAGCTCGGTCGAATCCGAAAAAGCTACTATTTCGGCAGAAGGGACGACCTTGCTGACCGATCGCTCCAGCCTGTTCAGCTGTAATCTTTCGTCGTCGGCGACGATGATCTTCATCTGCTTTTCTCTCCCTTCCCGGACTTCTTCTTGGGGACTTTGATCGTGGCTGTTGTGCCTATATCGGGTTTACTATCGATCTCAAATTTGTCACCGAAATACTTAAGCCTTGCGCGGACATTCTCGAGCCCCACATGCGTCTCGCCGTCTTTGACTATGCTTTCCATATCAAAGCCGACGCCGTCATCGCTGATTTCGATGACATACTCGTGATCCGTTTCATAAGAGCGGACGGTGACCGTCCCGCCTTCGGATCGCTTGCAGATACCGTGCCTGACCGCGTTTTCTACAAGGGGTTGTACGGTGAGGGTCGGCACTTCAAAATCCCGTGCCTCGATCTCATAGACCGCATTGACGCGATCCTCGAACCTCGTTTTTTCGATGTTCAGGTAGATCTCCGTTTGTTCGAGCTGCTTTTCAAAGGAAACCAGCTTCTCGGTACTCAGCGCCGTGAGGTTATAGCGCAGATATTCGGAAAAGTCGTCCGTAAGCTGCTGTGCCTTCTTCGGATCGGTCTCGCACAGCTCGGATATCGACGAAAGACTGTTGTACAAAAAATGCGGCTGGATCTGAGACATCATCAGCTTGATCCGCTGCTCCGCCATCAGCGCATTTTCGTGTTCCTTAACAAATTCCAGATGCAGCCAGATGTAATAGAACAAACCGCAGCAGACGATCGAAATCGTCAGATAGCTGACAGGATAATCGCGGTAGAGGGGCGAAATATCCATAAATACCGCTGCCATAACAAGAACGGTGTTGGCGATCGGTATCCATATCCATGTTTTCTTCCGGCGGTATTCGCTGACCGTGCAATAAATCAAATGAAACAGCAAAATAAAGCTGACAACAAATTTTGTTTGGCCAATATAAGGTAAACCGCCCTGAAAATGATTGTTTTCATCGATATAAAACGGAATATGCGAGAATGTGCCCGTGAGATAGACGGCGGCGTTGAATGCGACTAAGATCCACGCGACCAAATTCCTGCCGTTTGGCTTCACCAGCTTGCAGAAAAATACAATAATGGTCGGACGAATAATATAGCCTGCGATACTGACAAGCGTTCTCAGATACGGCATACTGATCACTGTCTGCAAAATATAGTCGGCTACATTCTGAATCACAAGCAAGAAGATCAGACCTATGATCTCTGTCATGATTTTCTTTTGTTGTTTATTGAGATAAGAATCACGCGCCACGATAGGCGTTAATCCAAATATTAAAATGCCAAGAGGTATTAAGATTATATATTCTGTCATCCTGCGCCCTCCTCCATCATGAGTAAATGTGTTGATAATGCTAACTGCATTTATTTAATCAATACTGCGTGTTTCGGTTTTTCCGGCAAATACTTGATTTTAACTTTGTCTCCCAAACGCGTACGTCCCGACGCGTGGTTAAGGTCGGCTTCCATCTCCTGACCGTCCTGTGTTCTGAAAACGACATAATATGTATGAGTAACATCAAGACTTCCGTCGCCGTCAACCGAAGACTGTTCCTCTATACGGGAAATAACGCCTTCTGTCTCAATGCCCTTCTTACGGATCGTTAAAACTTTTATAATATTGAATGCAGCTACAATCACAACAGCCGCGATGATCCCGATAACTAAATAGTCGTTCATGATTCTTCACCTGTTCACTCATTTAATCATTTTGCTCATTATAACATATGGTAAACCAAAAGGAAAGAATATCTGCATATGCCTATTATGTCACCATCTGGATCATCTTCTCTGCAATCTGTCCAAGCCATAAAATCAGTTTCTGATGACGCTAAATAATTAATAAAAGCTCCATTTATTAACGAAAGAAAACCTAGTCTAGTTTTGCTCGGCAAAAAAGCTGTTGTAGAAAGTATAATGCGTAGAGATCCTAGCTTTTCACGTATTTCTACAGAGCTATCTCGTGCTAATTCAAGAATATCTACAATCTGCGATGGGACAACGCTAGTATAGGTTATTCTTTCACTATAAACCAGTTGAAGCCATTGATAAGAAAAATTGCATCCTTAGAAGATTGCAAAAATCAACTCATCGACCGGTAATACTATCAAACCGACCGAAGAAAGCAACTCACCGACCGGAATAGAAAAACTATCCCAAAAAGTGAACAGAAAACAAATGCCCTGACTGTTGACATTGTATCAACAGTGCAAGTCTTAGATGGAGCTAGAGATGGGACTCGAACCCACGACCTATTGATTACGAATCAATTGCGCTACCAACTGCGCCACTCTAGCGGGTATTCATTTTTCAGCCGGTTTTCGGCTTACTGAGATATTATATAATATCCGGCGGGATTTTTCAAGTCTTTTTTCTTATTCTTTGCAAAGCGGCGGCGCGGATATCCATCCTTTTCATGCAAATACTAATCACAGCACCGATCATGTGATGAAGAATCACGCGGAATGTGCAAATTATGCACCCATCCGCACTTGTCTGTCTGCGATCGGTATAATAGGAACCAACCGGGCGGGCCATGCGTCCGTGCGGATGAAAGGGAGGGATCGTCTGTGGGGAAGATACGGAAATCTGTCGGTGAAAAGCTCAGGGAGCTGCGTGAAAGCAATGACCTGACACAGAGTCAGATCGCCGCCGCATTGGGCGTCGATCGCTCTACCTACACCCGTTATGAGCTCAACGATACGCCGGTCACCCTTGAAACACTGACTGTGCTCGCGCAGATCTTCGGCGTACCGACGGAACAGCTGCTGCCTGACGAGGATGACGGCGACAAAAAGCTGTCGCTCAGGGACGTCGCAAGACCCAACAGCATGCTCCAGTCGCTCAGCAAGGAGGAACGCGGACTGATCGTCTTTTATCGCACGCTGGATAAGGACGCAAAGGCGCAGCTGCGGCGGGAGATAGCGAAATTAGCCAAAAAAGAAGAGTGACCGGGGCTGAAAATAAGGGGAATGCACACGATATTTTCCTTTACTTTTGGGAATTATTATGGTAAAATAACTTGGTAAGCATCGAACCGAACAGGTTCGGCGCCGACATAATGCGCCCGATATGGTTCAGGGGTTAAGCCTCGACGAGGATTTCACCGGCCTTGTACTATGCGGGAAGCAACTATTAAGAAAGGGTGAAACACATGCTGAAGGAAGAAAAAGCTGCTATCATGCAGGAGTATGCTACTCACGAGGGTGACACAGGTTCTCCCGAGGTCCAGATCGCGCTTCTCACCAAGAGGATCAACGACCTGACCGAGCACCTCAAGATCCACAAGAAGGATCATCACTCCCGCCGCGGCCTCTTCAAGATGATCGGTCAGCGCCGCGCGCTGCTCGACTATCTGATCAAGGTCGACATCGAGAGATACCGTTCTATCATCGCAAGACTCGGTATCCGTAAGTAAGCAGGAACGTAAGGGCAGACGATTTTTCGTTTGCCCTGCATTTCGTTTTGCAGTATCACGCCGCATCTGTCGAGCCTGTTGCGGGCGCTCCGTTATCTGACGCTCCGCGGGCGGCGGGAACCGACAAAACGCGATGCTTTCAAAGTAAACAGCAGGATTCCAAGTTGTCATTTAGCGGTAAAATAAGCAGATGATCCGCACGTCTGAGATCGGTCATCGTCCGTTTATTTTATTGCTAAACAAACAACCGGGATCCTGTAAAAATCACACTACAGGAGGAATCTTTTTATGGCAAACAAACCCATGATTTTTGACAAGTTCCGCACCTTCGAAACCGATTTTGCGGGCAGACCGCTTGTCATCGAAACAGGCAAAATGACCCAGCTCGCCAACGGCGCGTGCCTTGTACGCTACGGCGACACCGTGGTACACGTTGCGGCGACCGCATCCGCGAAGCCCCGCGACGGCATCGACTTCTTCCCGCTCTCCGTCGACTATGAGGAGAAGCTCTATTCGGTCGGCAAGATCCCCGGCAGCTATATGCGCCGCGAGGGCAGACCCAGCGAGAAGGCGATCCTGACCAGCCGCGTCATCGACCGTCCGATCCGTCCGCTGTTCCCCAAGGATATGCGCAACGACGTTTCCATCGTCGCGACCGTCATGTCCGTCGATCCCGACTGCATGCCCGAGATCGCCGCGATGGTCGGTACCTCGATCGCGATCTCCATCTCCGACATCCCGTGGAACGGCCCGATCTCCGGCGTTTCCGTCGGTCTTGTTGACGGCGAGATCGTCATCAATCCCACCGCCGAGCAGCGCAAGAAGTCCGATATGGCGACCACCGTCGCATCCACCGACAGCCGCATCGCGATGATCGAGGCGGGCGCGAACTGCGTATCCGACGAGGTCATGTACAACGCGATCATGGCAGGTCACGAAGCCAACCAGAAGATCATTGAATTCATCAAGGGCATCGTCGCCGAGATCGGCAAGCCCAAGTTCGAATATCCCAGCAACGAGCCCGATCACGATATGTTCGAGGCGATCAAGGCGTTCGCCGAAGAGGACATCAAGGTCGCTCTCGACACCGACGACAAGACCGTCCGCGACGAAAGACTCAAGCCCATCTATGAGGCGGTCCACGCGAAGTTCGACGAGATCTATCCCGAATCCGAAGCGAAGATCGACGAGTGTCTGTACAAGACCCAGAAGTTCATCGTCCGCCGCTGGCTGCTCGACGAGCAGAAGCGCGTCGACGGCAGAGGCATGAACGACATCCGCCCGCTCGCGAGCGAGGTCGGCATCCTGCCCCGCGTTCACGGCTCGGGTCTGTTCACCAGAGGTCAGACTCAGGTCCTGACCATCGCTACCCTCGGCACCGTCGGCGACATGCAGCTGCTCGACGGCATCGATGACGAGACCGAGAAGCGTTATATGCACCACTACAACTTCCCGAGCTACTCTGTCGGCGAGACCCGTCCGTCCCGCGGACCCGGCAGACGTGAGATCGGTCACGGCGCGCTTGCAGAACGCGCTCTGCTGCCTGTCATCCCCTCGATGGAAGAGTTCCCCTATTCCCTGCGTCTGGTATCCGAGGTCGTATCCTCCAACGGTTCCACCTCTCAGGGCTCCGTCTGCGGCTCCACGCTGGCGCTGATGGACGCGGGCGTTCCGATCAAGGCTCCTGTCGCCGGTATCTCCTGCGGTCTGATCACCGAGGGCGAGCGCTGGATGACCATGGTCGATATCCAGGGTCTTGAGGACTTCTTCGGCGATATGGACTTCAAGGTAGCCGGTACCCACGACGGCATCACCGCGATCCAGATGGATCTGAAGATCTGCGGTCTGACTCCCGAGATTGTCAAGGAAGCGCTGGAAAAGACCCACAAGGCGCGCAACTACATCCTTGACGAGGTCATGCTCAAGGCGATCGCCGAGCCGCGTCCCGAGCTCAGCCCCTATGCTCCCAAGATGTTCACCACCACTATTGCAGCGGACAAGATCGCCGAGGTCATCGGCAAGTCCGGCAAGGTCATCAAGGAGATCCAGGCAGAGTGCGAGGTCAAGATCGACATCGAGGAAGAGGGCGAGATCGGTCAGGTATTCGTCGCCGGTCTGGACGCCGAGAAATGCCAGCGCGCGATCGATATCATCCAGACGATCGCTACCGATCCCGAGCCCGGTGCAATGTATCTGGGCAAGGTCACCCGCATCATGGACTTCGGCGCGTTCGTTGAGATCGCTCCCGGCAAGGAGGGTCTGGTCCACATCAGCCAGCTCGACGTCAAGCGCACCGAACACGTTACGGACGTAGTCAACGTCGGCGACGTCATCCGCGTCAAAGTCCTCGAGATCGACGACAAGGGCAGACTGAACCTCAGCCGCCGCGACGTTCTGATCGAGGTAGACGGCATGACTCCTGAAAACGACATCAGCGAGGAGCGCAAGCCCCGCCGCGACGGCGGCAGACGTCCCCGCAGAGACAGAAGAAACTGACATTTTATTGATTCGGATGTAAAGGAAGTTTCAAAACGAAAAAATTGACCTCACTTGTCCTTTCAGTAATCCTCGCTCTGTCGGCTGCAGCGCTTACGGGCTGCGGCTCCGATGATACGGCAAGCTCAAACAATAATACCGCTCAGAACGCTGACGGAAGCGGCGATCAGAACAGCGCTCCGTCCGCGGAGGATGCGGCTAAGGGAGAGGCTGCGGACGGTCTTGAGGTCGTTGCCGAAACATATCATGCCAGCGAATATTACGGTAAGGTTCTGTTGATCGTTACCAACAAGACGGGCAAGGTCATCCGGCTTAAGGCGAACGCGGATTTCTATGATGAAAACGGCGCGCTTTTAAACTCCGACGATGATAGTGAGGGCGATATCGCCCCCGACTCAACCGTCTGTCTGGGCGGCTTGATTTCTGACGGGGATTTTGCCGACTATTCGTATAAGGTAACGTACACTGTGGACGAATGGTCAACCCACTCCGTTGATCAGGATCTTACGATGGAGTACGAGCATGACAATGAAAAGGTAACCGTAAGCATCACCAATCACGGCGAGCTGCCTGCATCTTACGTCGGTTATCGTGCCATCTTCTATAAAAACGGAGAGATCACCTATGAGGACAGCGGCGCTTGCGACGACGACGACAACGAGATCAAGCCCGGCGCTGCCTGCACAGGTGAGACAAAATACAACGGCGACTACGACAAAGGCTTTGACGATGTAAAGGTATACTTTCACGGTAGCTGCTGCCGAACACTTCGGATAACACTGAATAAACATTTAAGGCGCGCTCTGCACGGAGCGCGCCTTTTCATATGGAAATCCCTGTCAGATAAATACAATTATTCTTGCGGCGCGTCGGATTCCGGCACGAGCGCCAGCAGGGTCTTGCCGTTGTCCTTGAGCCATTTGTCACAGCGGTGATAGTCGGGAAAGATGCGCAGCACCAGCTCGTAGAACCGCTTTGAGTGGTTCATCTCCTTCAGATGACAGACCTCGTGCGCGACCACCGAGTCGATGACCTCGGGCGGGGTCAGCATCAGCAGACAGTTGAAGTTGAGATTCTTCTTTGACGAACAGCTCCCCCACCGCGTCCTCTGACAGCGGATCGTGATCCGTCCGTATTCAACGCCCAGCTGTCCGGCATAATACCGCACGCGCTGCGGGATATGCTCCTTCGCCGTTTTGTAAAGGGCGTCCAGCTCCGATCGGCTGAGCTTGCCGACGGAGGACGCGGTCTCCAGCTGTCTGCGGGATGTTTCCAGGTGCTTGCGGATCCAGTCCTCGTGCTTGACGACAAGGGCGTCGATATCGCGCTTCGGCATCCTCAGAGGCGCCCGCACGATCACCTCGCCGCCGCGGATCTGGATCGCCGCGGTTTTTCTTTTGGATCGTATCAGTTTATAGTCTGTCATCGGTCATCTGTCAACAAGCAGCGTTCTGCGTATCGCGCAGGATCCCTCTGTCGCTCAAAGCGAACAGCCGCTGGGATGGTTTGTGACGCGATTCTTAACGCCGCTTCCTTTCATCAAAAGATAAGCGCCTCCCCGCGTCGGAATCAGGGAGGCGCGCTTGCATTCTCAGCTTATACGATACGGATATTCAGCGTATCGGTGCCGGAGGTCGGAACGGTCTTGTTGGAGCTGATGACGATGACGACGTCGCCCTTCTCCACGATCCCGGTCTCCATGGCTTTCGTGACCGCCTGTGTGGTGATCTCGTCGGAGGTCTGTTTTTCCTCGCCCAGCACCGGACTGACGCCCCAGCTCAGGCAGAGCTTGCGGCAGACCTGCTCGGAGGTGACGACCGCGATGATCGGACAGCTCGGACGGCATCGCGCCATCGCGCGGGCTACCGCGCCGGTCTTGGACTCGGCGATGATCGCCTTGGCGTTGACGTTCTCCGCGACGGTCTTGGCTGCCTCACAGATGTTCTCGCGGAAGCCGGACATATCCGTCTGGGTCGCGGACGCACCCTTGAGGAGCATAAGGTCCTCGTTGCGCTCGGCGGCGGTGCAGATATCGCGCAGCGCCTTGACCGACTCGACCGGATACATGCCCGCGGCGCTCTCTCCCGAAAGCATAACGGCGGAGGTGCCGTCATATACCGCGTTCGCGACGTCGCTGATCTCCGCACGGGTCGGGCGGATATTGGTGGTCATGCTCTCCAGCATCTGGGTCGCGGTGATGACATATTTACCGGCAAGCACGCACTTGCGGATGATCATTTTCTGGATCTGGGGCAGGTTGATGAACGGGATCTCTACGCCCATGTCGCCGCGGGCGACCATGACGCCGTTCGAGACCTCGATGATGCGGTCGATATCGTCCACGCCGCTCTGGTTCTCGATCTTGGAGATGATCTCAACGTCCTCATAGCCCAGCGAATCCACATAGTCGCGCAGCTTGATGACGTCGTCCGCCGAACGGACGAATGACGCGGCGATCACGTTGACGCCCTGCTTGAGACCGAACTCGATGTCCGCACGGTCAACGGCGGAGATATACGGCATATTGATGGTATAGCCGGGGATATTGATGCTCTTGCGGTTTTTCAGTATTCCGCCCTTGATGACCTTGGTCACGATACAGTCGGGACGCACGCCCGTGACCTGAACGGCGATCAGGCCGTCATCCATCAGGATGGTCCTGCCGACGGCGCCGGAATCCTTCATGAAGGAATCGATCAGCTTCGGATAGGAGAGGCTGACGCCCTCATTGTCGCCCTTGCCGGGATCCGAGAACAGCTTGAACTCCTGTCCCTCGACCAGCTCTGTCGAGCCGCCCTCAAAGGTGCCGACGCGGATCTCGGGACCTTTGGTATCCAGCAGGAGCGCGACGGTCTTGCCGCTTTTGGCGATCGCCTCTTTGACGCGCGCAAAGCGTGCGGTCATCGCGTCATACTCGCCGTGGGACATATTGAAGCGCGCGACGTTCATACCGGCGTCGATCATCTTCACTAAGGTATCGACGTCATCACAGGCGGGACCCATCGTGCAAACAATCTTTGTCATTCTCATAGCATTACCCCCATATTTCAATTCGTTACTTATATCATATCATGATTATTCAAAGAATGAAAGAGGTTTTGGAAATTTTTTGTGATAGTTCACCAAGAAAATGCCGACCGTGATCAGCGCGGCGCTCACCAGATACATCGGGTCGAAGATCTGACGCTCGCCGAGGATGATAAACGACCATACCGCACCGAAAACGGGGATCAGCAGGTTGAACACCAGTATCCTGCCCGCCTCATGCACCGTCAGCAGCGCCGTCCACAGCGAGAACGCCGCCGCGGACACGAACGCTAAGTACAGCGTCAGCAGCAGGCTTTGCGCCGAAAGCACGAACCCGCCGCCCATCGGCTCAGCGGCCAGCAGGATCAGCGCTCCGCCGATCATCAGCTGATACGCGGTCGCCTCGAACACCCGACCCTTTGCGACGCGCTTTCCGATAAACGAACCGGCGGTGTTGAGCAGGGTCGCGATCAGCACCAGCCCCTCTCCCGAAAAGGAGAACCCGCCGTCCAGCCCGGAGGCATTCACGGCGATGATGCCGCCGAAGCCGACGATCACGCCGACGAGCTTACGCGCGGTCAGGCGCTCGCCGCGGAAAAACAGCGGCGCGAACAGTACGGCGAAAAACGCCGACGCCGCGGTCAGGATCGAGGTCTTTGTCGCGGAGGTATGGGCGACGCCGATATAATTGAGGATGTACATCAAGCCCGTCTGGACGGCGCCGTACAGGATGATCCCGCCGATTTTCCGCCGCTCCACGGTCGGGACGGCGCGGCGTCTGATCCACGCGGCGATAAAGACCGTCAGCCCCGCAAGCACAAAGCGCACGCCCGCGAAAACGAGCTTGTCGGCGACAGAAGCGATATCCAGTTGCGCGTAGCTGTATTTGATGACCGGGTACGCCGAGCCCCACAGCGCGGTACAGATCACCGCGCACAGAGAGGCGAACCACGGTTTTTTGAGCAAGTTTTTCATGAAAACCTCATTTATACTATTTTTCAATTGAAACTCGACTTTCTTATTGGTCTGATTTCCGCAATACTTTGTTGTCGTCCTTACTAGGCGCCAGCCTAGCGGCGTCCTTCGCCTTGTCTTGCGAAAACTGTCTTCTTTCTATTGAAAACTAGTATTACCGATCGGGCGGGTCGGGACCCGTCCCTGCAAATAAAGCCGAAGCTCACGGCTCCGGCTTTTGGTTTATCGTTTGTCCATCGGGGTATATTCCGTTTCCGTACAGACGCTCATATACGCCGGACGGATGATCTTTTTGACGTTCAGCAGCTCCTCGATACGGTGCGCGCTCCAGCCGGAGATCCTCGCCACGGCAAAGATCGGGGTATACAGCTCCTTGGGCAGACCGAGCATATTATACACAAAGCCCGAGTAAAAGTCGACGTTGGCGGATACGCCCTTGTAGATCTTGCGGTGCTTGGCGATGACCTCGGGCGCCAGACGCTCGATGCGCGCGTACAGCCCGTATTCCTTCTGTCTGCCCTTTTCCACCGCCAGCTCCTCGACAAAGCCCTTGAACGCTCGCGCTCTGGGATCGGAGATCGAATAGACCGCGTGGCCGATACCGTAGATCAGACCGCTCTTGTCATAGGCGTCCCTGTTGACGATCCGCTCCAGATAAGCGGCGATCTCCTCGTCGTCCTTCCAGTCCTTGACGTTCTTTTTGATCTCCTTCATCATCCCCATGACGCGCAGGTTCGCGCCGCCGTGCTTGGGACCCTTCAGCGAACACAGCGCCGCCGCGATCGCGGAATAGGTATCGGTGCCCGACGAGGTGACGACACAGGTGGTGAAGGTGGAGTTATTGCCGCCGCCGTGCTCGGCGTGGAGGATCAGCGAGAGGTCAAGCACCTTTGCCTCCAGCGGTGTGAATCTGCAGTCGGAGCGCAGGGTCCTCAGCAGGATCTCCGCGGTCGGCTCGGACGGATGCGGGTTATGGATGATCAGGCTCTCGCCCTTGGTGTAGTGGTTGTACGCCTCATACGAGTAGACCGCAAGCAGCGGGAACAGGGAGATCAGCTTGAGACACTGGCGCAGGACGTTGTCGACAGACAGGTTCATGACGTCGTGGTCATACGACGCGAGCGTCAGCACCGCCTTGGCGAGCGAGTTCATCAGATCCTTGCCCGGCGCCTTGAGGATAACGTCGCGGACAAAGTGCTTGGGCAGTACGCGTGAATCGGACAGCAGCTTCATGAAATCGGACAGCTCTTCCGCTGTCGGGAGCTTGCCGAACAGCAGCAGATAGGTGATCTCCTCAAAGCCGTAGCGGTCGTCCGCGATACAGCCGCGGATGATATCCTCGACGTTGATGCCGCGGTAAAACAGCTTGCCGTCGGTCGGCACAGCCTTGCCGTCCACTATCTTGTTCTGGCGGATCTCACTGATGTCGGTCAGACCGGTCAGTACGCCCTTTCCGTTCAGGTCGCGCAGACCGATATTGACGTTGTGCTGCTGATACAGCGCCTTATCGATATCACCGTTGTCCGCGCACCGCTGTGCGAGCGCCTGAATCCTTTTATCGCTTGTGCTTAACTGTGCCGTAAGAATCACTTCCTTTATGAGTAAAAGAGATTTTGCCGACAGGCAATCGTGGTTTGAAGTATTATTATACCGTATTTTTATGCATTAGTCAAATAGCAATTTGTCGGACACGCAGACCGGCAGGATTTTCCGGATACGCAGACCGGCGGCAAAAGCGGTTGCGGCGGCTCTCGCTTGCGTTTTCACACAACGTTCCGAGTCCGTTCATAATTTGTTCATAAATTCAACATTTTCACCACACACAGCTCCCGTATACTGTAACCATCGAAGGAAAACACGAGAGATCGCGAAAGGAGAGCGGCACATGGCTTTCACATACATTTTCAAAAGGATCGAGAAAAAATACATGCTCACACAGGAGCAGTACGATTATATCATCGAGCGGATCACCCCGCATATGCACCCCGACCGCTTCGGCGAGACGGTCATCCGCAACATCTACTTTGACAACACCGACGACGAGCTGATCGAGACCTCGCTGACCAAGCCAGTCTACAAGGAAAAGCTCAGGCTCCGCTCCTACGGCATCCCGAAGGCGGACAGCACCGTTTTCTTTGAGATCAAGAAAAAGTATCAGGGCGTCGTTTACAAGCGCAGGATCGCGATGACCCGCGACGAGGCGTACCGCTACATCGAATCCGGCGAGCTGCCCGAGAATCTGGTCGGCAACATCCCGGTGGAGATCGACTACATGATCCGCCGCTACAGCCTGTTCCCGAAGGCGTTCATCAGCTACAAGAGATTGGCGCTGGTCGGCGACAACGACCCCGAGCTGAGAATCACCTTTGACAGCGAGATCACCTCCCGCTACAACGACGTCCGGCTGGAGAGCGACGCTCCCGGCGAACAGCTCCTACCCGCGCATACCCACCTGATGGAGATCAAGATCCCCGGCGCGATGCCGCTGTGGCTGGCGCATGTGCTTTCCGAAAAGAACATCTATCCGCAGAGCTTCTCCAAATTCGGCACCGCTCACATCCGCAGAAAACAACAGTTCCTCTTCAATCAGAAGCGCTACAAAATGGCGTCGGGCTTCTGAAGGGGGAGCGGCAGATGCCGCGTAAAGCATCATATCACCGGCTATATGAATTACCGGTTACTGAAATAAGCAATCCAAAGAAAATCACAGGAGGACGAACATCATGACATTTGAAAGCATCATCACCTCGGGCGAAAGCCTTACCTTAGCCAACGGAGCCCTGATCACGGGCGTCGCGCTCGCGCTGGGCGTCATCTCCGCCCTTGTATATATGTTCAAGAGCTACTGCTCCAAAAACTTCGCGGTCACCCTCGCGCTGCTGCCGCCGATCGTCGCCATGCTGATCATCATGGTCAACGGCAACCTCGGCACCGGTATCGCCGTCGTCGGCGTCTTCTCGCTGGTACGCTTCCGCTCCCAGCCCGGCAACAGCCGTGAGATACTCGCGATCATGCTCTCGATGGCGATCGGTCTCGCCTGCGGCACAGGCTATGTCACCTTTGCGGCATTCGGCGCGGCTGTGGTATGCGTCGTATGGCTGATCCTCTTCTCCACCCCGTTCGGCAGCACCACCAAGAAAGAGCTGAAGATCGATATCCCCGAGAACCTCGACTATGACGGTCTGTTCGACGATATCTTCTCCGAATACACCACCCGTCAGGAGCTCGTCGCCGTCAAGACCGTTCAGATGGGCAGCATCTATGAGCTGCGCTATCAGGTCACCTTCAAGCGCGGCAAAAACGAAAAGGATTTCCTGGACGCGCTGAGAGCGCGCAACGGCAACCTGCCCCTGCAGGTCGGCAGAGTCAGCACCGTCACCGAGCTGTAAGCATCCCAACACACGATAGCTTCTTCATTTTAATACTCCTTGTAAAAGACCGCACATGAACTGATCCATGTGCGGTCTTTTCTGTATCCGTATCCTGTTATTTTCTCCACAGCTGCTCCCCGACAGGGTCGGACACTTCCATATCCGCCAGCCTGCGCTGGATCAGCGATACGTCAAAAACGGTGACTGTGCCGTCGCCGTCGGTATCCGCGGCAATGCTGTCAAAGCCGTCCGTCATGAACGACGCGAGCATCCGCTGGATCGCGGTGGCGTCGAGGATCGACACCAGTCCGTCGCCGTCGGCGTCGCCCAGCAGATAGGCGGTGACGTCCTCGTCAAAATAGCCGCCGAGCCATGACGCGCGTTCTGACGTCCAATTCTTGAAATACGCGAGGTTCTCCGCGTAGGTCGCGTCGGGCGCACGGTTGTAGTTGAAATAATGCTTGAACGGCCATCGGGCAGCGCTGAAATTGCGGTCGATCGCGCCGGAATAGCTCTCGTACAGCGAATCGATCATGCCTCCGTCTGCGCCGATGCTCTCAAAGTACGCGCGGTGCGCCTCCCATTCGCGCCGTACAGCGTCGAAAAACCACACGCGCTTGCACAGCCATCTGTACAGCTGCTTTGTGTCGCAGTGCAGACCGTCCGTCTTATTGGATGCGGCGTAATTCGCGGAGATCACCGCGTTTTCGTTGCCCATCGAAAGGTCATAGTCCCACGCGGGGCCCGCATACATTTTACCGTCCTTGTAATAGAAGAACACGGAGCTGTAATCGAAATCGACGGTCTTGACGAACTCGTTGAGCAGGTAATACCGCGCGAATGACGTCAGGTCGATCTTCTCCTCGACCTGCTTGCGGGTGCCGCTCCTGAGGACCTGAAACGCACTGTCGACGACGTCTTTGATATAGGCGAGCTGCTCCGTGTTCGGGGACTCCGGCTCGTCACAGACAAAGCGGATCCCGTTGGACGTGAAATACACAGCGCCCTCGTCGATGTGGTTCAGCTCACGCTCGATCAGGAAATCCTTCATGCCGCCGTTCGACTCGATGTCGATATCGACGCGGGAGGATCCCTCCTGCACCGGCTCGATCAGGTTATAGCAGCCCCTGAAGGAGCCGTCCATCCACACCTCGACCACGCGCTGCTCGGAGGTGTACGCCATCCCCAGCTCACGGGCGATCTCGATGCCGACATAGTTGCGCAGCAGAGTGGGATCGAACATGTTGGCAAGCAGCGCCCATTTTTTTGCCTTGCCCATCCCGAGGACATTCGTTTTCTTGGAGAATTTGAAGGTGTAGGGCTTTTTGTTCAGACCGGAGGTGCTGTTGCCGCGCACCTTGACCTGTGCTTCTCCTTTGATCTCTGTGCCGTCGGTATCGGTGATCGTCACGGTCGCGTCCACATAGCCGATCGCCTTCGTCAGGTTCAGCCCCTCGCCGGACGCGGTCTCGATCCGCACCTGCGGGACCTCGGGCAGGGCGTCCGTTTCAGCGGCCGCCGCGATCTCTTCCGCATCCGCGGCAAAGGCGGTCAGCCCGCCGAACGCGGAGATCAGTATCATCAGGCTGAGTAACATGCACAATGCTTTTTTCAAATCATCATCTCCTGCTGCAATATCGTATTATCTGTATAGTAACCTGTTTCGGGGAAAAAGTAAACAATTAAGACAACATCGTAACCATCCCGACAAAAAGCGCGTCCGCTTTCGTATACTCATCGCCCGTGCGCGGCGTGCAGCTGAGCGGGGACTGTCAGTCATTTTGCCCGATCACAAGCGAGCGATTTCCGATAGAATAAAAAAGCGACCCGCCCAAACGGACGGGTCACGGTCGTGTTGATGCTTAAGCCTTGCCGACAGAACCGAAGATCTCCATCTTCTCTTTTACCTTGGCCTTGATCGCCTCGGTACCGGGAGCGAGGAGCTTTCTGGGATCGAAGCCCTTGCCCTGCTTGTCCTTGCCTGCCTCGATGTAAGCGCGGGTAGCCTCGGCAAATACCAGCTGGCACTCGGTGTTGACGTTGATCTTGGAAACGCCCAGAGAGATCGCCTTCCGAATCATGTCGTCCGGGATGCCGGTGCCGCCGTGGAGTACGAGAGGCATAGAGCCGGTCTTAGCCTGGATCGCGTCGAGGGTCTCGAAGGACAGACCCGGCCAGTTTGCGGGATAAACGCCGTGGATGTTGCCGATGCCTGCCGCCAGCATGGTGACGCCCAGATCGGCGATCATCTTGCACTCATCGGGATCGGCGCATTCGCCCATACCGACAACGCCGTCTTCCTCGCCGCCGATGGAACCGACCTCTGCCTCGATGGACAGACCCAGCTCTTCACAGATGCCGACCAGTTCCTTGGTCTTTTCAAAGTTCTCTTCGATCGGATAGTGGGAGCCGTCGAACATGATGGACGAGAAGCCCGCCTCGATGCACTTCTTTGCGCCTTCATAGGAGCCGTGGTCAAGATGGAGAGCGACCGGAACGGTGATGTTCAGCTCTTCCAGCATGCCGTTGACCATGCCGACGATGGTCTTGTAGCCGCACATATACTTGCCGGCGCCCTCGGATACGCCGAGGATAACGGGGGACTTGAGCTCCTCCGCGGTCAGCAGAATCGCCTTTGTCCACTCAAGGTTGTTGATGTTGAACTGACCGACAGCATAATGGCCGGCCTTCGCCTTGGTAAGCATTTCTTTCGCGTTAACTAATGGCATAATAATTCCTCCTGAAACAGTATTTCAAATGAAAATACATTCATCCGTATATATTATACCATCTGCGCCCAACGGACGCAATACGCAAAAAGAAAATAAAGTCAAAAATACCGTGTTTATTTGTCTTGCGTTACAGCGCCGTTCGTATTATAATGAATGTGTATGGGCTTATGCCCGATCACTTACCGACAAAGGAGTAATGACAATGCCGTTCATCAACGCTAAATTTTCCGATACCGTCACCCCCGAAAAAGAGTATGAGCTGAAAGCCGCTCTGGGCGAGGCGATCACCCTGCTGGGCAAAACCGAGCAGTATCTTATGGTCGAGATCGAGGACAACCGCCGTCTGTATTTCGGCGGCAACAACGACAAGCCGATCGCGTTCTTTGACGTCGCGCTGCTGCATTCCGCGCCGCGCGCTTCCTACGAAAAGCTGACCGAGCGCCTGTGCGGGATCGCCGAGGAATACATGGGCGTCGACGGCGACCGGGTCTATGTCAAGTTCGAGGAGACCGAAAACTGGGGCTACAACTCGTTCATGTTCTGATACGGACCGGACCGACCGCGCGAGGTAAACTATGAAAAGCTATCGCAGAGAGCTGTGGTTCAACGTACCGCAGCGCAGAAAAATCATCAACATCACAAACGAGGTGCAATCCGCCATCGACGAGAGCGGTATCAAAGAAGGGCTTGTCCTTGTCAACGCGATGAACATCACCGCGTCCGTTTTCATCAACGACGACGAGCCGGGTCTGCACCGTGACTATGAGAACTGGCTGGAGAAGCTCGCCCCCGAAAAGCCGTACAGCCAGTACAATCACAACGGCTTTGAGGACAACGCCGACGCGCACCTGAAGCGTACCGTCATGGGACGCGAGGTCGTGTGCGCGATCACCGACGGCGCGCTGGACTTCGGCACATGGGAGCAGATCTTCTACTATGAGCTGGACGGCAAGCGCCGCAAGCACGCCCTGATCAAGATCATCGGGGAGTAAGTCGACAGCTGATAGTTGTCGGTTGTCAGTCAGTATTATGCCTGCGGATCCATCTGAAGCTGCCGACCGCCAACCACCAACCACCAACCAACAACCACCAACCAACAACCACCAACTAAATACGGGAGGTATTTGAATATGAGAATCGTTGTATTGGCAGGAGGTATTTCCTCCGAACGCGATGTGTCGATCCTGTCCGGCTCCAAAATAGCCGCCGCTCTGCGCAGCAAGGGTCATCAGGTGGTCACCATCGATCCCTATATGGGCTATGAGCAGCCGCTTGAAAGCATCGACAGCCTGTTTGAAAACAACTATGATTTCACCGATAACGCCGTTATCAAGCGTGAAGCGCCCGACATCGAGGCAGTCAAAAAGAGCCGCAAAAATCAGTCGAACGTCTACTTCGGCGATCATGTGCTGGATATCTGCCGCGCGGCGGATATCACCTTCCTGGGACTGCACGGCGGCGAGGGCGAGGACGGCACCGTACAGGCGGTGCTGAAAATGAACGGCATCAAGTACACCGGCTCGGATATGCTGGGCGCGGCGATCGCGATGCACAAGGGCGTGACCAAGGGGATCTTCATCAACTCCAACGTTCCGACGCCCAACAGCCGGCTGTATAAGCGCGACTTTATGGGCAAGGGCTATCTGGACACATGGACGTCCTTCCCCTGCGTCGTCAAGCCGTGTTCGGCGGGCTCGTCCGTCGGCGTTCAGATCGTCGCGACCCGCGAGCAGTTCGTCGCGGCGGTCGGAGGATCGTTCCGCTATGACGACGACGTGCTGGTCGAGGAATACATCAAGGGACGCGAGTTCTCCGTCGGTATCTTAGGCGGAAAGGCGCTGCCCGTTATCGAGATCATCCCGAAAAAGGGATGGTACGACTATGAGAACAAGTATCAGTCGGGCGCGACCGTCGAGGTCTGTCCCGCAGAGCTCGATCCCGCGATCGCCGAAAAAATGCAGCGCGAGGCAGAGCACGCCTTTGAGGTGCTGCGGCTGAAGGTCTACGGCAGAATCGACTTCCTGCTCGACAAGAACAACAACCTTTTCTGTCTTGAGGCAAACACCCTGCCCGGCATGACGCCGCTCTCTCTGCTCCCGCAGGAAGCCGCGGCGGCGGGGATCGGATACCCCGAGCTGTGCGAGAAGATCATCGAATTGTCACTCAGGAAGTGATGTGAAACCGGGAATGATGCGTCGAAAACGGACGGCGGATACCCCGCCGCGCCTGACGCGGATCCGATAACGCGGAGGCATTTCCCCGATCCCTCATTCCCTTCTTTCATCCCTAATGATCCGGAGGTACCATATGAAACCCATTACCTTACGCGAGATTGCGGACGCGTGCGGCGGAACGCTTTTCGGCGACCCGGAGATCACCGTCACATCGATCGTCACCGACAGCCGCAAGGCGACAGAGGGCTCTCTCTTTGCCGCCATCAGGGGCGCACGCGCCGACGGCCACCGCTTCATTCCCATGACGGCGGAGCAGGGCGCTGTCTGCACCTTATGCGAGGAAGCGCCTGAGATCGATATGCCCTATATACTCACACAATCCACCCTTGTCGCGCTCAAGGGGATCGCGGAATACTATCGCTCGCTGTTCACGATCCCGTTCATCGGCGTCACCGGCAGCGTCGGAAAGACCTCTACCAAGGAGTTGATCTCCTCGGTCCTGAGCCAAAAATACAACGTCCACAAGACCGCCGGCAACTTCAACAATGAGCTGGGCGTCCCGCTGACCCTGTTCGGTCTGGAGGAATCCCACGAGGCCGCCGTCATCGAGATGGGCATCTCCGGCTTCGGCGAGATGACGCGCCTTTCCAAAATGGTGCGTCCCGACATCAGCGTCATCACCAACATCGGCTGCTGCCATCTGGAGAATCTCGGCGACCGCGACGGCGTTCTGCAGGCAAAGACCGAGATGTTCACCTATCTGCAGCCGAACGGCAGGATCATCCTGTGTCATGACGACGACAAGCTGCGCACCGTCACCGATCACCGCGGCATCCGTCCGATCTTTTACGGTACCGGGGCGGCGGTCGAATACCGCGCGGACAATATCGAAGAGCTGCTGCTCGACGGCGTGCGCTGTACCCTGCACCACGGCGACAGCGCGATCGACGTCACCATCCCCGCGATGGGCCGTCACAACGTCCTGAACGCCCTGTGCGCGATGGCGGTCGGCAAACAGCTGGGACTGACGGACGATGAAATCAAGCGCGGCATCGAGAGCTTTCGCAACGTCGGCTCGCGCAACAATATCATCCGCACCCGCGGCATGATCGTCATCGACGACTGCTACAACGCAAACCCCACCTCCACCAAAGCGGGGATCGATACGCTGTCGAATTTCGGCGGCAGAAGGGTCGCCCTGCTCGGCGATATGAAGGAGCTGGGCGCGAACGGTCCGGCGCTGCACAGGGAAGTCGGCGCGTACGCCGCGGATAAGGGCATCGACCTGCTGATCGCGGTCGGCGAACTGAGCAGGGAGACCGCCGAGGGCTTCGGCAGCGGCGCGGTGCATTTCGACGCCGTGGAGGACTGCATCGCCGGGATCGCGGATCTGCTGAAGGAAGGCGACGCCGTGCTGGTCAAGGCGAGCCACAGCATGCACTTTGAGAAAATCGTCGACGCGCTGAAAGAGGAATGACAATGAAATTCATCTCATGGAACGTCAACGGCCTGCGCGCCGTTGTCACAAAAGGCTTTCAGGAGATCTTTGAGGAGCTGGACGCGGACTTTTTCTGTCTGCAGGAAACAAAGCTGCAGGAGGGTCAGCTCGACCTGCGCTTTGAGGGCTATCAGAGCTACTGGAACTACGCCGAGAAAAAGGGCTACTCCGGCACGGCGATCTTCACAAAGCACACGCCGCTGTCCGTCACCTGCGGCGTAGGAATCGACGAGCATGACCGCGAGGGCCGCGTGATCACGCTGGAGTACGAGGGCTTCTACCTCGTCACGGTCTACACGCCGAACTCGCAGGACGGGCTGAAGCGTCTTGACTACCGCATGCAGTGGGAGGACGATTTCCTCGCCTACATCAAATCCCTCGACGCGAAAAAGCCGGTGATCTACTGCGGCGACCTCAATGTCGCGCACCGAGAGATCGACCTGAAGAATCCGAAATCGAACCGCAGGAACGCGGGCTTCACCGACGAGGAACGCGATAAGATGACCGCCGCGCTGAGCTCCGGCTTCACCGACACATGGCGCCGTCTGAATCCCGACGCCGAGGGCGTGTACTCATGGTGGAGCTATCGCTTCAACGCCCGCAAGAACAACGCGGGATGGCGCATCGATTATTTCATCGTGTCCGACCGCGTCGCGGATCGGATCACCGACGCAAAGATCCATACCGATATCTTCGGCTCCGACCACTGTCCGGTCGAGCTGGATCTGGATATATAATAATTCAATAAAAACCTTTAACATTAATTGCGTACGATCCCGCATAGCTTTGTTGTCGTCCTTGCCGGGCGTCAGCCTGGCGGCATCCTTCGCCTCGCTCTGCGAAATCCTCCGCTAATAACTGTTTTTTTAAGTGTTTTAATGAATACAAGTATAACACGACAACCCCCGACGTCAGTCAGGGGTTGTTTTTCTGTCGATGCGGTCCATCGTTTTTGTGATTTTTGGGATGATGGCGGCCGGCTCGAGCGCGTTGGAGCCGCAGATGCGGTTATCCGACGAATTCTCCGTCCTTCCACTCTCCCTCTATGACGGTGCCGTCGGGAGCGGTCAGCTTTCCCATACCGTGTTTGACTCCGTCCCTGAACGCGCCTTCGTATACGCTTCCGTCGGGGGACGTCAGCTTTCCTTGGCCCTTGCATTTTCCGGCTCTGAACTCTCCCTCATAGACGCTGCCGTCGGCGTAGGTATATTTCCCCGTTCCGGCAAATTTTCCGTCTCTGAATCCGCCTTCATAGACGCTGCCGTCGGCAAAGCTGAGTTTTCCGCTCCCTCTCCTCTTTCCGTATCTGAAGTTCCCTTCATAAACATCGCCGTTCGTATATTCGAGCCTCCCGACGCCGTGTGTTGTATTCGACTGGAATTCTCCGATATAAACAGCTCCGCTCGGATATACCATTTTTCCTCTGCCGTGTCTTTTGCCGTCCTTCATCTCGCCCTGGTATGTACCGCCGGCATAGTCTGTCGGAGGATACCCGGCAAATTCATCCTCGGCGGAGACGGGCAGATCGGATTTTCCGCTGACGGTATCTTTACCCGTGTCGGAGGGGCTGACAACATCCTTGATATTGCGGATCAATTGCTCAACAGCCTTTTCCCTGTCGCGATACGCTTCTATCATCTGTATGTCGGACAGCAGCATGATAACGCGCCCCCTGAGGACGCAGTTCTCGATCAAAAACGGAAAGATCGGTTTATTCAGGCTGTCTGCCGTATGAAGCTCTCTGAATACCCACTTGGACGTCTGGGATCTTTCGGACAGCAGAAGAACAAAGGCGTCGCTGCCGCTGATCCCGTCGTAGATCTCTTCCGGGTAGCTGGAAGAGGCGGGGATCGAATCCGGCGCCATCCATACCGAGATGCCGCTGTTCATCAGACGGTCTCTGACAAATGCCGCCGCGTCCGCTTCTTCACTTTTATAGCTGATAAAAACCGTTAATTCATGACTCATGCTGATCCCTCAATGAGAATTGCGTTACGGATCGATCCCGTAAAGTCTTTTTGCGTTTTGGGTGGTGATATCGACCAGCTCCTGCGCGTCCATGCCGCGGATCTCAGCGATCCTCTGCGCGGTAAAGGCGATATTCGAGCTGTCGTTGCGCTTGCCGCGATACGGCACGGGGCTGAGGTAGGGCGCGTCGGTCTCCAGCAACAGGCGGTCGATCGGCACCGCCGCGGCGACCTCGACGGGGACGCGGGCGTTCTTGAAGGTAACCGTACCGCCGAGCGAGATGTACATACCGAGCTTCATCACCTCTTTGAGCATTTCGACCGAGCCGGAGAAGCAGTGCATCAGCCCCTTGGGACGGTATTTGCGCAGCAGCTCCATCGTATCGCCGTGCGCCTCGCGGTCATGGATGACGACCGGAACGTCCAGCTCCTGCGCGAGCCGCAGCTGTTCCTCAAACACACGGTTCTGGACGTCCCGCGGGATATCCCAGTGATAGTCCAGCCCGATCTCGCCGAGGGCGACCGCCCGCGGGTGCTTCAACAGCTCTGTCAATTGTGCGATATAATCCTCCGCAAGCCCCTCAAGGTTCTCCGGATGGATCCCCGCGCAGGCGTACATGAAGGGATATTGCTCGGCATAGCCGATCGCAATGCGCGCGGAGGCGAGATCCACCGACGCGTTGACGATCCCGCAGACGCCCTTATCCGGCATCGCGGCAAGCAGGCTGTGCCTGTCCTCGTCGAACCACCCGTCGTCATAATGCGCGTGCGCGTCAAAAATATTGTACAGCATATTACCTCATATAAATTCGGGAGGGACTCTGCCCTCCCGTTTTTTCGTTGATTATACCAGCGATCCGCCGGGCAGGATCTCGTCGTTGACGATCACGACGCGGAGCTTGCCGTCATACTCGGCGGAAAGGATCATGCCCTGACTCTCGATGCCCATCATCTTGCGGGGCGCGAGGTTTGCGACAAAGGCGATGTTCTTTCCGATCAGCTCGTCCGGCTCGTAGTATTCCGCGATGCCGGAAAGGATGGTGCGCTCGCCGAAGCCGTCGTCAAGGGTGAACTTCAGGAGCTTTTTGGACTTCTTCACCTTTTCGCAGGCGAGGACCTTGCCGACGCGCATCTCTACCTTTTCAAAGTCGTCAAAGGCGATCTCTGCCTTGTGGGGAGCAAGCTCGACCTCAGGCTCCTTGGCAGGCTCGCTGTTCTGATAGATCGCGTTGAGCTCGTCGATCTCCTTGTCCACGTCGATACGCGGGAAGATCGCCTCGCCGCGCTTGACGGTCACGTCGAGCGGCAGGACGCCGAATCTGTCGGCGTTCTCATAGGTCGCGCAGCCCGCCGCGCCGATCTGCTCAAACACCTTCGGCATGGTCGCGGGCATGAACGCGGACAGCAGGGTGGACGCGATGCGGATGGACTCGAGCAGGTTGTACAGCACGGCCGCAAGACGCGCCTTTTTGCTTTCGTCCTTGCCGAGGATCCACGGAGTGGTCTCGTCGATATATTTGTTTGCGCGGGAGATGACCTTGAAGATCTCTTCCAGCGCAAGGTTCAGCTGGGTATTCTCGACATAGCCGTCGACCTTGGCTTTCAGCGCGGCGGCTGTCGCGATCAGGTCGGCGTCGAAATCGCCCTCTTCCCTGTCGGTCGGGAGGGTGCCGCCGAAGTATTTGTCGATCATCGCGACGGTGCGGGAAACCAGATTGCCCAGACCGTTGGCAAGGTCGCTGTTGATGCGGTTGATCATGATCTCGTTTGAGAACGAGCTGTCAGCGCCCAGCGCCATCTCGCGCATGATATGGTAGCGGATCGCGTCAGCGCCGTAGCGCTCGCCGAGGATGAACGGATCGACGACGTTGCCCAGCGACTTGCTCATCTTCTGTCCGTTGAAGGTGATCCAGCCGTGTACGGCGAGGTGCTTGGGAAGCGGCTCCTCCAGACCCATCAGCATCGCGGGCCAGATGATCGCGTGGAAGCGCATGATATCCTTGGCGACCATATGGACGTCGGCAGGCCAGAACTTGCCGTAATCGTCATGGGCTTCGTTATCGTAGCCCAGCGCGGTGATATAGTTGGAGAGGGCGTCGATCCAGACGTAGACGACGTGACCGGGGTCAAAGGTGACCGGAACGCCCCATGAGAAGCTGGTGCGCGATACGCAGAGGTCCTCCAGACCGTAGGTCTTGACGCCGTTCTCGTCAACGGACGGCTGCAGGAAGTTGTTGACCAGCTCCACGGCGCGGGTCTTGGGACGCAGGTAGTCGGTCTCGGTCAGCAGCTTTTCGATCCGCTCCGCAAAGGGCGTCATCCTCATGAAGTAGGCTTCCTCAGCGGCTTCGATGACGTCGCGTCCGCAGGAAGGGCATTTACCGTCGACAAGCTGCGACTCTGTCCAGAAGCTCTCGCACGGGGTGCAGTATTTGCCCTTGTACTCTCCCTTGTAGATATAGCCCTTGTCATAGAGGGTCTTGAAGATCTTCTGCACCGCCTCGACATGATAGTCGTCGGTGGTGCGGATATAGCGATCGTAATCGATGTTCATGAATTTCCACAGGCGCTTGAAGATCTCGACGATCTCGTCGACATACTGCTTGGGGGTGATGCCGCGCTCCTTCGCCTTTTCCTCGATCTTCTGACCGTGCTCGTCGGTTCCGGTCAGGAACATGACGTCATAGCCCTGCATGCGCTTGTAGCGCGCGATGGAGTCGCACGCGACGGTGGTATAGCAATGCCCGATATGGGGATTCCCCGAGGGGTAATAGATCGGGGTCGTGATGTAGAATGTCTTTTTGTCACACATAGTCTTTCACCTCATGATAGTGATTTTGCGGACAGCATCCCATCATCCCGCTGATGGTGCGTGATCTCAGGGCGCATGATCCGCAGATATAGTTAGTATATCACAGATTTTTCCTTTATGCAACATGAAAAAGGCTTCCCCTAAAGGAAGCCTTGATCTTCGATTGTGCCGCGGTCATTTGCGGTAGGGCGTGCCGTCCAGCGGAAGGCTCTGTCTGAACCTGCCGTCGTATTTGTAGTACGCGAGCGCACAGGCGGGAGCGGTCGGGATCATGCACAGCTCGCCGCAGCCCTTCGCGCCCAGCGAGAACGGCAGCTTGTCCTGCTCGGCAGGCTGACAGAGGATGACCTCAAGCTCGGGCGCTTCGTCGGCGCGCATGAAGCCGATCTTGCCGAAGCGGGACTTCGGATAGCCGCCCTCGATCTCGAATTTCTCGGTCACGCCGTAGCCGATGCCCATGATCATGCCGCCCTCGATCTGGCCCTCGACGGACTGGATATTGACGGGCGTGCCGACGTCGAACGCGGAAACGGCCTTTTTGATCCTGCCGTCGTCATCCAGTACGATGACCTGGACTCCGTAGGAGTAGGAGATGTGGCTGACGGGGTTCTCCTTGATCGCGCCGAGCGGATCGGTGATCGCGCTGTATTCGCCGAGGAACTCCATGCCCTCGAGGTCTTTGAGCGTCCTGTCCTGCAAGGCGGCCTTCAGCTTCTCGCCCACTCTGCGGGCGGCCTCGCCGGTCATGACCGTCTGACGCGAGGCGGTGGAGGTGCCCGCGTCCGGCGTGCGGACGGTATCGGCGGTCTCATGGATGAACAATGCCGGGTCAAGTCCCGTGACGTGACAGATCTCTGTCAGCACCATCTGACCGATGCCCTGCCCCATGCAGGCGGCAGAGGTGCGGATATGGATTCTGCCGTCCTCGACGGAGAGCAGCACTCTTCCGATATCCTTTTTGCCCATGCCGGTGCCGGAATTCTTGAAGCCGCAGGCAAGTCCGACATACTTTTCGCTGTAATACAGATCCTTGACCGCGTCAAGGCACGCCGCCATGTTGGTGTTGGGATCGGCGGTCTGGCCGTTCGGCAGGACGTCGCCGGGCTTGATGGCGTTGCGGCGGCGGAACTCCCACGGGTCGATGCCGACCATCTCCGCGAGCAGGTTGATATTGCTCTCGGTCGCGAAGCAGCTCTGGGTCACGCCGAAGCCGCGGAACGCGCCGGAGGGAGTGTTGTTGGTATAGACAGACATCCCGAAAATGTCGATATTCTGATAGTTGTACGGGCCCGCCGCGTGCGTACAGGCACGGTGCAGGACCGGTCCGCCGAGCGACGCATACGCGCCGGTATCGGCGATGATGATGCCCTTCATGCCGGTGAGGATGCCGTTTTCATCACAGGCGGTGGTGAATTCCATTTCCATCGGATGGCGCTTGACATGGTAGTCGAGCGATTCCCGGCGGGTGTACTTCACCTTGACGGGGCGCTTGGTCACATACGCCATCAGCGCGGCGTACGGCTGGACGCTCATGTCCTCCTTGCCGCCGAAGCCTCCGCCGACCAGCGGGGCGCGGACATGCACCTTTTGAGGAGCAAGACCCAGCGCCTTGGAGCATTCGCGCTGTACGTCGTAGATGCTCTGGCTGGTGGTGTAGATCAGCACACCGTCGTCGCCCTCGGGGACCGCGACACAGCACTCAGGCTCCATGAAGCCGTGCTCCTGCCACGAGGTCCTGTACTTGCGGGTGACGACATACTTTGAATTGCGGATCGCCTCGTCGGCGTTGCCGCGCACCAGATTGGCGCGGCTCATGACGTTGCCGTCCTCATGGATCAGCGGGGCGTCGCCTCTGAGCGCGTCATACGGATTTGTCAGGGGTTCCAGCTCAGTGTAATCCACTTCGATCAGGCTGAGGATCTCCGGCAGGCTGTCGGCGTCGGTCGACGCCGCGATCGCCAGCACATTTCCGACATACCTGGTGATATCACCCTCTCCGAGCATGACGTCCCAGTCCTGCTTGATGTGACCGATCTTATTGCACGGCACATCGTCCCTGAGCAGGATCTCCACGCAGTCCTCATGGGCGAGAGCCTTGGAAACGTCGATCTTATTGATGCGCGCGCGGGGATACTCGGAGTACAGGCACTTGGCGTACAGCATACCGTCGATGCGGATATCGTCCGCGAAAATGCCGGTACCGTTGACCTTTTCCTTTGCGTCGATGCGCTGGGCGTGCTCGTTCATGCGGAGCGTCGTCGGGGGCTTCGGGATCGCGCGGTGCTCGCGGAAATAATCCGCCGCCATCAGGATCGCGTCCTCGATCTTCTTGTAGCCGGTACAGCGGCAGAGGTTCCCCTTGATGGCGTTCTTGACGTCCGCGCGGGTGGGGGTCAGGTTCTCGTCCAGCAGCGACTTTGCGGAGATGATCATGCCCGGGATGCAGAAGCCGCACTGTACCGCGCCCGCCTCCGCGAAGCAATGCTCATAAACACGCATCTCCTCGGCGGGGATGCCCTCGACGGTCAGCACCCTTTTGCCCTGCAGCTTTGACAGCGACACGACGCACGCCTTGGTCTTTTTGCCGTCCACGAGGACGGTGCAGGTACCGCAGACGCCTTGTGAACAGCCGTCCTTGGCAGCGGTCAGATTGAGATCGTCCCTGAGGAATCTCAGGAGCTTTTTATCATGGGCGGATTCGTAATCCTTCCCGTTGATGTTTACTGTATACATAGGTTACTCCCAATGTTATTCGATCGTATCAATATAGTCGCGCAGCAGGTTGGTGATCACCGTCCTGCGGTACTCGGCGGATACTCTGCCGCGGGTAAAGGTCAGGCTGTCGGCGTACATTTTCACGTATGCCTCTGCGTTGGCTTTCACCTCTTCGGCGGTCTTGCCGATGATCGCCGCCTCGATATCCTCAAAGCGCCGGCAGACGTCTCCGCCGCCGATGAAAGCCGCCGTGAACCGATCGATCACGCCGTCCTTCACGCTGTACACACCGCCGATGGCGGCGCGGGAGATCGCGAGCGCGTTCCTGCCGCCGATCTTCTTGTAGTAATACGGCAGGGCGCAGTTGGCTTTCGGGAGAAGGATCTCGGCGATCAGCTCGTCGTCACGGATCGCTGTCACGCCGCGGCGGACGCAGAAGTCCTTGAGAGGAAGGATCCTCTCGCCGCTTGCGGATAAAAGACGCACACGGGCGTCAAGCGCGAAGCCTGCCATCACAGAGTCCGCTTTATCGGACCCGTTGCCGAGGTTGCCGCCGAAGGTCCCTGCGTTGCGGATCGCGGGCGCCGCGATGCGGGAGACCGCCTCCTTCATGATGCGGGGGATCAGCTCGCTCGCGAGCGCCTCGGTAAAGGTGACCGCCGCGCCGACGCGGATGAAGTCGCCGTCGTCCCTGATCTGTCTGATCTCGTCGATATCGTTGATAAACAGGAACGGCACTCCCTCAGGCTTCTTCACCATGATATCGGTGCCGCCCGCATACGGGATGACCCTTTCACGCGCGCGGATCTCGAGCGCCTCCTGCAATGCGGTGGGTTTATATCCGTTTACCATAATCCATCGCCCTCCTTTGCCGCGTTCAGGACCGCCCTGACGATCGCGTTATAGCCGGTACAGCGGCAGATGTTGCCGGAAAGACCCTCGCGCACCTCTTCCTCTGCGGGATGGGGATTCCTGCTGAGGATCGCCTCCGCCGCCAGCACCATGCCGGGGATACCAGCACGCCGTCGATCAGCACCGCGCACGCGCCGCATTCGCCCTCCTTACAGCCGCATTTGACGCTTTTCATATCATAGTCGTCACGCAGGACGTCCAGCAGCCGATCGGTCGCCGCGCCCTCGTACCAGATCTCTTTTGAATTCAGTCTGAAGCAGATACCGTCCATCACAGACCCTCCTTGTTCAGTTCCAGAATGACGTCCTCGGCGGAGAAGGGGATGAAGCTCAGGCGATGCTTTCCCGCGCCGCCCAGCGCCTGCTCGACCGCCTCGATATACGCAGGCGGCGGCGCTACCAGCGGCAGCTCGCCGGCACCCTTGGCGCCGTAAGGTCCGTCGGGGTATTCCTCGACATGCAGCGTCGCCTGCATATTCGGCACATCCATCGTCGTGGGCACCAGATAATCGGTGAAGCTGTTGTTGCGGATGCGTCCCCTGCCGTCGTAATTCATCTTCTCGATGGACGCGTAGCCGAGTCCCTGCAGGAAGCCGCCCTCCATCTGTCCGAGTACGATGTGATAGTCCACCGGCGTGCCGACGTCAAAGCTGCCGTACGCGCCGAGGATCCTTGTCAGTCCCGTATAGGTATCCACCTCTACCTCAACGGCGGCCGCCGCCCACGCATAGGTGGGATAGGCGTCGCCCTCAAAGCGGTCGAGATAGAACGGGATCATGAAATCAGGCTCTTTGTATTTCTCCTCTACCTCCTGCTCGACGCCCTCCTGCCAGATATCGCGCAGCTTGATCGCGGCTCTGCGGAGAAGCTCGCCGACGATCATCAGCGAACGTGACGCGACCGTCGGGCCGGAATCGGGCACGCGGGCGGTGTCGGGATGGTCATAGTAGACCCGCTCCAAGGGGATGTTCAGCTCATGCGCGACGATCTTCGGGAAGGTCGTGCGGACGCCCTGACCGATGTCGCCGTTGGATGCCAGCACCTCAACGCTACCGTCGGCGTATTTGCGGAGCTTCGCCTTTGCCTTGATCAGGTCCCTTTCGCCCGAGCCGGTAAAGCCCGCGCCGTGGAATACGGCGGAAAAGCCGATGCCCCGTCTGTAACGGCCGGTCTGAGGCTTCGCGTACTCCTTATGCTTTTTCCGCAGATCGGACATGCCGTCCACCTCATCGAGCATCGCGGGCAGCGGTACGGGGAAATGGTACCTGCCGTTGGTGGAGGTGACGTCGCCCTTTCTGACAAAATGGCGCTCCTTGAATTCGATCGTATCAACGCCCAGATCCTGCGCGATGTGCGACATCATCATCTCCATCGCGAAAAACGTCTGGGGCGCGCCGAAGCCGCGGTACGCGCCGCAGGGATTGGTATTGGTCTTGACCGCTTTGCCGGTGACGCGGACATTCGGGATATCATACACGCCCGGGGCGGCGATGATGCCGCGCTGCAATACGACCGCGGAGAGGGTCGAATACGCGCCCGCGTTGAAGCGGACGTCCGCTTCAACGGCGGTCACTCTGCCGTCCTTGACGGCGACCTTGTACCGGCACAGCGAGGGGTGACGCTTCGGGGTGAATTCCAGATCCTCGCGTCTGTTGAAAACACAGCGGACCGGCTGACCGCACTTTTCCGCCGCGACGGCGACCTGACAGCCGATGATCGACGGGAAGTCCTCCTTGCCGCCGAAGCCTCCGCCGGTGACGTCCTGCAGGATATGCACGCCGTCGGGACCCGTTCCCAAAGCGCGGGCGACCGCTCCGTGCACATAGTACGCGCACTGCAGAGAGCCGTGGACAAACATGCGCCCGTCCGCCTCCGGCTCCGCCATCATGCCCTGCGGCTCCAGATAGGTCTGATCCTGATAGCCCGTGATGAACTCTTCCTCATAGACCTTGTCCGCCTCGGCAAACGCTTTCCCGACGTCGCCGTGACCGAACGCATAATCAAAGAAGTATTCCTCTGCCGTGCGGATATCCAGCACCGGCTCCAGCTCCTCGTACTCGACCTTGATCTCTCCGAGAAGCCGCTCGACCTCGCGTTTGTCGGGTCCGACGACCATACCGATCGGCTCGCCGATATACTCCACCGTATCGCGGCAGAAAACGGGCGTATCGTCCAGAACGATATTGACGTTGTTGTCACCGGGGATATCGGACTTGTCGACGTAGTAATACCCCTCGGGAAGCTCTGGCACCTGCACGCTCAGCACCCGCGCCCTTGCGAGCGTCGAATGCAGCAGTCTGCCGCAGAGGATCGCCCTGCCGTCGGCGGTCGTGACATAGTCGTCGACATAGACCGACCGGCCCTCGATCTTCGGGTCATGGTCTTTTTTCTTGATCGAATGACTTATTTCTTTCATTGGTATCACTCCATATCGGTAGCAAAATGATAGTTGACAGAACTCTTTTATCAGCCGAAGCTCTCTGTTACCGGATCGCCCGGTAATCCGCAGGCGTATCCAGATCGATGAGGATCCCCGGCTCGTTGACGGCGATCTCCTTCGCCTTACGGCAGCCGAGGATCGCCCTGAGTCCTCCTCCGCCCTCATAGGCAAGGATCTCCGGGATCATCCGCGCACGGATCAGCGGCGGATGACCGCGCCTGCCGTCCAGCACGGGACAGATGACGTCGGGCTCGCCGTCGAATGCCGCGATCAGCGCCTCATACACGCGCGGCGCGATCATCGGCATATCCGCCGGCAGCAGAAAGAACGCGTCGCACTCCCCCATCGCCCGCAGTCCTAGCCGGACCGAGCGCAGCATATCCGTCGAAGCGTAATCGGGGTTTTCAACGATCGTCAGCCGCCCGGGAAACCGTTCCCTCAGCACTTGAGCGACCTCGCCGCCCCGATAGCCGACGACAGCGGCGGCGGTACAAATATACGGCATCGCGGAGCCGACCGACGCCTCGATGACCGTCCGATCGGCATACGGCAGAAGCGGCTTGAACGCGCCCATGCGCGAGCTCAGCCCCGCCGCGGGGATGACCGCGCCGAAGCGGAATTGACAGGTCAAGCGATCGCCTCCTCCCCCGACAGAACGATCTTCCGTCTGACGGAATTTTATACTGCCCCAGTATTGCTTTTATTTTATCATAAAACGCCAACTTGTCAATAAATTTGAACGGCTTTTTTGCATAGTTTATACAAAAAGATTTCCACACCTGTCTGACGACAGGATTCGCCCTTGACAAAACAGCAAAACAGTGTTAACATATAGAGGCTGAAAGGCACATATCGCGGGGTGGAGCAGTTGGTAGCTCGTCGGGCTCATAACCCGGAGGTCGTGAGGTTCAAGTCCCACCCCCGCAACCAAAGAAACCGCTTAAACAGTACGTTTAGGCGGTTTCTTCTTTTATCCGATATAGGGAAAACTCACGATTTGTTGTTTATTTGTTGTTTATAGTGCATTTTTTCATCGTTTTTTCAGCTGTTATCATGCTTGTATTCCGTATTATATTCCGCTACAAAAACCTGCGCTTCTTATCAGATCATCCGATCAGAAAGGCGCAGGTTTTCTTTTTGTCTGTATTATCCGGCGTTCCTGTTGAGCGTCGGGGTGAGAATGTTCTCCAAAGCTTCGGCGGCGGCTTCGTCGGCCGAGCGGATCGCGTGTGCGTATATCCTGCCGGTGGTCACGGAGCTGGCGTGTCCGAGACGCTTCGATACAGTGGTGATTGGGACACCGCTCGCTATCTGCAAGGTCGCGTTTGTATGCCGGAGCGAATGGAGCGAGATCGGCGGCAATACATCGCAGTGCGCTTTCACAAAGGCAGAAAACCAACGTGAGAGCGTGTCAGGGTGCAGCGGCGCACCGAAATCGGTCGTGAAGATCCTGTCGGTTTCCTGCCAGCGGTCGCCGACTCTCAGGCGCATTTCCACCTGATACTTGCGGTACAGCTTCAGATCATTGACGGCGGTCTGAGGGAGCTTGATCACCCTGTTCGAGGTGCGGTTTTTGGTTTCGTCCTCAAACACTCCTTTTTCGGGCAGATAGAGCGAGGAGCGGCACACCTGCAGGATAGCGTTATCAAAATCGATGTCCGACCATTCGA
>ONAS01000076.1 GCA_900315815.1 uncultured Eubacteriales bacterium
TCTATGTAAGCAAGGTTTTTGTCGATCAGCTGGTTATAGCTGTCCACGCCCTTGCAGTCGTATTCTGAAAAGATACGGTAACGGCTGAGCATCTCGGAGACTGCCCAGTTCAGCGCGCCCGCCGCCTTTTTCGCGTCGGAGACCACCGGAACCAGCAGATGCGGGATGCCCTTGTACTTGCTGAATTCGACCATTTTCGGGTCGATCAGCAGCAGCTTGACCTCGTCCGGCGACGCCTTGAACAGGATCGACATCAGCAGGGCGTTCACGCAGACGGATTTACCGGAGCCTGTCGTACCGGCAATCAGCAGATGGGGCATCGCCGACAGATCGGTACAGACGATCTCGCCGGAGATATCTCTGCCCAGTACGCAGTTGAGCTTGCTCTTGGACTTACGGAATTCTTCGGTCTCCACCAGCTCTCTGAGGGTGACCATCGATGTGACCTTGTTCGGCACCTCGATGCCGACCGCTGCCTTGCCGGGGATCGGCGCTTCGATACGCACGCCGTTCGCCGCAAGGTTCAGGGCAATATCGTCCGCCAGATTGGTGATCTTGCTGATCTTGACGCCCGCGGCAGGCTGCAGCTCATAGCGCGTGACAGACGGACCGCGGCAGATATTGGTGATGCTCGCGTTGACGCCGAAGCTCTTGAGGGTCTCGATCAGCTTGGTGGCGTTGTTCTGCATCTCATTATAGGCGCTCGCGCTCTCGGTATCCATCGGCGGATCAAGCAGCCTTGTCGGCGGGAAAATATAGGTCGGCTTTTCGACCGCTTTTTCCTCTTCCTTTTTGACCGCGGCGTCCATGCGGCGGACTTCATCGTTGAGATCGACCTTCACGGTCTGGGGATCCGCCTGCTTGGCGCCGTCAGCGACCGTATTGCTGGTTTTATTCTTGGTGATGCGCTTCGCGACTGCCGAGGCATCCAGCTCGGCGTCAGGCACCATGCCGGAATTCGCGTTCTGGATGATGCTCAGGATGTTCTCGTCGCGCTGCTCCTCTTCGATCTCCTGCTTATCCTTTTGTCTGGGCTTCTTCTGAGGCTTGTCCAGCGGGATATCGATCCTGCCGTTGGAGCGGCGTCTTTCAGGCACCTGAGAGACCTCGGGCAGCTGATATGCCGCCGCGGTATCGTCTTCCTCGATCTGCTGCGGTCTGGGGCGTGTGCGTCGGATATGCGGCTCTACATGGCGGCGATATCCCTTTTTGGCGACACGCGCCACATCCAGCAGGGTGACCCTTGCGAGGATCATGACCGAAACCAAAAGTACCACGATACAGATGATCACCGAGGGGACGGTGGTGAACCACGCCTTGAACGGATAGCCGAAGATCGCGCCGATCAGTCCGCACATACTGCGGTATTCGTACGAGCCCTTGAAGGCGGCTCCGCACGCGGCAAAATAGCCGTGATCGCGGTTGTAATCCGTGGCGCCCAGCACATATACCAGCGTGCAGGTAAACACCAGCACCGCAAGGGATAAAGCGATTTTGGTGCCCTTATGCTCCATGACCTTTTCCTTGGAGGTCATGATGCCCATGTAGATGAAGATCGCGGGGACAAGGATCGCGCACAGTCCGAACATTCCGAAGAAGAACGAGCGGATGGTGAACCACAGTGAGCCGCCGGGGATCATTACAAGCGCAAACAGGATCACGCCCACAGCGCAAAGCAGCAGTGCCTTGACCTGCGGGTTCATACCGCGCTTTTCTTCTGCGGCAGTCCTTGCGGAGGATCTTCCTTTCGCGGAAGCGGTCGATTTGGATGAGGTTTTTCTACCGGAAGTTGATTTCTTTTTCGCAGCGCCTTTTGTATTTCTCGTCGTAGCTGCCAAACATCTCACTCCTATGCATTTTCGATTTCTGTTTCTGTTTTATGCTCCGAGAGGGAGCGATCGCAAAGAATGCGTCATATGTAAGAGCTCTGTCAGATCGCCGCGCCGGTAAAGAGGTTGACACCGGTGTTCATCTCGATGATGCTGACGACCACCACAGCGATACCCGCAAGCGCGGTATAAATGATAAAAACATACATCTTGTCGGTCTTCAACAGCCACTTGAACAATACGATGGAGAAATAACCGACGAACGCCGCTACGGCCATGCCGACGATGACCGGCAGGATGTCCACGGAAATACCGTCGGGCGCGTCCATAACGTCCTTGAACTCCAGCAAAGCGGCGGCGACGATCGACGTGATCGCGAGGATGAAGGTATAGTCAAGCGCCTTCTGCTTGTTCACGCCGCGCATCTGGCTGGCTGCAAGGGTCGAACCGGAACGGGACAGACCCGGGAACAGCGCCGCACAGCACTGCACCAGACCGACGGTGATCGCGTCGCCCACGGTCATGGTATTTCTGCCCTCGGGATTCTTTTTCCAGCGTCTTTCCGCCAGATAGCCCTGCGAGAACATATTACCGATCAGCAGCAGCAGAGAGGTCAGCAGCAGTGCGATACCGACCACGATGAAATACTTCGCGTCCGCGAATACGTCCGCCAGATCCTTGACCTTCATATCCGTACCGGGGATCGGCAGGAACAGCAGAAACAGCGGCACCAGACCGATGACCAGCATGATGAGCATGCGTCTGTCCTCGTCCATTTCTCTCCAGCTGAAGCGTCCGCGGAAAATATCCGCGATCAGCAGACCGAACGCCTTGATCAGCCGCCAGATCAGCTTGTAATAGAATGCGCATACCGCAACCAGCGTACCGACATGCAGCATCACGCTGAAAAACAGATTATCCTCCGTCATGCCCTGGATATGCTGGATAATGTTCAGGTGACCGCTGCTGGACACCGGTAAAAACTCGGTCAGTCCCTGTACAACGCCCTGAATGATCGCGTCAACAACTGTCATAGTAAACTCCTTATGTATCGCGCCGCGTGATTTCGGCGCGTGATATCGACAGCGGGGATACCACCGTCATTTCTGACTGTTTCTTTCCTCTATCAGCGCGTAGAGCGCGTCGGTCGCGTCGGCCAGCGACCCGACCTCGTCGATCAGACCGCACTCGACCGCTTCCTTTCCCTCCAGGATCGTCCCGATATCCGTCACCAGCTCGCCGGTATTCAGCGCCAGCTCGCTGTATTTCTCCTTGGTGATACCGGAGTTCTCGGCAACAAAGCCGTTGATCCTCTCCTGCATCTTCTGGAAATAACGGAACGTCTGCGGCGCGCCGACCGTCAGTCCGGTCGTCCTGACCGGATGGACCGTCATTGAGGCAGTGCTCGCGATAAAGCTCTTGTCAGCGGCTACCGCCAGCGGGATGCCGATCGAGTGACCGCCGCCCAGTACCAGCGATACCGACGGCTTTTTCATCCCGGAGATCATCTCCGCGATCGCCAGACCTGCCTCCACGTCGCCGCCGGAGGTATTCAGCAGTACCAGCAGTCCGTCGATATGTTCGTCCTCGTCGATCGCGAGCAGCGACGGGATGACGTGCTCGTACTTGGTGGTCTTGTTATTGGCGGGCAGGATATAATGCCCCTCGATCTGTCCGATGACCGTCAGGCAATAGATGATCCGATCGCCGCGGTGGGTGATCACGCTTCCCATGCCGGTCACGTTATCCTGCGGCGCGTGATCCTGCGGGCTGTCGTCCCGGGAGGGTTCCTGTTCGGGAGCCTCTTCCCCTCTGTTCGACCCGGCTTCTTCCTTGCGCGTCTCATCGGCGTATTTCTGCGCGTTCCTTCTGAGCACCCGTCCGACCTGTCGGTTAAAGCTGTATTTATTCATCTTGCACCTCGTAAATCCATGATTACGAATAGTTTGCCACCAAAGCACAAAATCATGTATACAGCTTCTCAAAATAAACCAGTATTTAGTATATCACTAATCGAAGAATTGTTCAATAAAAAACCGCAAATTTCTTTTGTAACATTTTAATTACAAGTTATTATAGTATGCTATGGTTAAGAATATGCTATTTCATCCTAACGCTTAGAAATAAGGAGTCATCATTGAGTACCAACGCTGTGTACGGCGTGATCATCGCCGTTATGATCCTGTTATCCGGCTTCTTTTCCTGTATCGAAACCGCCTTTTCCTTTGCCAACACGATCCGTCTCAAGGCACTTGCCGACAACGGCAACAGACGCGCAAAGCACGCTTTGTGGGTCACCGACCGTTTTGACAACGCCCTGACCGCGATATTGATCGGCAACAACGTCGTCAACCTCGGCTGTTCATCGCTGGCGACCATTCTCTGCCTGAACCTCTTTGAGAACTACGGCGCGGCGATCGCCACAGGCGCGACCACCCTGCTGGTGCTGACCTTCGGCGAGGTCATCCCGAAATGCATCGGCAGAGAGGCAAGCGATTCCATCGTCCTGCATACCGCCCTGATCCTGCGGATCCTGACCTACATTCTTATGCCGCTGATCATCTTCTTTACCGGCATGAAAAACGCCTTCATGAAGGTAGCTCACATCAAAAAGACCTCCCCCTCCGTCACCGAGGACGAGCTGAAATACATCATCGAGACCATCGAGGAGGAAGGCATCCTGGAGGAACAGGAATCGGAGCTGGTGCAGTCCGCACTGGAATTTGACGAAAAGACCGCGCAGGAGATCCTGACCCCGCGCGTCGACGTCACCGCGATTGATATCGACGACGACCCCGAAAAGATCCACGCCCTGATCATCAAGGAGCGCTACTCGCGCATCCCGGTATATGAAAACGAGATCGACAATATCATCGGCATCCTGCACACCCGCGACTATCTGGAAAAGGTGATCGACGGCGACGGTGATGTTCCGATCCGTCCGCTGTTGACACCTGCCCATTTCATCTACAAGACCCTCAAGCTCTCCGATATCCTCAACGATTTCCGCGCCAATAAGCTGCATATCGCCATCGTCACCGACGAATACGGCGGCATGCTGGGTATCGTGACGATGGAGGACCTGCTCGAGGAGATCGTCGGCGATATCTGGGACGAGGACGAGGACGTCGAGCATACCTACTCCAAGCTCAAGGACGGAAAATATCTCGTCAGCGGCGACATGGAGCTGGACGATCTCTTTGAGCTGCTGGAGATCCCGCCCGACGAGGAGATCGAGAGCAACTCCGTCGGCGGCTTCATCGTGGAGCAGTTCGGCGATATCCCCATGCACGGACAAAAGATCCGCTACGAAAACCTGCGATTCACTGTCAAGCGCGTCCGCAACCGCCGCATCATCTCCGCCATCGTCGAAAAGCTGTCATAGCCCACGATTCTGCATATTCATCCGAAATATGCAGAATTTTTGTTTTTGCTGTTTTATATTTAAAAGGGACCTGCTGCGGTTTATGCAAAATCCTATGCAAAGTCCTGCATATCAGAAAGGAAGATTCTCATGAAAGCGCCACAGATCACTGATCATGAAGAAAGGAAAGCGCAGTTCAAAAGCACAAAAGACGCCTACTCCGCGGCAAGAGCGGAGGAGCGCAAGAGGATCGCCGACAGGCTCAAGGCACAACCAGGGTTCAGCAATGTCAAAGGGAACGCAGAAAACTACATGATAAAAAACTATACCTCCGGTCATACGCTGGATCCTCATTACGACAATTCCAACTGGAAGTGGATCACCGGAAGCTGCGGCGGGATCGAGTTTCTGCTGTCGCTGCAAACCTTCGATATCGACCCAAGCTCTCACAACCTGCATGTATTATTTGACCGTCTCGGACTGTACCTGTATCAAAGCAAAAAGCCCAAAGCTATTCCGATTGAAAAAAAGTATACGCTTGACGGAAAAGCCGTCAGCGTCGCCGACTGCTTTGTACGGATGAAAAAAACCCGCTTCGAGCTGCCGTTGTCGGAAGAGGAGATCGACCGTCTGGCAGATTTCATTCGGGAAGAAGCCGCCCGCTCCTCCCCGCAAAACTGAATCCATCGACCGCAAGGACGCTCCGGCGTCCTTATTTTTTTGCAATCTGAAAGGAGAAATGCACATGAATCAGCACGATATGAACAAACTCGCCGACGACGTCATCGCCTTCCTCATCACATGGGGCATGTGGGATGACGGCTGTACCGTCTACTGCGGAGGCAAGCAATACGCAGGCTCCCGCGACAAAATCACCGCGACCGACTATACCGTCCCGCGGGGACATCTGTCACAGTGGTGCTATGATGATTTCAACGGCAAGACATACCTCTATGATCCGCGCATCGACCCGGAAAAGCATCTTTTCTCCATGAGCATCGGCGAGCGGATGTACTGCATGTTCAACGCATATGACCTCGCCGTCCCGTGGGAGGAGCTGGGCGATCAAGCCCGCGATTATTTCCGCGAAAATGAACCGGAGCTTTTTGTGATCGACGATGATCCCCTCTTTCACGACGTCACCTTTGACCCCGGACTGATGACCCGCCTGTACTGTGGATTC
Source organism: uncultured Eubacteriales bacterium (assembly GCA_900315815.1). Lineage (GTDB taxonomy): Bacteria > Bacillota > Clostridia > Oscillospirales > Acutalibacteraceae > Ruminococcoides. The sequence goes on from ONAS01000076.1 coordinate 6,377, forward strand.
AACGCGCTTTTCACAAGGCGCGGCTTGTGGCTTCAATGGCTGACGGACAGCGCCGTCTGCGCCCTGACGACCGAACAGCGTTTTTCGGATATCCAACTGTCCGACAATGATCGAAAGGAAGGATGAAACCATGATCTACTGTATGTCAGATATCCACGGAAACCTGCTGAGCTATCAGACCATGCTCCGCATGATCCGCTTCACCGAAAACGACACACTCTATATCCTCGGCGACATCGTCGATCGCGGATACGGCGGGATGGAGATCCTGCTCGACATGATGCGGCGTCCGAACATCGTACCGATCCTCGGCAATCACGACGATATGGCGTACCGCGCGCTGAATGAGCTGTATCACGAGCCGGAGCGATTCCCGCAGAACCCGCAGGAAACCGACACATGGCTGTGCCTCGGCGGCATACCGACCCTGCAGGAATTCCAAAGGCTGAAGAACGATGACAAAGAAGCGATCCTCCGCTATCTCGCCTCGTTTTCACTGTACAAGGAGGTGACTGTCGGCGACCGGCGGTTTGTCCTCGTCCACACGGGACCCGGTGATTTTTCACCCGACAAGCCGCTGTCCGCCTACTCCCGCGACGACCTGCTGTGGGCCTGCACCGACTATGAGGAGGTCTATTATCCCGACAAACACCTCGTCACCGGTCACACCCCGACACGCCGTATCCGTCTGATGATCGACGGCTGTTCCAATGATATGATTTTCATCCGCGATCATCACATCGCGATCGACTGCGGCTCCGGCATCGGCGGGCTGCTCGGAGCGATCTGCCTTGACACCTTTGAAACCTTTTACGCATAAAAGCGCCGCGACATCTCTGCCGCGGCGTACTGTCATATATCAGTAAAACACTTCTTTTAATTCTAATTCAGAAATATATACATCCTGTAATCTCTCGCTGTCCTCCACACAAACCGAAATCACATACCCCTCCAGATCAACGCTCGCGACCCTCTCGCTCAGCTCACCCGATACGGTATCGAATGCCTTGAGGTCGGTCGCGATACCGATGCCGATCTGCTTAAGGTACGCCTCTTTTCTCGTCCAGACGTATGTGAACGCACGGGCGCTGTCCTCTGCGCGGCGCACATATGCCAGCTCGTTCGGATGATAAAACCGCTCGGCGATCTGCAGATAATCCCTGTCGGGCAGGCGCTCGACGTCAATGCCGATCTCCCTGTCGTCCACGGCGATCACAACGCATTCTCCGCTGTGAGAGACGGAAAAGAACTGTCCTCCGTCTGCGTACGGTTTCCCGTGTTCATTTTCAGACAGGGGCGTGTTCCCGATCCTATTGCGGATCAGCATGCCTGCCGTCAGACTCAGCAGCTTGTCCTTTTCAAACCGAAGCCGCTCGATTTTCTCTCGCCGCTTCGGCGGCAGATCGCGCGCGTATCCGCTTACGTCGGCATATTTCACACCGTTGAGCATCACATACTCTGTCTTTACCATGCAGCTCCCGTTCCCCTTCTCTGTTTCTCATGATTATTGTACACCATCAGGCGCAAACTTGCAATTTTTTATTTACAAATCCCGCCGCAAATGGTATAGTAAAATCAATATCAATGACGGAGGCAGGCAGTATGAGTATTTTTGACAGTCTGAAAAACAACATCTCAAATTCCGCGCCGACCGCAAAACCCGCGTCCGGCAGTTACACCTTCACCTTCAACGCACTGCCGGAGAGCCTTGCCGAGCTGAAAGCCCTCCCCGAGGCGAGCCTCGATACCCCGTACAAGACCGCCGCGCTGACGGTATGCGCGCTGTGCGCCTATGCCGCCGTGCCGGAGATCGGCATAGAGATGCTGAATTATCTCAAGGGTCCGGCTCCGCTGAGCGGCTATGAGATCAGCTTTCTCAATGACCGTTTCCGTGACGGCAAGCACGTGCCGTTTTCCTACTTTGCCGGTGCGGCGCCCGACAATAACTACACCCCCTCTCACCCTTTCAGCGTCACGATTTTCTCCAATCCCTATTCCTTCCCGCAAGCGGACAGGGCGACCCTCCATCTGAATTCCGGCGGCGCCGACAATCCCCGCCAGATCAAGCTGCGCCTGAAGCCCTCAGAGGGCAAATGGTATCTGGAGGAGCAGATGATCATGGTCGGCATCCGCGCCCCGAAGGCCGCCGACCCGTGGGCGTGACCGCCCGGACCTTGGCTGAATCCCATTGACATAGGAGGCATTACCGTGCCGAAACTCTGTGACATGCACACACATTCCGTCTATTCAGACGGAACCTTTACACCCGAAGAGCTGGTCAACGCCGCCGTCGACAGCGGTCTGTCGGCTGTCGCGCTGACCGATCACAATACGATCGCGGGACTGCAGGAATTCATCGACGCCGCCGCCGACAAGCCGCTTCAGATCGCGCCCGGCGTGGAATTCACCACTGCTCACAACGGTACAGAGCTGCATATCCTCGGGCTGTTCATCCGCCCCGATTCCTTTGACGCCATCAAGCAGTATATCAACAAGGCGACGATCCTCAAGGAAGAGAGCAACTACAACCTCGTGAAAAAGCTGAGGGATCGCGGGTATCGTATCAGCTATGTCGAGATCCTGGAAAATTCCAAGGGTCATGTCAACCGCGCGAATATCGCCGCGGAGCTGTTGAAGCACGGCTATATTGAAAGCATCCAGGAGGGCTTCGATACCATCCTCTCCAAAGAGTACGGACTGTATGTGCCCCCCGAACGCCTCTCGTCGCTGGAAACCATGTCCTTCATCCGCTCCATCGGCGGAGTATGCGTCTGGGCACACCCCTTTATCCACATGACCTTTGAGCAGGCGGAAGCGTTCCTCCCCTCTGCGATCGAAAGCGGACTCCAGGGTATGGAGACCATGTACAGCCTGTACGACGACGAAACCACCCAACGCGCAAGAGAGATCTGCAAGCGCTTCGGTCTGTCGGAAAGCGGCGGCAGTGATTTTCACGGCGCCAACAAGCCGCATATCTCGCTGGGGACAGGCAAGGGAAACATGCGCATCCCCTACGAGTTCTACGAAAAACTGAAAGCATTACTGTAAACGCCGAACCGCCGGAGATCATGAACCGCACCCCGTCAAGAGGACAGAGAAATAATTAAAAGAATATTTACAATGTAATAGTTTAGAAGTACCGCAAATTTTGGCTGGACAAGGGAAATG
>ONAS01000041.1 GCA_900315815.1 uncultured Eubacteriales bacterium
TGGTGGAGCGGGTGGGATTCGAACCCACGCATGGTTCTTTGAGATAGACAATAAAATGAAGTAACCGTCATCTGCACTGCTGTATGTGATTACAAATGTATTATAACACTGAAACACGCGAAAATAAATAGACCTGCCGTATCCTGCTGTCATAATAATACACAAAATTGTTGCCTTGCTTTTGTGCATAGAAAACAAGCATCGCAACGCCGACGATGCAAGTATGCGCATACCTGCGTCTGTCGCCGGCTGTCAACAATCCCTCTTGGTTTATCGACTCAGGTAACGGGACTGATTTTGCCTGCGGTTTTCGTCGACTCCGCGCGTAAACGGGGTCCCCGAAAAGCCCCCATGAGGCTCCATAAAGCCCCTGCTTTACGGAGAGAGGACGAATGGCGTCGTGAGTACGGCAACGGTCGTCCCTGATCGCTTGCCGACGAGCACAGCCAATGAGGACGAGGCACACTCGCCTTCAACTCCTGTTATCCGCACCGATACAATTGCGGATAACATGCCCCGGCGATGGAGGATCCCCCGGCTTTCGTCTTGGGAGCGTCACCTCTTGCCCTGCCGCCTATCTGCGCTCTCCCTGCAAACAGTCCGCCGGACTGTTTGCACCCGCGGATAAAACGACTCCGCGTTTTATCCTTGGCACGCTCGCCTTCAACTCCTGTTATCCGCACCATACTAAACAAAGAGGGATACCCGAATGGGTATCCCTCTTTGTGGTGCGGATAACAGGAGTTGAACCTGCATGAGCGCAATGCTCACATGGACCTGAACCATGCGCGTCTGCCTATTCCGCCATATCCGCATATCCGATTGTTGTGCCGTCTTCAATCGACAGCTAACATTATAGCAAACGAGTCGGCAATTGTCAACCTTTATTTTTGAAAAAATATGCTTCTTCCGATTATTTTTTGCGGCGCGGGTCTCATCCCGCCGCAATGCGGCAAGAGCCGTCCGCGTTCGGGGCGCCTCTTGTCCGCTCTGTCAGCCGGTTTTATCATGAAAGCGTTATTCCTTCGCGGGCAGGAGCGCCTTCGGTGTGGGGATGAATTTTGCCGCCGCTGCCGCGAACAGCATCACCGGGATCAGCCGTACCGGGAACACGATCATCAGCAGAAGGACCGTCGCCAGCGGCTTTTTCAGGGTATGTCCCACCAGCGCCGCGGTGACGACCGCCATACAATAGCCCATGTCGATGCCGAACAGCAGGCTCATGGCGGCACCGATGCAGACGCCGCAGAAGATCACCGGGAAGAAATGTCCGCCCTTGAGTCCGGAATCGATGCAGATATTGGTCAGCAGCAGCTTGACCGCCGCGATCACCAGCAGCATGACGACGCCGATCTCAGCCGCGGTCTCCGTGACCTCGGCGATCTGGTGCTCGCCGGCAAACATCGTCAGCGGCAGGAAGGTGCCGGACACGCCCAGCAGCAAGCCGCCCGTCACCGCACGCAGGACCGTGAAGCGCTGCAGTCCGCTTTTGAGCGACGACGTCAGCTTTTTGAACAGGAAGTACAGATAGCCCGCAAGAATGCCGGCAAGCGTCATCGGGATCGCGTACAGGTACTGCACAGGCTCGATGCCCTCGCTGGGGACGCCCTCCATGCCGACGCCGCCTCCGACCAGCTTGTTCAGCAGGATGAAGATGCCGAAGGAGCTGAGGATCGCCGCAAGATACAGCACGATCTTGGACGCCTTGGGCAGGGTGGTCTCCTCGTCCGATTCGAGCGGCTCCATAAAGCCGAACATCGGCGAGCGGAAGATGGTGCCCAGCGTCGCGCTCAGTCCGATCGCGGCAAGCTCCTCCACCTCTTTCTTATAGCGCTTGAGCTTATCGCCGACCCACGAGCAAAGTCCCGCGATCACGCCCGTCAGCCCCGCCTCAGGACCGACGCTCGCGCCGATCAGCAAGGGGAACAGTGCCGAGCCGAGCGTGGAGAATACATTATGATAGGGATAGCGGCCGGTCTTTTTGACCTGACCCATGACGACGTTCAGCTCCTCTGGATAATCGCCGAACTTCTTTTTCCACAGTCCGATCAGCAGACCGCCGACCGTACAGACACACAGCGTGTACAGCGGAAAGCTGAACTGTGAGGGCAGATAATCCCAGAGGAATTCGATGCCGAGGTTCATCACCTTGAGGAACGCCCAGATGATCGCGCCGACGATCGCGCCCAGCAAGATGGTATAGAATAAAAACAGGATATTGTTCTTGACCTTTTTCACAAAAACCGACCTCCCTGACGTGTGTTCCGATACTACCATTCTACTACCGTTGTGTCAGAAAATCAACCGTAATGATGCGCCGCGCGGGGATAATTCAGTCATGTCCGCCCACGCCCGAGATCAGCGTGTCGATATCCGTCCGCAGGACGCGCGACAGCTCGATCAGCATGACGGTATCGGGGGTCCTATCCCCCGACTCCCACCGATAGACGGTCTGGAAGGATACATCCAGCCGCCCGGCAAGATCGTTGACGGTCATGCCCAGCGCCGTCCGCCGTGCCTTGATATTCGCGCCGATGGCATGGACGCTGTAGCGGGCAGGCACCTCGCCGTCGGTGCGGCTCACCGGATTGCGCAGATGCGCCAGAGCGCTTTTCAGCTCCTCCGCACGCAGGGGCTTTAACAGAAAATCGCTCGCGTACACGCGGTAGGAATCCAGCGCGTACTCCGGAAAGCCCGTCAGAAAGATGATATTGAGCTTCGGCTGCAGCTCGCACAGCCGCTTTGCCGCCGCAAGGCCGTTCATGATCGGCATATCGATGTCCAGCAGCGCCACGTCGAGCGGATGCTCCCGCGCGTAGTCGATCGCCTCCGTCTCGCGGTGGAAGCCCACGCACTCAGCGTCGGGCGCGATGCTCCTGACGTCGCGGATGATGTCCTTGACCAGCAGCATTTTATCGTCAAGCACCAGGATTTTCATCAGCTTCACCTCTCACAGGGATGTAGATCACCGCGGTCGTGCCGCGTGCGGAGCTTTCGATCTCCAGCCTGCCGCCGCACTGTACCTCCAGCCGTGTACGGACATTGTCGATGCCGACGCCCTTCGTCACCTTCACGGCGTCAAAGCCTCTGCCGTTGTCCCTGACCTCGATGATATAGCAGTCGTCCTCGCGCCGCGAGGATACGGAAAGCCTTGCGCCGTGCTCGTAGCCGCTGACGCCGTGGATCACCGCGTTCTCCACCAGCGGCTCCACCGTCAGCGGGGGGATCGGAAAGTCCGCTTCACGGATGTCGTATTCGACGGTCAGATCCACCGTTTCGTCCGCCTTTTCGATCGCAAGGAACGCCTCGATGTGCTCCAGCTCCTTGTGGAACAGGATCATGTCGCCGCTCTTGAGCGCCTCGATGTTGCGCCGCAGATAGACGGAAAAGTCGTTGACGCTGTCCGCCGCCCTCCGGGGATCCTCCCAGATCAGCGACTTGATGATGCCCAGTGCGTTGAAGATGAAGTGCGGCGAGATCTGGTCCTGCATCAGGCGGATCTTCGTCCTCGACAGCTCCAGCTCCTTTTTGGTGACCTCGTATTTCATGTCCTGCACATCCTGCCGCAGTGAAGCGTTCAGGCGGTCGATCTCCGCCTTCTCCCTCAGATGGCGCAGAGTCAGGTGATAGCGCGTCACTGAGCCCGCCGCGCAGATGACCCCGAACGTGAAATAGTTGAACGGCTGGATCCGCGCCGCGCCGTCACAGCCGTACAGGATCAGGAAGTAGGCCGCGAAGGACAGCATGATCAGCGAGATCCCCGCGTACGGCTTGACCGCCGGAAAGCATGTCGCGATGATGACGGTCGTATAAAAGGTGATGATCTGTTCCGAGTCGGCGTAGTGGCGGTAGGACACCGCCATGCCCCACGCGATCAGCAGGATCATGACGCCGAAAAAATAGACGGTGAGGGCGGTGTGACTGACCGCTCCGCGCTTCTTGACCTCGCTGGAGATCAGCAGCGCCGCCGTACAGATGCAGATGCAGATCATCACGAAGATCAGACTTTGCGGCGCGTGCGGAAGATCGCTGTAAACGAACGGCATCATCAGCAGTCCCGCGCACTCGACGACCATCCCGATCACGGAGATCGTGCGGACGGAATCGTTATTGATGCGGTCCAGCTCGGCGAGCGTCTCGCGGCTGACCTGCGGGAACAGCGTATCCCTGACGGCTGAAAGCAGATTGTTCATCCAAAGCTCACCCCCTGCGGTACTTAACAGCAGTATAGCACGAATCCGGCCGCTTGTCACTCACCCAAAGGAAAAAATCCCGCAAAAATTCACCGCTGCGGTGAGTGACTTTTTCCGAATACTGTTGTATAATAGAGTGGTTAAGAGCATACCGCCCCGAGGCGGTCGTATCAAAACAGAAACCAACGAATAAGGAGATGTATCTATGAACCACACCCTGCAGAATCAAGGCAAGGGCGCCGCGGCAAATTCCAAGAAAAGCGCTCTGCTCGCCTCCAACCCCGTCATGAGACGGCTCAACAAGATCGATGAGGTCTCCGAGACCAACAGCGCCACCTACGGCGGCATCGTGGTGAAAACCATCTACTTCATGCTGTTCACCATCGCGGGCATCGTCCTGCATTTTGTCCTTGAGAATTACCTTGCCACCGGTCAGCTGGTGGAATTCTCCATCCGCGATTTCCCCGTCAGCCTCTATACGGGCGAGCTGATCGCGCTGGGCGCTTCGGTGATCCTCGCGATCGTCTTCCAGCTGCTCGCGTTCTTCGCGCGTGCGACGACTCCCGTGACCGGCGCGCTGTACTGCGTCACACAGGGCTACATGATCGCTTTCATCGTCTTCAAGGTCCTCAAGGGCTATGAGTACCTCGGCGCGCTCGCGCTGGCGATCACGCTGGTCATCATCCTCACGATGTCCATCCTCTACGCGACCGGCATCATCCGCGTCACCAAGAAATTCAAGATGGTCATGATAACCCTGTTCGTCACGGTCATCGGCTCCTCTCTGCTGGTACTGGTCGGCTCTTTCATCCCCTTCACCAGACCGCTGGTCGCCCAGATGCAGAGCAACTATCCGCTGACCATCGCCGTCGGCGTGATCTTCATCATCATCGCGGCGCTGTTTCTCATCTGCGATTTCGATACCATCGACCATGTCGTCAACGACAAGCTGCCCAAGAAATACGAGTGGGGCGCGGCGTTCGGCCTCGCATTCACCTTCATCTGGCTGTATCTCAAGGTCCTCGACCTGATCATGACCATCGCGGGCAACAATAAAAACTGACATATCGCGGGTCTCACCCGATCCGCTTTTGTACCTCTTTCGGGACACCGGTTTGCAGAATTTCCGGTGTCCTTTTTGTTGTCCGAAGCGCCGCGAAAGCGCTCTCCCCTCTCTCCCCGATATCGGCTCGCCGGCGTCGGATAAGGATTACTGATGAATAAGCGCAGAAAATGAGATTGCATTCGCGCTCTGCGATGTGATATACTCGTATCAAAGAAAGGGCGTCGGAAGACCGATCGCCCAAGCGGAACATGACTGAAAAACAGGAGATGAACACGATGAAACCGATGATCGCCATACTGCTCGCCGTGATGCTGACGCTCTCGCTCGCCGCGTGCGGTGATCCCGCCGCAAAGGAAGCGGTCGCGAAAAGCCCCGACATCCAAACGGAGACCTACGAAGTCAAAACGGCTCAGGTCGACCCGCACAAGACCTATGACTACGAGGTGCGCGAGATATGGGTCGACAACAACGGTCAGAAGATCTACGGCGAGGCGTACGTCCCGATCACGGACGGCAGGGTGCCGCTGGTGATCCACTCCCACGGCATGGGGACCAATCACAACGCGGGCGCGTCCTACGGCGAGAAATACGCGCCGCACGGCATCGCGCTGTACTGCTTTGACTTCCGCGGCGGCACCAATCTGGAAAAGCGCACCAACAAAAGCGACGGCAAATCCACCGATATGTCCGTAATGACGGAGGCGTCCGACGTGACCGCCGTCCTCAACGCGGCGAAAACATGGGACTTCACGGATACCGACAGGATCTTTCTGCAGGGCGGCAGTCAGGGCGGTCTGGTGACGGCGATCGCGGGCGTGAGGCACGAGGACGAGATCGCGGGGCTGATCCTTCATTATCCCGCCTTTGAGATGGTCAACATCATGAACGACGGCAGGAGCATCGAGGACGTCCCCGACGAGATCGACTTCGGCGGCTTCATCGTCGGCAAAAAATTCATCGAGGATCTGTGGAGCTACGACGTGCGCGTCGACATCCCGAACTTCCGCAAGCCGGTGCTGATCATCCAGGGATCGGAGGACGATATCGTCGATCCCGCGACAGCCGAGGCGGCAAGCAAGCTCTACCCCGACTGTGAATACCGGCTGATCGAGGGCGCGGAGCACGGCTTTGACGACGAATATCACGACGCCGCGACGCGCTACGGACTGGACTTCATCTACCGCCATATCTGACGCAGGCGGCACGGGATACAGCCGCTCTCGGCGATTAACGCCGAAACGCCAACCGAACATCCGGCACACACAAAGCCGGCAGACCAAGCGGTCTGCCGGCTTCGGTTTTTATGGAGTCGTAAAATGATGAATCGATACGACGGTGTTATTTGCTCAGATCCAGACTGCGGATGGTCTTTCTCAGACCCAGAACGCTGCCCGGGTTGACGCTCAGCTCATCCAGTCCCATACGCAGGAAGGTCTCTGTCAGCGCCGTATCCGCGCCCAGCTCGCCGCAGATGCCGACCCAGCAATCATGCTTGTGGGCGGATTTGACGGTCTGCTCGATCATGCGGAGCACCGCGGGATGGTGCGGATCATAGAAGGGATCCAGCTTCGGATTCTGACGGTCGATCGCCAGCGTGTACTGGGTCAGGTCGTTGGTGCCGATGGAGAAGAACTCGACCTCCTCTGCCAGCTCCTCCGCGAGCATGACTGCCGCGGGGGTCTCGATCATGATGCCGATCTCGACGTCGCCGACCTTCTTGCCCTCCGCGATCAGCTCCTGACGGCACTGCTCCAGCAGCTCCTTGGCGTCCTTGACCTCACGTACGGAGATAATCATCGGGAACATGATGCTGACGGTGCCGAAGGCGGAGGCGCGCAGGATCGCACGCAGCTGCGCCTTGAAGATCTCGTGGCGGGTCAGGCAGATGCGGATCGCGCGGTAGCCCAGCGCGGGGTTCTCTTCCTTGGGAAGATTGAAGTAGTCCGCCTGCTTGTCGGCGCCGATATCCAGCGTGCGGATGATGACCTTTTTGCCGCCCATCATCTCTGCGACGCGCTTGTAGATGGCAAACTGCTCTTCCTCTGTCGGGAAGGTCTCGGAATTCAGGTAGATGAACTCGGAACGGAACAGTCCGATGCCGCCCGCGTCGTTCTGCAGGACCATGCCGACGTCGGATACGTTGCCGATGTTGGCGTAGACGTTGATCTCGGTACCGTCAAGGGTGATGTTGGGCTTCTTCTTCAGCTCCTGCAGCAGAGCGCGCTGCTGGAGATCGTATACACGCTTCTTGTCAAGCGTTGTCAGCAATTCCTCGGTCGGCTCGATGTAAATGCAGTCGTTGTAGCCGTCGATGATGGCGAGCTTGCCGTCCCAGTCCTCGCTGATCTCAGTGCCGATCAGCGCGGGGATGTTCATGTTGCGGGCAAGGATCGCGGTGTGGCTGTTGGTGCTGCCCAGTCGGGTGACAAAGCCCAGCAGCTTGCTCTTGTCGAGCTGGACCGTCTCGGACGGCGCCAGATCCTCGGCAACGATGATGAACGGCTCGTCGCTGTCCGCGAGACCCGTATCGGCGCCGGTCAGGATGTTCACCGCGCGGGTGGAGATGTCCTTGACGTCCGCGGCGCGCGCCTTCATGTATTCGTCATCCATCATGGCGAAGGTCTCGGCAAAATTCTCGCCGGTCGTCTTGACCGCGTAGGCGGCGCTCTTGCCCTGAGAGGTGATGATCTCGGTGATGGAGTCGTTGTAGTCGTCGTCGTCCAGCATCATCATGTGGATCTCAAAGATCGCGGCGTGGTCCTCGCCCGCCTCGACGACAGCCTTGTCGTACAGCGCCTGGAGCTGTTCCACTGCCTTCGCCTTGGCTTCTTCAAAGCGCTTGAGCTCAACGGCGGGATCGCTCGCGGTATCGACGATCTGTGCCTGGGTCTTTTTCAGGAATTTGATTTTTCCGATGGCGATACCCTTGAGTATGGATTTACCGGTAGCAACTATCATAGAGCATTCCTCCTTTTTTCATAGGGGGAGGGCTGCTGCGCCCTCCCCGGTGATCGGTGATGATATCTCAAGCCTGAGCCGTGAGGATCAGAGGTTCTCTTTGAAGAACTTTTCGATGGTCTCTGCCGCGACGTCCTCGTCGGGACCTTCGATGGTGACCTGTACGGTGTCGCCGCACTTGATGCCCATGCCCATCAGCGCCATCAGCTTGCGCAGATCGACGGTCTTTTCGCCCTTGGTGATCTTGCAGGAGCTCTCAAAGGGCTTGACTGCCTTGACAAGAATGCCGGCGGGACGCGCATGGATGCCTACGGGATCGGTAATGGTGTAAGAAAACTGTTTCATGATATATCTCCTTTTCTATGTTGAATGAATTCGTATCGGATCGATAGATGTGCTTATTCCTTGACGGTGATGACACAGTCGAGCGGCTCGCACGCGCCTTCCTTGATGTCGAGTCCCGCGTAGTCGTCGCTGTTGGTGACGAGAACGGCGGTGGTGGTCGAATAGCCGGCTGCTTTGATCTTGTCGATATCGAAGGTCATCAGCTTCTGGCCTGCCTTGACAGCGTCGCCCTCTGCGCAGAACAGCTCAAAGCCGTCGCCTTCCATGGCTACCGTATTGACGCCGACGTGGATCAGCAGCTCCAGTCCGTCGGGTGAGGAGACGCCGATGGCGTGCTTGGTATCCGTTGTGGAGGATATCTCGCCGTCAAACGGCGCGTAGACAATTCCGAGCGTCGGCTCGATTCCTACGCCCTCGCCGAGGACGCCCGCGGCGAAGGTCTCATCCGGGATCTTGGCGGAGGGGATGACGTTGCCCTTGATGGGAGCGTATACCTTGCCCTTTTCGCAGGTGATCTCGGGCAGAGCGGGCTCTTCGGCAGCCGCCTCAGCCTCTTCATCCTTGGGCTTGTCCTTGTGGAGGATCCAGGAGATGGCGAAGGAGATCACGAACGATACGGCAAGCATGATGGCATACTGCCAGATGAAGTCGGATGCGGTCAGGAAGCCGAACAGACCGGTAACGCCGTATGCGGTCGCGCCGATACCGAACATCGCGCCGACAGCCGCGCCGACAGCGCCGCCGATCATACCGGAGATCAGGGGCTTCATGAGTCTGAGGTTGACACCGAAGATCGCGGGCTCGGTGATGCCGAGGAACGCGGAGAAGGAGGAAGGCATCGCGAGGGACTTGAACTTCTTGTCCTTGCTCTTGAGCGCTACCGCAAAGCAGGCGGCGCCCTGTGCAAAGTTGGCGGAGGAGGCGATGGGCATCCATGTGTTGTATCCGTCGGCAAGCATTCTCGCTTCGACCGTGTTATACATATGATGGATACCGCAGACGACAGTGAGCGGATAGATCGCGCCCGCGACTGCCGCGCCGAGTCCGTACGGGATCTTGATGATCCACTGAACACCGACGAGAACCCACTCTTCGAGCTGTGCGAATACGGGTCCGAAAATGGTGAGGGTCAGATAACCGGTGATAAGTACCGTCAGAAGCGGTGTGACAAAGAGGTCGATCATCGAGGGAACGATCTTGTGCAGGCGCTTCTCGATGAAGCACATGAACCATACCGCGATGATGACGGGGATGACGTGGCCCTGATAGCCCGTGAGGTTGATCTTGTAAAGGCCGAACCAGACGTCCGCCTGAGGGATCGCTTCGCCGTTTTCGATCATGCCGGCGACCGACCATGCGTTGATGAGATCCGGGTGGACCATGATCATACCGATGACCGCGCCGAGGAAGATGTTGCCGCCGAAGACGCGTGCCGCGGAGACTGCGACGAGGATCGGCAGGAAGGTGAACGCGGCATTGGAGAACATGCTGAGGATCTTATAGACGCTCTGATTTGCCATATCCGGCCAGATCAGGATCAGACCGTTGAGGATACCCATCAGCAGACCGGCGGCTACGATCGCCGGCAGCAGCGGGACGAATACGTCGCCCAGCGCCTTGACCATACGGAACGGCAGCGGCTGCTTTGCGGCGGCGGCGGCCTTGACGTCCTCCTTGGTGGCGGCGGTCATGCCGCTGATGGAAAGGAACTCGTCATAGACCTTATTGACGGTACCGGTACCGAGGATGATCTGCAGCTGGCCGTTCGAGCTGAACACGCCCTTTACGCCGTCGACGTCCTCCAGTTTTTTAATGTCGACCTTGCTGTTGTCATTGGTAACAAGGCGTAATCGGGTCGCGCAGTGAGCGGCGGACACCAGATTCTCCCGTTTGCCGACAAGGTCATAGATTTCTTGCGCACATTTACGGTAATCCATAAAAACTCTCCTTTTTAGTTCAATTTTTCAAGAATGCACTTTCTTGAAATCGATTACAATCATATTGTAGTCCTTTTCAGATTCATTGTAAATTGACAATAATAACAAACATAGCGCGAAATTATAGGCAATTCACCAATCGTACAAAATAATCCGCTATTTTAGGGCATATTGACCATACCCTCCCCCGCTCCCGAAAATCGATATTCTTTCAGAGAAAAAATGAAAACGATTACACGTCCGCCGTGCAACCGTTTTCCAATGAAATATTCCGTTTTCGGCAGGACAGGATCAGATCAGACCCAGCTTCTCAAACGCCTTGTACAGGCCGTCGTCGCCGACCGCGGGACAGACATAATCCGCCATCTTCTTCATCTCGGGATGGCCGTTGTCCATGCAGACGCTGTACCCGACCGCCTCGGACATCTCCTTGTCGTTCATACTGTCGCCGAAGCCGATGGTATCGCCGATCTCCTTGCCCAGATGCTCGCACAGCTTATGGATGCCGATGCCCTTGTTGAAGTCCAGCCCGAACACCTCGCCGTTGAGACACTTGACCGCCTCCAGATTCTGGACGCAGAAGACGAAATGCTCCTTGAGCAGCTCCATCGGCTCGTCGAGCTGGTGCCTGTCGGTGCACATGAACACGATCTTGTAGACGGGCGCGCCGTCGTACTCGCTCATGGGACGGATGTCCAGCGTTTCGCTGAGCTGGCGGCGAAAGCGCAGCAGCTCGCTGTTGGAGAATTCATCCGCGCCCTCCAACAGGTCGCCCAGTCCGCTGTCGCCGTAGGTGCCGTCGAGGCATTCCACCGTACGGAACACATGATTGCGCTCGAAGCAGTCCATCGCCAGCCGGAACACCTCCGGCTTCATGGGACGGTCAAAGACCACCTCGCCGTCGCAGACCACATAGCCGCCCGCGCTGGCGACATAGCCGTCGAAGTCATATTGCAGGAGCGGCTTGAGCATGGCAAGGTTGCGGCCGGTGCAGAGGAACACCTTGTGCCCGTTCTGCCGGGCTTTTCTGACAGCCTCCAGCGCCGAAGCGGGCGGAATGTTGCAGCCCGGCTCGGTCAGGGTGCCGTCGATATCCAAAAATAAAAGCTTACTGTTCATAACCGTATCATCCTTTCCTGTTACACGTTACACGGACTCACGCTCAATCAGGGTATAGCCGAGCATGGTATGGGTCACCGGGAGCGGCTCGTCGGGATGCTCCCGCAGATATTCGATCATTGATAAGAGCTGTTTTGCTGCTTTTTCCCCGCTTTCGCGGTGATAGAGCTGGACCGTCGTCAGCATGGGAGTGATGATCATGCCGGCATAGCCGCCGCCGATCCCGCCGACGCTGACGTCCTGCGGAACGGAATAGCCCCGCTCCCTTAGCGCCTTGATCGCGCCGACCGCCAGCGTGTCGGTGGCGCAGATGACCCCGTCGGGGACAAAGCCGCCGTCGAGGATCTCGCACATGCCGCGATAGCCGTCGTCCATCGTGAAGCGCACCTGTGTCCTGACCAGCTCCGTGGGGCTGATGCACGCCTCGATCATCGCCTCCTCCGTGCCGATCCTGCGGTTGACGCCGACGCTCTCATCGGTCTCGACCGCGCCCACATAGGCGAGCCTGCGGCGTCCCTTGCGGATGATGCAGCGGGTGATCTCCCGCGCAGCGCACCGGTCGTCGTGATAGATGCAGGTGACCGAGGGATGGTTCTGACCGCAGACCACGATCGGCATCCGGCTCTCCTTGAAGAACTTGATGTGCTTGGGCGACATCACCGTGCCCATCAGGATCACGCCCGCGAGCTTTGACTCCTGCATCATGCGCAGGTACTCCAGCTCGCGCTTTTCGTCGTTTTCGGAGTTGCCGAAGATCGCCATGTAGCCCGCCTTGTTCAGTACCGAAGATACGCCCTCGATCAGGTTGCTCACCGAATCGGAATTCACCTTCGGTACGATGATGCCGATGCTGTCGGTACGCTGCTGGCGCAGTGAACGCGCGGTCAGGTTGGGCACATAGCCGGTCTCTTCGATCACCTTTTTGATCCGCTGTTTCTTTTCTTCGCTGATGCTGCCGCCGTTGATGTAGCGGCTGACTGCCGCGGAGGACACCCCCGCGAGTCGGGCGATTTCACTGATTTTCATACCGTATCCACCTTGTTTGTATCATTCTGAGGGATTGCGCAGGGTGTTACTTGATCAGCGCCCAGATAAATCCGTAGGGCTTGAGGTCGATATATTTTTTTGTATGCTTCTCACCGAGGATGATGTCGGTGTAGACGCGCTTGTGCTCAAAGGAGATCGTCGCCTCGCGCTCGCTGAAATTGAACAGCGCGAGCAGCTTCTGATCGCCGTACTGACGGCAGATCCCCAGCACGTTGGACGCGCCTGTCTCTACGGGATAGAAATCCGCCTGTGCCATGAACACCTCATTGGCGGCACGGACCTCCTCGAGCTTTCTCAGGGCGGTGAACAGCCTGCCCTGGCAGCTTTCGGGATCCTTGCGCTTTTCGGCGAGCTTCCAGTCGAATTTGCCGCGGTGGAGATAGCGGCTGTCGAATTTTTTATTGATGTCGGCGTGATAGAGGTAGTCGTTGAGCTGACCGACCTCGTCGCCGCTGTAGATCACGGGGATGCCGCTTTGGGTGAACATGAAGGCGTGGAGCATGATGTCCGCGTCGATCGCGAGGGTCAGCGCCTCTTCATCACCGTCGAACAGCGCCGCCTCGATGCCGCACAGGCTGGCGGCGGTTCCGCAAAGGCGGGCGTCCTGCAGGATGGGATCGTCGTTGTACAGCTCTCCGCGCGCACGGCTGCCCGCGAATTTGCCGATGAAATAATCGTTGAGGTAGCGCTTGTGGGAGACCTCCTCCATGCCCCGCTCCCTAAGGAAATCGTAATCCAGTCCCCAGCCGATATCGTCATGACAGCGCAGATAGTTGAGGAAAACATAGTCCTTGGGAAGCTGTGAGAGCTTGTCCATCTGGCGCTTGAGCAGGCGGACGTCGCGGGTCGCGACGGTGTTCCAGGTGCTCGCCATCGTGGTCACGTTGTACAGCATGTTGCACTCGGGCTTTTCGGGCGTGCCGAAGTACGGCACCACCTTGGACGGCTCCATGACCACCTCTCCGAGCAGCAGCACGGACGGACAGACGATCTCGCAGATGATCCGCATCATGCGCACGATATTATGCACCTGCGGCAGGTTGCGGCAGGAGGTGTTCAGCTCTTTCCATATATAAGGGACCGCGTCCAGACGGACGACGTCGATGCCCGCGTTGGCAAGATAGAGCAGGTTCTCCGTCATATCGTTGAACACCATCGGGTTGGCGTAGTTGAGGTCCCACTGGTAGGGATAGAAGGTCGTCATGACGATCTGTCCGTTGTCCAGCTGTGTGAAATTGCCCGGCGCGGTGGTCGGGAACACCTGCGGGACGGTACACTCGTAGCCGTTGGGAACGTCCCAGTTGTCAAAGAAGAAGTAGCGGCTCTTTGCAGACTCGTCGCCCTCGCGCGCCGCCTTTGCCCACGCGTGCTCGTCGCTGGTGTGGTTCATGACGAAGTCAAGGCAGCAGCTGATCCCGCGCTTGTGGCACAGATCGGTCAGACGGCGCAGATCGTCCATCGTTCCCAGCTCGGGCTGTACACGGCGGAAGTCGGATACCGCGTAGCCGCCGTCGCTGTGCTCCTTCGGGCTTTCCAGCAGGGGCATGAGATGCAGATAGTTCACGCCGCTCTCGGTGAAGTAGTCCAGCTTTTTGCAGACGCCCTTGAGGTTCCCCGCGAAGTTGTCCACATACAGCATCATGCCGACGATGTCGTTCCCGCGGTACCAGTCGGGGTTTTTCTCGCGCTCGCGGTCGATCGCCTTGAGGCTCTCGCTGCGGTCGTTGTAGTATTCTCTGATCAGCTTGCTCAGATAGGCAAAGCCCTGATCGTCGTTATGGTAAAGCTCATAGTAGAGCCATTTCAGCTCATCGTAGCGCTGCTTGAAGCGCAGGCCGAGCTCGTTTTCGTATGCGTCAGTCATCTTACTTCCCCTCCGTTGAAAGCCTTTCCTCCAGCTCCTTCAGGTCGGGCATCGCGGGGATCGCCCCGTGACGCGAGGTAGTCAGCGACGCCGCGAGATTCGCGGTGCGTACGCTGTCGTAAAGCTGCTGTGCGCTGAGCGCTTCGGGACGGCAGACGCCGAGCGCCGCCATCCGGCTGAGGAACGCGCCGAAGAAGGTATCGCCCGCGCCGTTGGTATCCGCGACCTTGACCCTGAAGCCGTCCGCCTTGCCTGTTTCATCCTTGCGGCGGTAGTACGCGCCGTCGGGACCTAAGGTCAGCAGGATCAGCGGGATGCCGTAGGTATCGTACAGCAGACGGGTGCCTGCCTCGGGATCGTCGGTACCGGTCAGCAGGGGGAGCTCCTCGTCGGAGATCTTCAGGATATCCACCATGTCCAGCACGGACTTCATCTGCTCGACCGCGATCTCCTCGCTGTCCCACAGATTGGCGCGGTAGTTCGGGTCATAGGTGACGGTCGCGCCCAGCTCCTTTGCCTTTTCGACGGCAAACAGGGTCGCCGAGCGGGACGGCTCATCCGTCAGGCTGACGGAGCCGAAATGCAGAAAATGCGTATCCGCGAGCAGCTCGAGGCTGATCTCGTCGCTGCAAAGCAGGGTGTCGGCGCAGTTCCTGCGGTAGAAGGAAAAGCTCCTCTCACCCGATTCCGCGACCGATACCACCGCAAGCGTGGTACGCGCCGCCTCGTCGGTCAGCATGCCGCTGACGTCCACGCGGTTGTCCTCCAGCGTCTTTCTGAGAAAGTCGCCGTAATAATCCTGTCCCACCTTTCCGATGAACGCGGCGTCGGCGCCGAGCCGCGCCGCGGCGACCGCTACGTTGGCGGGAGCGCCGCCCGGGTTGGCGGTATAGACGGGGATCCCCTTATCTCTGCCGCTGTAGGTCAGATCGATCAGAATTTCGCCGACGGTTACCAAGTCTTTCATAGCTGCACCTCTCCACTCTCTGTCAATTTGATTTTGAAATTATTTGTAATCGATTTCATTGACTATAATATAGCACACCGTTTTTCTTTTTTCAATCGGTTTTCAGCGACATGTATATAGAATTTCTGCGAAAGATTTTGTACGGTTTCAACGAATACCGCCTCTGCTGCATTTCACCGACGAAAAAATGCAGCTTACCCGTTTCGGTATTCCATTTATTTGACAGGTGTGGTACACTGGTATCACACTCCGGAGGTGGAACCATGTACAAGATCACCATTGAACAAATCGGGCGCGACCGGGATGAGGAGATCGTCATCCGATGTCATGAGCTGGGCGACGAGGTGACCGCCATCATCAACAAGCTCAAAAAGAGCGAGACCATCCTGCTCGGCACGAAAGACGGCGAGACCTTCCGCATCGCGGTCAAGGACGTCTGCTACATCGAATCGGTCGACAACAAGACCTTTATCTGCACGGAAAAGAACGTTTTTGAATCCAGACAGAAGCTCTATGAGCTGGAGGAGCTGACCTACGGCACCAAGCTGTTCCGCTGTTCCAAGTCGATGATCCTCAATATCGGCAAGATACGGTCGGTCGCGGCATCGGTCAACGGCAGGTTCGAGGCAAGGCTGCTCAACTCAGAGACGGTCGTCATCTCGCGGCAGTACGTTCCCGCGCTCAAAGAGAAACTCGGAATGTGAGGCATCATCATGAAAAATACTATCAAAATGGTCATCAGCCACTTTTTCATCATCACCACCAGCGTGACGGCGGTGCTCGGCGTCTGCAATTATTTCTCGTCCGACTTTACCGGCTATCCCAGGGAATTTCCCCTGTACATGCTGCTAATCGGCGCGACGTCGGCGCTCCCCTCTTTTCTGTTCTACTTCCGCGGCGAACCGACCCGCAGGCAGTTCATCGTCAGAGTCGTCCTGCACTTCCTCTGCATCCTCGCGGTCGTTCTCGGCGAGGGCTGGCTGATCGGCTGGTACGACAGCCCGGCGGAGATGGCGTTCATCGTGGGCATCGTGGTTCTGGTATATATCATCGTATGGGTCGTCACCATGCACTCCAACTCAAAGGCGGAACAAGGCATCAACGAAGCGCTAAAACGGTACAACGAAGAGGACGAATGATCGGATCGCATCACCGCTCTGCAAAGCGTCCGGCATCTTACCCG
Organism: uncultured Eubacteriales bacterium; assembly: GCA_900315815.1. Taxonomy (GTDB): domain Bacteria; phylum Bacillota; class Clostridia; order Oscillospirales; family Acutalibacteraceae; genus Ruminococcoides. Next base: position 16,680 of record ONAS01000041.1, read on the forward strand.
TCAAAAAATGCAGCTCAGGCGCCGGATATGACCGCTCACGCAAAATGCGTTGATTTCTGAGGATCTGCGTGCTACCATAGAGTCACAACAGGAGGGAAACTGCTATGAAAATGATTGAAGTTACCGATCTGGTAAAAAACTATAAGGATGTGGAAGCGGTCAAGGGGATCAGCTTCTCGGTAGAGGAGGGCTCGTTCTTCGCGTTCCTCGGCATCAACGGCGCCGGCAAGTCCACCACCATCAACGTGCTCTGCACGGTCATCGAAAAGACCGCGGGCACCGTGAAGATCGGCGGTTATGACCTTGACACCGACAGGACGAAGATCAAAAGCCTGATCGGCATCGTGTTCCAGAATTCGGTGCTGGACAAACAGTTGACCGTCAAGGAAAATCTGGTATCCCGCGCCGCCTTCTACGGCATGGGCAAAAAGGAGATCAAGGCACGCATCGCGGAGCTGACCGAGATCTTTGAGCTGGACGAGATCCTGAACCGCCGCTACAAGAGAGGAGACCGGGCTGACGGTCTTTCTGACCACCCACTACATGGAGGAGACCGTCGACTGTGACGACGTGGTCATCCTCGACGACGGCAGGATCGCCGCCCGCGGCACGCCGCATCACCTCAAGGAGCAGTTCGCCTCCAACCGGCTGATCTGGTACACCCCGCAGAGCGCTGACAAGGACGCCATGCTCAAGGCAGAGGGGCTGACCTGCGAATACACGCTCGACAGCTACAGGATCGGGATCGACGATATCGCAAAGGCGACCGACCTGCTCAGACGCTACGACGTGATCGACGACTATGAATTCATCAAAGGAAACATGGACGATGTGTTCCTCAACGTTACGGGAAAGAGATTGGGTGACTGATATGACACGTACACTGAACGCCTACAAGGGCCTCACGACCAGAAACGCAAAGGTATTTTTAAAGAACCGTATGGCAGTGTTCCTCTCGCTGCTGACACAGATCATCATCCTCGGCCTGTTCCTGCTGTTCATCAAGGACAGCTATATCGACGGCATCAACGACGCGCTCGGCAGCATGAAGGACGCCGTCACCAAGGCGGATATCGAAGCGCTGGTCAACTCCTGGATGATCTCCGGCGTGATCGGTACCTCGGTGATCACCTCCACCCTCAGCTCTCTGAGCGTGATGGTCTCCGACAAGCAGGAAAAGATCGACTTTGACTACAACGCAAGCTCCGTCAAGAGCTCGGCGGTCGTGATGTCCTACTTCTCCGGCGCCGTCCTCTGCTCGCTGATCACCAGCTTCGTGCTGCTCGCGTTCGGTCTGGTGTTCCTCGCGATGACCGGCACCTTCCTGCTCACCGCGGTCGATATCCTGATGCTGATCGGTCTGGTGCTTCTGGGCTCCGTATCCTCCACCCTCATCATGATGCTCGTCATCAGCTTCTTCAAAAAGGATTCCACCTACAGCGCCTTCTCTGTCCTGATCTCCACGCTGGTCGGCTTCATCGTCGGCGCCTACTTCCCCGTATCCCAGCTCGGCGAGACCACCCAGACCGTCGTCAATCTCGTCCCCGGCGCTCAGGTCACCGGTCTGATCCGCAGCTTCCTCGTCAGCCCCGCCATCGACAACATCGACAAAACGCTGGGCGGCATGGACGGCGGCGCCTTCAAGGATATCGCAGCCGACATGTTCGCGCTCAAGCTCAACATCTTCGGCAATGATATCGACACCGGCTTCATGCTGATGTACTCCGTGATCGGCATCGCGATCTTCCTGGTACTCAACATCGTGCTGTTCCGCTTCTCCTCAAGAAGAAAATCATGATCCCTATACTATCAATATATTGTCAGGATACGCCGCCGCGGAGTGAGTGCTCTGCGGCGACTTTTCTTTTTACCTATTGACAAACCGGCGCTTTCATTTTAAACTATGTGGGCAAATGAGGTGATAGGAATGAATCCGAACCGACCGAATGACTGTTATCACAACATCACGACGCCCGAGGACTTTTCCGCTCCCGCCGTTCAGGAAAGCCTGAAGGGCAGGATAGAAGCGGTGTTCAGCGAGCGCCTGAATACCCTGCGCGCCTATGACAAGCGCGCCAATACCGCCATGAGTGACGCGGATTATCTGGTGCTCAAGCGCCGAAAGGACGCTGTGCTGAATCTGATGCCCGAGGCGCACCGACGCTTTGCGGAAGCATTTCCGACGCTGAATGTCGCCGATGAACTGCTGCAGCTGAACGCGCCGTCGACCGCGCTGACCTTTGACGGGCTGAACCGCGAATACGCCGCAGAGCTGGCGGCGGCGATCTGGATCCTGGACGAGCTGGAGGACAGCGGCGCCATCGCGGAAGCCGCGGCGTATTTTCCGCAGTCCGAGGATCTGCTGAACCGGATCAGCCTGCCCAATCTGTCGGATTCCGTCCACAGCGATGAAGCGCTCAAGGCGGTGATCTGTCTGCTCCGCAGCCGCAACAAGGGCGCGGAGGGCTTTGACGGCAGGATCACCTTCGGCGACGCGGCGGACACCGGCTACCGAAAAAGTGAGGAGTCCGAAGCCCTGCCCGACAGAGCCGCGTTCGACGCCGTGATATCGCTGATCGACGCTCAGCGCGCCGAGGCGGCAAGGACGCTGTTCACCGACTGCGTCTGGGAACTTGCTCAGCGGCTTCTTTCCCTGATCGCCGGGCTGCGCGGCAGCAAGGGTGACGTCGAAGCCTTCTATACCTTCATCCAGTCGCTCCCCGCTTCCGCCGGCGCGCAGGATAATGCGCAGGAGCTGTACAGCGGACTGAAAGCGCCGGACATCCGCAGTCCGTATGAGATGTGCTTCGGATTCATCTCGCTCCTCGACAGCGGCAGCGACGTCGTCTGGCTGTACAATCTCAGCTACGATGTACTGGCGTATGCCTGTCAGGCGCTCCCGTGGGCGGATATGGGCGCGGTGGATCCCGACGCCGCACAGGACGTCGACGTCGACTATGAATATCTTTCCGCCGCCATCGAGAAGGCTCCCGACTGGGACGACAACAGCATGAACGAGATCATGTATAAGCAGCTGCTGCACTCTCCCCTCTGTTCACCCGCAAGGCGGAGGATCAGCATCTCACAGCTCGCCTTTTTCTCGTCCGGGCTGATCCCGCCGAGAAGAGGCAACTCGATCTCCTACACCAAAGCCATCCTGCATGACAGTGAATTATCGCAGGAGCAGATCGCTCTGCTGTACGAATACTTTTCCCTCGCCTACGCCGTCAATCACAAGGACGCGGCGTATGACGAGCAGGACGACGACGGTACACAGGAGGAGTCCGCGGAGGATCCCAAGGAAAGCGCGGAGGAGATCAAGGAGCTGCGTGCGGAGATCAAACGGCTGAAAAATGCCGTTCACCAGATGAAGCACCGCACAAAGGACACGGAGGCACAGCTCGCGGAGGCGAACCGAAAGCTGGACGCCGCAAATGAAGAGCTCGCCGAGCTGCGCACGATGATCCGCGAAGCAGACAGCGCAGAGGGATCCGCTCCCGCGGCGGTCACCTTCCCCTACACGGCGCAGAAGCGCTCCGTGATCATCGGCGGTCACGACTCGTGGGTCAAGGCGATCAGGCCTCTGCTGGATAACGTCCGCTTCATTTCCTCCTCGGAACAGCCGAACCCCGGCGTCATCATGAACTGTGAGGTCGTCTGGCTGCAGACCAACGCGCTCGGTCATTCCGGCTACTATAAGGTCATCGATATCGTCCGCAGGAACCATATCAAGGTCTGTTACTTCAGCTATGCCAGCGCAGAAAAATGCGCCGAGCAGTTCGCGCTGGAGGATATGCAGCCTGCCGCAAACGCAGACGGCGCTCCCGACGGGGAGAATACCGCGGCCGAAAACAGCGTGCAATAAATGGGAATCGGATAAAAAAGCTCCGTTTTTTTGCTGTCAAACGAACGGAGTTTTATTTCCTTTTTCGATAAAAAGTTACAAATATGTCAGGGAAGTTACTGAATTTTCACAAACCTGTTTGACATCATCATATTATAGGGATATAATGTCAGTGTTAATGTGTAAAATAATCTTATGATGGTAATATCAAGCAATAGGTCAAGGGAGGTTTGGAAAGTTGAAATCAAGTAAAGGCGGCAGAATCCCGCGTTTTATCGAAGACGACGCTCCCAAATCAAAATCCGCCAAAAAATCGAAGAGCGGAAGAAACAGAACGGTCCCCGAACAGCCCGCGGTCAGAGAACCGAAGCTGCCTGCCGTTGAGAAAAAGACCGCAAAAGCGGTCAAGATCAGCACGCCGGAACAGCCCGCCGCACCGAAAAAGGCCGCCGTGCCCGCACAAGCTGCCAAGGCTGTCAGCGCCGCAGGATCGTCTCAGACGAAAAAGCCGGCGGAGAATGTCAAGCAGACAAACGCACCTGCCGAAAAAACCAAACAGACAAAAGAACCGGTCGAGGCCAAAACCGTCAGCATCGCCGACGCTTCCGCCAAAAAGGAGCCTGCCGTCAAGACTGACGAGCCGAGAACGGTCAGCATCACGGACGCTTCCGGCAAAAAAGAGCCGGCTGTGAAGTCCGACGAGCCGAGGACGGTCAGCATCACCGATCCTGCCGCGAAAAAGGCCGTCTCCAAAGCGGACGCGATGTCAAGCGAACCGAGAACGGTCAGCATCACCGACGCTCCGAAAGCAAAGGAGCCGGAAAAAAAGCCCGTTCAGGCAGCTCCGGCAAAGCCCGAGAAAGCATCCGATCCCGACGGGAAAACAGCCTCCTCCGCCAAGGATCAGGCCAAAAAGAATGAGAAAGCGCCCGAGAAAAAGGCTGAAGATACAGCAGAAAAAACCGCCGAGTCCTCCGTTTCTTCCGCTGACGCGGAGGAAGTCGCTGAGAACAAGCCGCCCAAGGAACGCGGATATCAAGCCGCGAAAAAGCGCAGAGAGCAGGAAAAGCTCGCGGCAAAGAACAAGGAAAAGCAGGACAAGCAGGCGGCTAAGGTCAAGGAAAAGCAGGACAAGCAGGCGGTTAAGGACAAGGAAAAGCAGGACAACCAGGACGCCAAAGCAGAACTCAAGGAAGAGAAAGAACAGAAAAAGCACAAAAAGCTCTATGACGCATCCGGCAAAAAGCGCATGAGGGGCTGGAAAAAAGCCCTGATCGCCGTTGTTTCCGTCGTGCTGGTCCTTGCGATCTCACTGGTCAGCACATTTTTTATCCTGCGTGAGATCGGCCGCCGAAGCATGCACAAGAGCGACAGTGTTGAGATCATTACGCCGACTGCCGATGAATCCGGCAACCAGATCGTTTCCGAGGACAAATACGGCAGACTGATCACCTATAACGGCAAAACATATTCGTTCAATAACGACGTCATGACACTGACGCTCATCGGCGTCGATAACGCGAACGGCGCTTATACGGGTACGCATATGGCGGACGCGATCTATATTCTCGCGATCGACGCCAAAACCGGCAAGACCACGATCCTCGGCGTATCCCGCGATACGATGGGCGACGTCGATCTGTACTCAGAGGAAGGAAAGTTCATCCGCACAGAGAATCTCCAGCTGTGCTATTCCTACGATTACTACAGCGACGAGGTCACCCGCGGCGACAATACCAACAAGAGCGTATCCCGCCTGTTCTTCAACCTGCCGCTGAAAAACTATTTTGCCATCAATATGGACGCGATCCCCGACCTGAATGACGCCATCGGCGGCGTGACGGTCGACTCGCTCATGGAATTCAAGTCCCCCGAGGACGGCAGGATCATCAGCGAAGGCGAGACCGTCACCCTCAAGGGCAAAGAAGCGGAATATTATGTCCAGCACCGTGATCTCACGCAGCTGACGTCCAACGTCGCGCGTATGGAACGCCAGCAGCAGTATGTCCGCGCCTTCATCAGCTCCATCCTGCCCGCGATCAAAAAAGATCTTTCGGTCATCGGACAGCTGGTCGATGTCGTCAACTCCAACTCCGATTCCACTATGGATGTACCGAAGCTGACATACCTTGCCTCTGTCGCTCTCCCCAATATGAAAAGCATCGACGATGTCGATTTTGTCAACCTCAAGGGTGACATCACTTATGTCAAACCGCACGCGCAGGTACATGTTTCCAATGAGGAGATCATGCGCACCATGCTGAGCATCTTTTACAAACCGATGGGCGACAGCGAGGAGTAATCCCGACAAGCTGCCCCTGCGAATCAACACTCCGGCTCCTGTCTTACGGCAGGAGCTTCGTTTTTGGCAGAAAGCCCAATATCTGTCAATAAACTGGATAAAAACAACAAGATACAGTTCGATATCACCCTTATTTTAGATTGACTGTACATTGACAACAGCCGCAAAAGTGATATAATATGAATGTTTATGATTGTCGAATTATCTCAGTCAATCCACCTTTGGTGTGCGGGATTTTTCTCATAACATCGGTTAGTATAGCAATCTTATTCTGTGACAAGGAGAACGATACGTGATGGACAAACAGAAAAACACCCATGAGATCGAGATAGATCTTCTTCCGATTTTTAAAAAGCTTTTGTCGAAAGTATGGCTGATGATCCTCGTCGGCGCCGTTTTTGCCGGACTTGCGTTCGGCGCAACAAAAGCCTTTATCAAACCGACATACCGCTGCAGCTTTACGGCTTATGTCAATAACCAGCACTCTCAGAGCGGAACCGGCAGCTTGTCCCAATCTGATATCAACGCGGCAAAGCAGCTGGTCAACACCTATGTAAAGGTCATCAAGAGCAACACGATCCTTACCGCCGCGGCAGAAGCAGCCGGTATGGACGTGACCTACGGAAAGCTCCAGAAAATGGTATCCGCAGAGGTTCAGGGCGAAACGGAGATCATCGCCGTATATGTTGTCGACGAAGACCCCGAAACCGCATATATCCTGGCTAACGCTATCGCAAAGATCGCCCCATCCTACATGACGAATATCGTCGAGGGCAGTTCGATGAAGATCATCGATTATCCGATGTACAATGACAGTCGTTATAAGCCGAATTATCTCAAATATGCTCTGCTGGCATTTTTGATCGGCGTTGTGCTGGTGATCATCAAGGTCGTGATCGACTATTTCAGGGACGACAATATCAGCGACGAAAGCGAGCTCGAAAATCGTTTCGGCCTGCCGATCCTGGACCATTGCGAAGACGCGGTCCTGGCCAGCGGCGGCGTGATGCATGAAGGTTACTGGTCGGTTTTCCTCGGCATGAAAGGCATGTCACCCGCCGCCGAAGAACTCATGGTCGCCCGTGATGTGATCCTGGCGCGCATGGCCGACTGGAAGATCCATATCCAGCACATTTCCTGCAAGGATGCGATCGAAACGACCTCTCCGCTCAAGCTCTCATCATACGAGACTATCAACTACTTTATTATGAGGCTGGTCGACAGCGACTTTGCAGCAGCATCGTATCTTTCGGCCATGAGCATTGACGATCTTCGCGACTGCGAACTAACCGGTCCCGGCATACAGACGCTGGTCAAATGCGACATAGACAGGAGCGACCGCAAGCAGGATGTTCCTGCGGACAGATTCTCCTTCCCTTTCCGCTGCCG
>ONAS01000034.1 GCA_900315815.1 uncultured Eubacteriales bacterium
CTCTCGGTTGGAAATCTCCTCGGGAGTTCCTTAACCACTTCTTGCAAACAGGAGAGGTAGTTTTTTCTTAATGTGTAACACATCATTGACAAACCTACATATTTCTGAAATCTGTTACATTTCCCGGGTCGATTCTACATCGTTTGACCTCGATTTTCACTGTTTTGCAAAAAGGAGTGCTTATCAAAGAAATCTGAAGGGATTTGTTTCTTTCTGCTGTCATAATAAAACCTTTTTCAAATGCGGCTAATCTGCGGCTGAGCGCGATTACCTATGTGCAGAATAACGCAGGTTATAACTTGCGAAATGATTGAATGTTAGAGTAACCAATGATTGCCTGGTAATTATACGTCAATTGAATTATGAAAGAATTGTTTGACGAAGGCGTCATCTATGAAAAAGGCTCCTCACAGAAAAATGATAACTTTTCGCAGAATTGTATTGAACTCTCAGTCTCCTTCGAGGGTAGAATATCGAAGAAAATCTGTCTCTTGCAAATTGCTCGACAGTCGCTTCACCCGCTGCGCAGTACATGACCGGCGACCTTGACGGCGACGGCGAAGTTACCGTGAACGACGTCACCGAGCTTCAAAGGATCCTTGCGGAATTTGACGACCTTGACCTTTCCAATCCCGCAGTTTTCGCGGCGGCGGATTTCAACAAAGACGGCAAGGTGAACATCCGCGATGTGACCTGCGGTCAGCGTTATCTCGCGGGTTTTATAACCGAATTATAATTCCGTATCGGAACAAAAAAGCAGGCTTTTCGAAGTCTGCTTTTTCTTTATGAAAAAAGCGCAAAAAATTACACTAAAAATCATTGAAAAATTGCCGTAAATCTATAACTTATTCCATATTGAATAAAAATACATTCATGGTATTATTATTATTATTATTATAATGTAAACTGGACAAATGAGCGCTCGGTCTCATTTGCAAAAAATAGAGGTTTTTACAGAAAGGAAGTTTTGGAATGAAGAAAAAAACGATTTCACTCGCGCTGTGCTTTGCCATGCTCATTTCAATGCTCGCCGTCGGATTCACCACAACATCCGCTGCGACCGTTGAATCTGCTTCGACAGGGTACAGCAAAATAGAAAGTGCCGACGATTTCTCTTGGGATAACGCCAACGTCTACTTTCTTTTGACCGACCGTTTTGCAAACGGCGACACCTCAAACGACCACTCCTACGGCAGAGCTCTTGACGCCAACGGAAACCCGCTCAGCGGCTGGCAAACCGCTCCCGGCACCTTCCACGGCGGCGACTTCAAGGGTCTTACCCAGAAAATCAACGAAGGCTATTTTGACGACCTCGGCGTAAACGCCATCTGGCTCTCCGCTCCCTACGAGCAGATCCACGGCTATGTTGACTCCGGCGCCGGTCACTTTGCTCACTATTCCTACCACGGCTACTATGTGCTCGACTACACCGAGACCGACGCTAACTTCGGTACAAAGGCAGAGTTCAAGACGCTGGTAGACACCGCTCACGCTCACGGTATCCGCATAGTAATGGATATCGTTATGAACCACGCGGGCTACAACAACATCGTGGATATGGAAACATACAACTACGGTACCATCACCAACAAAAGCGCCATCGACGCTTATAAGTACAAGCTCAACGACGTCGAAGGCTTCCACAATTACATAGACTACTCCAGCTCTTCCTCCGATTGGGGAACCTGGTGGGGCGACAGCTGGGTACGCAGCGGTCTGCCCGGATATCATGGCGGCGACGGCGGCGACGATCTTCATCGGTGCCTTGCAGGTCTTCCCGACTTCCGCACCGAGTCTACCTCGAGCGTAAGCATCCCGACCTTCCTGCAGACCAAGTGGCAGAAGGAAGGCACCCTCAGCGCCAAGCAGTCAAAGTACAGCAACTGCACCACCGTTTCCGATTATCTCACCACCTGGCTTGCCGAGTGGGTCGAGACCTACGGCGTAGACGGCTTCCGCTGCGACACCGCAAAGCACGTTGAGCTGGCTTCATGGAAAAAGCTCAAGACCAAGTGCGTCACCGCTCTCCAGAATTGGAGAAGAAACAATCCCACCGCCGTCGGCGCAGACTGGGACGAAGACTTCTGGATGACCGGCGAATGCTGGGACTACGGCTCCGGCAAGAGCGAATACCACACCGTGGGCGGCTTTGATTCCATGATCAACTTCTCCTTCTCGGGCAGAAGCCTTGACGGTCCGTCCTCCATCAACAATGTTTATCAGGACTACGCTGACAGGATCAACAGCGATCCCAACTTCAACGTCCTTACCTATAACTCATCTCACGACTCCAACCTTGCGCGCGGAGACCTTTACTGGCAGGGCACCTCGCTCATGCTTTTGCCGGGCGGCGTTCAGCCCTTCTACGGCGACGAAACTAACCGTCCGACGGTACCGGGCATGTCATTCGACGGCCACGGCGGCAGCGGACATTCGCTGCGCAGCGACATGAACTGGAACAGCATCGACACCGACGTGCTTGCTCACTGGCAAAAGGTCGGTAAGTTCCGCAACAATCATGTTGCGGTCGGCGCGGGCGATCATCGTCTTATTTCCGCCTACAACGCATCGACCGGCTACACCTTTGCGCGTACCTATGACGACGGAGATGTAAGCGACGCGGTCGTATGCTGCATCGGCGCACCCGCCAACCAAAATATCACAGTCAACCTCGGCTCCACCTTCGCGAGCGGCAAGACCGTCACCAACGAGTACGACGGCAGTACTGCGGTCGTAACCAACGGTTGCGCCACCTTCAACTCCGGTCCTCAGGGCGTTATCCTGATCTCGGGACCGCAGTCCACCATCCACATGTCGCTCAAGAGCGAAAAAAGAGCTTTCTACGACAGCATGACCGTAACCGTAAGCCTGCGCGGCGCGGACTACGCAATGGTATCCATCGCGGGCGGAACACCCTTCCGCGTTGTTGACGGACAGACCTTCGAGATCGGCGAAGGCATCGAGGTCGGCGCCAGCTTTGACGTCACCATGACAGCCACCAACGCCGTGGAAACCTCCGAGATGACCTTCTCTTATAAGAAGAAGGATCCCAACGCCGTTACGCACGTTTACTTCGACAACACCCAGTACAACTGGTCAAACGTCAACATCTATGTCTACAAGGGCGACGGCGACTCCGCCGTAAGCATCAAGGCTTGGCCCGGCGAGGCTATGGAATTTGACAGCACTACCGGTCTTTACGTCTATGAAGTCGACGAGGACTTCGCCAACGAGGGCGCTGTAGTATTCAACGCCGGCTCCGGTCAGGCGCAGTATCCCGCCGAGGGCGTAAGGTTTGAGATCGGCGGCGAGGACAAGATCCTCATCAACAAGACCACCTGGAAGGTATACGAGGGCGAAAAAGTTGACACCCCCGAGCCTCCCGATCCCGGCACGATGCGCACGGTTTACTTCGACAACTCGAGCGCGAACTACACCACTCCCTGCATCCACGTCTGGAATTCCGGTTCCAATGACGCTTACAAGCCCTGGCCGGGCATCACAATGACCAAGGGCGAGGGCAACCTCTACTACGCGTCTTTCCCCGCAACATATGATATGTGCGTGTTCAGCGACAATAAGGCTAACCAGACCGGCGATATCACAATGCCGTCTTATCAGAACGCGCTTTACTCCAACGGCAGCTGGACAGAGGTTCAGGGCGACACAACTCAGCCCACCGATCCAACTCAGCCCACTCAGCCGACCCAGCCCGACACCGGCGACAAGGTGCTCCTCGGCGACGCGGACGGAGACGGTGAGGTTACGATCCTCGACGCGACATGTATCCAGCGCCACCTCGCGAGCATCCCGACCTTCGCGTATAATGAAGACGTCGCCGATACCGATTTAGACGGTTCGATCTCAATCATTGACGCAACCTATATTCAAAGGTGGCTGGCAAGTCTGCCTACCAACGATAAGATCGGTAAGCCGATCAGCAAATAATCACACATAACAACGCACCGCATACAGGACATCAATCCTGTATGCGGTGATTTATTTATGTACTAAAAGCCTGCGTTTTTATTCTCTAACGGAATTATAGCGGAATTATAGATGTTCAAAGTCCATCTTATCGTACAAGTTGCGAGTACAATGATAGGTAGGAAGCAAAGAATTCTTAAAAATTCTCTCAAAGAATTAACTTGTTTCTTTTTCTGCTGAAATACGGTGAAGCGCTTGTTATGATGAAGGTGAGATATGGGTAGGACCTTGGAGTATATCGCCAGTTTCGCCTTTGTGTTACGACGGCCTTCGTTGGCCGCCGAACAAAGGCAAATGCGGGCAAGACCCACACCCCTTTCCTTTCTTTTTCTGCTGGAATTATTGAAGAATTCTATTGACGAATGGAGGTATGCTTTATGAAAGAAAATCGAAATTGTATTATGAAATTCAGAGCGACAAAAGAAGAAAAAGCTGTGATCATGCAGAAGGTTATTGAGGCAGGAATGAACATCAGCGAATACCTTCGCAGGGCAGCTTTGGATAAACAGGTCATCCCTGCCGACGGCAGTACATACAAGGCGGTCAGAGAAGCGCTCGACGCAGGCTATCGCCATATCGATACGGCGACGGCGTATTTCAATGAGGAAGAGGTCGGCAGGGCAGTGCGCGAAAGCGGTATCCCGCGTGAAGAGATCTTCGTCACCTCCAAGCTGTGGCTGTCCCAGTACGGCTATCCAATACATGGCCGTACACACGACTCGGTCATATCACTGACAAAACGCCGGAGGAACTGACAGAACTGCTTTCAAACGGCAGCATCACGATCACCCTTAATACAGGAGCATAAAATGAGAAAAAGATTGCTGTCTTTCATTTTGTTGATCGCTGTATGCTGCATCATGCTGAACGCGTGCGGCAAAAGCGACAGCACCGACGATCATCATAACACCTATATCCCCGAACCTGTAACAGTTGACGCGACCGCAGGGACTGACCTCGACGTCATTGCGACCTTTGATCCTTATGAAGAAGAAAACCGCTACGATATCGCTGACAGCTATTTTGAAAAGAAATACGGCGTGGATTACGGTACTGTCGTCAAGGATCTGACCTACTACTCTACAATCGCAGAGGATAACAAACAGTGCAACGTCCTCCTTCCCGCGGGCTACAACGAGAACAAGACTTACCCTGTCATGTATGTCGTCCACGGATTCGGAGGCAGCCACGACAGTCAGATCGATGACGACTCCTATCTGACCGTGCTCTACGGCAATATGCTCCATGACGGGCTGACCGTGCCGATGATCATCGTCAACCTCGATATGTATACCGACAAGCTCGCCGATAAAGACGAAAAATCCGACGAGGAACTGAGATTTATCTATGACAAGGTGATCACCGAGATCCATACCGACCTCATGCCGTTTATCGAAAAGACCTATCCGGTCAGCAAAGAGCGCGGGGATACCGCTGTAGCCGGTATGTCCGAGGGCGGCGCAAAATCCCTCTGCATCGGCTTTACTTGGCTGGACGAGTTCGGCTGGATCGCGAGCTTTGCCCCGGACACTGGCGTTATCCCGACTGACTATTACAAGGGAACTTTCTGGAATACGCCGTATATGGAAGAATTCCCTCAGCCGACCGCCGACAACACGCCCTGCTATCTCTACTTGACAGTAGGCAGCGAAGACCCTTGGAACGTCGACTGCACCCTCTATTACCGCGACGTCCTCAACGAAATGGGCGTCAAGAACCGAACCGATCTGGTCGAAGGATACGAGCACGATCCCGACTTCTGGCGCCAGTGCTTCTATAATTTCTTAACAAAAGTATTCAGACAATAACAGGAGGAAATAACCATGATGAAAATAACCGATTTAGTGTTGACACAGGAATGGGACAAGTGCTTCCCGAAAAGCGATAAGGTAGAGCACAGCAAGGTGACCTTTGCGAATCATTTCGGCATCACGCTCGCGGCGGATCTGTATGTTCCGAAGAACGCACAGGGTAAGCTGCCGGCTTTAGCTGTCTGCGGCGCATTCGGCGCTGTCAAGGAACAGCATTCCGGTCTGTATGCGCAGACGATGGCTGAACGAGGCTTCCTCACGATCGCGTTCGATCCGTCCTTCACCGGCGAGAGCGGAGGTGAACCCCGTTATATGAATTCTCCGGACATCAACGTGGAGGATTTTCAAGCGGCGGTGGATTTCCTTTCCTGTCACGAAAAGGTCGATCCCGAGCGCATCGGCATCATCGGCATTTGCGGCTGGGGCGGCATGGCTTTACAGACAGCCTGCATCGACACCCGCATCAAGGCGACAGTCGCCGTCACGATGTATGATATGTCCCGCGTTGCCGGGAACGGTTACTTTGATGAACAGGACAACGAAGAATCACGATACAAGGCGCGTGTTGCGATCAATAACCAAAGGACTGAGGATTTCAGAAACGGCAGCTACAAGCTCGGCGGAGGCACGATCGATCCGAGTATCACCGACGCGCCCGATTTCGTAAGGCAGTATTCCCAGTATTACAGAGTCCGCGCTTATCATCCGCGCTCGCTCAACTCGAACAACGGCTGGAACGTGACCGCGTCGACCTCGCTGATGAATACAAGACTCCTGACCTATGCCTCGGAGATCAGAAGCGCGGTATTGCTCGTCCACGGCGAAAACGCACATTCCAGATATATGAGCGAGGACGCGTTCAAACTGCTTAAGGGAGATAACAAAGAGCTGGTCATCGTCCCCGATGCGGTCCACTGTGATCTCTATGACGGCGGCGGTAAAAACGCGATCCCATTCGATAAGATCGAATCATTCTTCAGCACATATTTGAAATAACGATAATTGCGGAGGGCTTTACTATGAGCAAAAAAATTTTGATATTATCCGGCAGCCCGCGTAAGGGCGGCAACTCCGACCTTCTCTGCGACGAATTCATGCGCGGCGCGATCGAAGCAGGGCATGATGTAGAAAAAGTCCGTGTAGCGGAAAAGAAGATCGGCTTCTGCACCGGCTGCTATTACTGCCAGAAGTCAGGCGGCGTCTGCGCAAAAAAGGACGATATGCCCGAACTCCTGCAAAAGATGATCGACGCGGATGTGATCGTGCTCTCAAGCCCCGTCTATTTCTATTCCATCGACGCACAGCTCAAGGCGGTCATCGACCGCACCGTTGCGCGGTGGACAGAGGTCAGGGACAAGGAGTTCTATTACATCGTTACCGGCGCGGATGAAGAGCGTGCATCCCAGGAGCGTACGATCGAATGCTTCCGCGGTTATGCCGACTGCGTAGAAGGCGCAAAAGAGAGGGGAATCATCTACGGCACCGGTGTGTATCAGCCCGGCGAGGTCAAAGCGACTGCCGCATTCAAAGAAGCATACCAGATGGGACGCAGCGTCCGCTGAGAAAGGAGAGCATCATGATCGAAAAGGACAAATTCCAAAATGAGATATTCTTCCCCATAGGCGAGCCGAATCCCTACGGCGATTATTTCGTCGGACAAAGCTATCTTGCGCCTCTGACGACTGAACAGGTGCCGACTTATAACGTCACCTTTGAGCCCGGATGCCGCAATAACTGGCATATCCATCATGCCGACAAGGGCGGCGGTCAGATGCTGATCTGCGTCGGCGGACGCGGATATTATCAGGAGTGGGGAAAAGAGCCCGTTGAGATGACGCCCGGCACGATCATCAACATCCCTGCCGAGGTCAAGCACTGGCACGGTGCGGCGAAGGACAGCTGGTTCTCGCACTTAGCGCTCGAGATCCCCGCCGTGAACGGCAATACTCAGTGGTGCGAACCTGTCGGCGATGAGGAATACAGCAAACTCAAATAAGAAGAATAAAACAGATAACTTAAGCTGCAAAAACTCCGGACGGCAGATCGCTGTCCGGAGTTTTGTGATAGACAAAGCAAAGTTCGTTTGTTATAATTAAGAAAGATAAATCGGAATTTGCGGAGGAACCATCAATGATTGGAGATATTGTTAAAGTAACAGTTGATAGACCACTTGGTAGTTATCATCCACATCACAGGGATATTTATTATCCAATTAATTATGGATATGTTAAAGGTGTTCTTGCGCCTGATGGCGAGGAACAAGATTACTGATTTTAACAAGTGTAATAATATCTGGGATATGCAGCGCCGAAGTGATCTTGCAAAACAGTTTTATCATGAGCTGTTGACCGGTAATCGGACGACATATATCTACACGATCGATAATGAGTTTGTCGGCGAGATCAGTCTTGTCAAGGAAATGAACGACGCTGATTATACGATCCCCGATCGGCGTATTTACGTATCACTCCTTATTGTAAAGAAGGAATACAGACGGCAGGGTATCGGCAGAAAGCTGATTGACTTCATTGCCGAAAAGGCAAAATCACGGGGCTATGCCGAAATATCCATCGGCGTCGATCTGGATAACTATCCTGCGTTAAAGCTCTATATAGAAGCAGGCTTTGATCAGATCATCTATATCGGTGAGGACGAGCAGGGAAGGTATATGAAATTACTGAAGAAAATATAGAGCAGCACCGCTGAAGCAATGGATTTCAGCGGTGCTTTTTACCGGATTTGTTCGGGGCCGGAGTTCCTGCTTTTTTGACAAAACTAAACAAAACATTCGATAAACCGTTGAGATTTTTTAAATAATATGGTATATTATACTTAATTTATTGTAAGTATTTGCTTGAAATAGTCTGAGATCCACGTAATCCATCGTTTCAGCAGGCATAAGAGCACTTTTTCAATGCAGGAGGATTATCAGATGCCGTCAAATTATGAGGAAGTTCGCAAGCTGGCAAACGCACATTCTTATTCCTCGTTCACAAAGCTTCAGGAACAGGCGTTTCGTTCAGAGGACTGTTATGACAAGAAAAAGGATCTGTTTATTATCGGCGAAACCTCGTCCGGAAAAACATTGATACCGCTGCTGCTCTATCAGTATTCACTTGAAAAAGCGGCGGCAGAAATAAAGGAATATCCCAAAATGCTGTTCATAGTTCCGTATCGGGCGCTGGCGGCGCAAAAGAAGAAAGAAATGACTTCTTTCTTTGAGGGGTGGAACTTGACGATCGTACAGTCAACCGGAGAATTCCGACAGGATGACGATCTGATCCAGAGAGCACAGGTGCATATCGCTGTCGTGATCTCGGAGAAAGTCTATAAGTACGCCGCAAGAGACGTTTCGTTTTTATCACAATATGATTATTTGGTGATGGATGAGATCGGCTTGATCAATAATCCCGAACGCGGCATCCGTCTCGATTTTATCCTTGCGTGGGCGAAATACCAGCGCAACAGGCTGCATAAGCCCCGCATCATAGCCTTGGGCACGCCGTTTTATGATTGGAACGCATATATCAAAAACTATCAGTTCACTGCCGTGATTGCGGACAAGCGGCCTGTCAAGCTTCAGGAAACCCAGATAGTGTATGACAATACCGGCATCTTATCGGTCGAGGGAGACTGTTCGTTTCTGTATCCGGTGAGAAGGATACCCCAAAAACGTTTTGAAATCCTGAAACAAAAATACGAGACGCCGGGAGCGACATGCCCCTTAATCAATGACGAGTTATGTTCTTATGTGGATCCGTGCCGCAGCGATCGGTCTCGTGTATGTACTCGGGCGGGAAAGCCATGCCCCTTTCAGGTGAAGATCATTACCGAAGAGGTGAAAAGTACTTACCATCAGATATTGCTGGATATCTGCCGTGAGCATTTGCTGTCCAATCACCAGATCCTCATCTTTGTGAACGACCGTTCAGCCGTGATGGAGCTATGCGGATTGCTTTATCGCGGACTCAAACAGTATTTAGGTGAAGTGCAGTCTGTTGAGAAGTGCAGACAAACGCTTTTGAAGACCTGCGGACTGGAAACCGACGATCTGTTCGGCATCATGGAATATGAGACTGATCAAAATGCGGTCGAGGATTATTACAAGGCGTTTGCCAGCGGGATCGGATTTCACAGTGCGGCGCTTCCGAACGAGCTTCGCACCTATGTGGAAGACAAATTGCTGGAAAGCCGTGAGATGCGTATCGTGTGCAGTACCGAGACTCTGGCGTTCGGAGTGAATAGCACGGTGGATGTTGTGATTGTCGCCGATCTGATCAAGCATGACGGGTCGGAGGTCCGTCCCCTCTCGCTCAATGAATATAACAATTATGTGGGCAGAGCGGGACGTCTGCGCCCTGACATGCCTGCCTCCGATATCAAGGGATATGTCTATACGCTGATAAACGGGAAGAGAGCCTCAAACTGGCAAACGATCAAGGAGGAGGGCTCACATCCCGAAAAGCTTTACAGCCTTTTCCATACAGACGACGGCCAGTTCATGCCGTTCTTCCTGATCAATATCCTTCCCGAAAGCAGCGCTGACAGCCTTACGCTGGAACAGATCGTAACGTCGATCAGCAGCATTCCGCAAAACAGCATGGTCAGCGATCAGGAGCTGTTGAAAAAGATCGAACAATCGATATTGTTTTTGAAGGACCAAGAGCTGGTTGCCGAACCGAACCTGCTGCCTCAGTCAAGACTGCACGGCCGACGAACACAGGATACCCAAAAGTACTGCCTGACAGATTTCGGAAAACAGATGCGCGGATATATCATCGGCCGTGATGACTTTCTGGAGTTGATGAGTGCGATCGAGGAGTATGTCAGCGGCGTTTTCCTGACGCCGAACAAAGCGCACTTTTTATACAGACTGCTCTCTACCGGACATGCTGAGTCGGGATTGACCAGCGTGTTTCGCGACTCCGAAACACGCATCAGCACCCAAATGGCATATGACAGCGTCAAGCATTACAGCGACTGTGAAACCGACGCCTTCGAGTGGCTGGAGTACGATGTCAACATCCGTATCCTGTATATTCTCGGAGCGCTTTTGGCGTGGACTGAAGGCGAGTCGCCGAAGTTCTTATACCGTGAATACGGGATCCATTACGCTTTGATCCATAAACTCGCGGAACAGATTGCCTATCTGATCGAGATCGGATGCGAGATCCTTCCGACACAGATGCTGAAGATCTATCAGAAAAAACGCGATATCTATCAGAGGATGCAGATCGACGCTAAGAAGTTTGCGGAAGCGATCGAAGAGAAAAAAGCGCAGATGCAAAAGCTGTTCATTTCTGTCTATTACGGCATAAATACCACGATCACCGATTTGATCCTTGAAGAACTGCAGAAGCTACCTTCTTCTGCAAGAGTCGAAGAACTGATCGGGGTGTTTTCGCTGACCCGGATCAATCCCATTTCCGCGAGAAAACTGCGTGCGCTGATTATTCGCTACAAGTTTTTTGAAAATCCGCCGAAGGTCGATATGACGAACGTGGAGCTGCGCAACAACTTCTTGGATCAGCGCCGTCAGTATCAAAAAGACGTCGCACAGTGGGGTGAAGAAATCACGGGGATTTTCCGTGACAGATTCAATGACATTTTCGTAGATAAAAAAGGTGGTGCAACATCATGATACAGGATTTTGAAAGGATCGCGAAGGAAAGAAACTGGAGCAATACAAGGATCGAAACGATGCTTCACAATATCGAAGGCCGTCTGAAAAGACGGCTTCCCGAGAACGCTGAGCTGACGCTGACAAAATTTCAGAAGAGGGTAATCGATGATCAGACTTTCTGGCGCGATTGGGAAGACAATAAAATCAATCATCTGATGATCCAGGGCGCTACTTCAGCAGGAAAAACGCTGGTGTCGGAGCTTGCCATCCTGGATACGCTCAGGCATGACCAAAAAGCGATCGTACTGGTCCCCCTCAAGGCGATGGTGCGTGAACGTACAGCGCATTTCAAGGAGGATATGGGTCACGGAATCGCCGAGTTCGATACAAATGTGTTCGGCTCCAGCGGCGACTATATGGAAGACGACGAGCGCATTATTCACGGCGTATATTCGGTCGCGGTGATCGTCTATGAAAAATTCTTTGCGATGCTCAGTCAGGGCAACAGCGGGGTGATGGAAAACTGCGGGCTGCTTGTTGTCGACGAGCTGTCGATCCTCAACTCCGAACAGCGCGGTCCGAAGCTGGAGATGGCGCTGGAGATCGTCCGCGGCAAATATCCGCAGACCCGCATCATGTGTTTAGCGACGTGCGACTGCAGCACCGAGAATATATGCCGGTGGCTCGATATCCGCAATCCGATCATTTCCTCTGCGCGTCCTGTTGCGCTGGAAGAACATATTCTGGAGCTGAACGGCAGCGGCTGGTATCGCATGATTCCCGCGGATACCGATTCCATTCAGGAGGGCTACTGTCCCGAAAGGATTGAGGAGAAAATTGAAGTCCCCAACTATCAGTCCGATTGGCGAAGAAGTGATAAGGAACGCAAGCTTTTACTGTCCGTGATCTCAAAGATTTATCAAAAGACCGACGATGCAAGACTGCTGGTGTTTGTATCAACCCAGTCGAAGGCGTCGGAGATCGCATCGTACCTCAAGGATAATATCACCTCGTGGTATCCCTTCCAGAACGATGTGCGTATCGCGCTTGACGAAGAATTCATCGAAATGCTGAGCACCTGTGACCGTGATGAGGGACAGGCGAAGCTGATCGACGAGTTGATCCCGTACGGCATCGCATATCATCACGCCGGTATTTCCACCACGCTGCGCGAGCTGATCGAAGAGCAGTTCTCCAAGCAAAAATCCAATTTGCGCGTGATCGTTGCGACAGAGACGCTGACGGTCGGCGTCAATATGCCGTTTGACGCCATGATCATGCTGAGCAACAAGGTTCCCCGCGGTCAGGGTGAAATGATGCCGCTGAATCTGCAGGAATACAGAAACTATATCGGTCGTGCCGGAAGACTCGGACAGAGCAACCGCATCGGAACCACGTATCTGTTTGTGGAGCGACGTACAGATCTGGAACGTTACTGGGAAAGCTTCAATAATCGTGAAGAGGTGACCTCTGCGCTGACGGATGCGGATGCGGCTGTACTGGCGCCGTACTATCTGAGCTTGCTGCATAACAGATCCGGTACTACATCCAGAAACAGTACGATGTATTTGCTCGACGATATCAAAAAGCTTTACGAAAGCAGTCTGCTGCGCAGATTCAGAAGCGCCGATATCCGTGAAGATGAGATCCAGGATAAGCTGGATGATGCGTACCTTTCGTGCCGCACATCGAAAAGCGGGCCTCAGGGGCGCCGTTCTTCGACAGATGTGACTTACGGTATCGAGGACTTCGGAACAAGGATCGCGCCGTTCGCGTTTTCGACGGATACCTGTTTGTGGATATACTGGTACTTCTTTGCCGGGTATCAGAACGGAGGATTCCCGGCGGATCTGACCAAAGAGGATATTGAAAGCGATCGGTTTTTGCTGGATATCCTTTATCATGTCTGCCGCCATAAGGAGATCGCCGAATCATCCAACGTGATGTATCCGCTGGGAGATCAGAACATGGGAAAGCTGCACCGGGCAAAGTTTTCTGTTTTGGATCAGCTGCATTCCATACTGGATGAAGAAGACGATACCGGGGAAAAAAGGTATCAGCTGTGGTATGAGGTGAACGATTCCCGGGGAGAGGAGTGCAGCGATATTTGGCTGCTGCTGAACAGAACGAATCTGAGCGATGAAAGAGTGATGCTCCAGGCAGCAATGCGTGCGATCGTACTCTTCTACTGGACGCAGGGGCTGACCGTCTATCAGATCAGAAGCAAGACGGGATTCCATAATTTCACAAAGCTGATCGCCGGGGATATCGAACGTCTGGCAGAGGTCGCGAGCTTTCATCTGAACGCGATCTACAGATGCATGGAGACCGCGAAACAGGCGGGCAATACCAGACCGGTCTGCTCGGGCGACACCTTGAAGGGGCTCTATGAGCTTCATACCCGCGTCAAATACGGAATGTCGCGCGATCTTGTCAAGCTGGCGAACAAGCATGTTCACGGACTGGACAGAAAGCGTCTTCTGAATCTGAAAAATGCTGCGGACAAGTGCGGGATGACGCCGATCCAGTATCTGTACCTGACACATCCCGATAAGCTGGTCGAAAATACCCTGACAGCCTCACAGCAGATGCAGCTGATCTCTGCGATAGAACGCCGCAATAATGTCGGAAGCATCGAGGTGATCATGCAGATTATCGAGAACGACCTCGGTTCAGACGTCTCTTCTCAGGAGATCGATACGCTGCGCGCCCTCGCCAGCTGGGGTGAGAGCGAAAACGAGAAACGGCCGGATGAAGAAGCGCTGGATCTCATGTATAAGGCGCTCAAGTCTATCTCCGGGATCAAAGCGCTGAATGATATCACGATCTATTCAGACGGCCACGCAAGTAAAATTATCTGGATGTCGGGCGGGTGCGAGCTGCATATAGGTGTACTGTACTCCGACACAGCAAGCAGCAGGATCACCGAGTTTTTTGAGGGAGCTGCGTCTGCTAAGATCCTGATCGTTCCGAGCTATTTCTCATATGACCAGATGTGTGATGCGAAAAAAAGATACCGCGCGGACGCGCTGCTGGATAATGTTTTCTTTACCTTTGTTCTGGCAAAAGCAATCAATACGCCGCTGGACAGAGGCACCGCCCTGACAGAGATGCTTGCCGATCTGCGCGGCGTCTTCACCAGAACCGAGCACAGCCATTTCCCGCTTGTGCGCTATATCGAGGCCCGGCATGCAGAGGCCCCGCGGTTCCTTGCGATCTTCGGCAGCCGGTTGGAAAAACGTTTTGAAAATATACTTTATGATGAGCAGCCTGAGTTGGTTTTGCGCACTGCGGCAGAGCTTCCCGACTTTGAAGAGCTGCCGTGGAGCCGCAGATTGATCGATGAAAAAAACCGCAATCGATATGCTGAGTATCCGATCGTTCTGCTGCTCAGCCGCGAGGATATCGTCCACAGTGAGAATCTCACCGAGTTCTTGTTTGTCCTGCGCCAGCAGCGCTTCAGAAACTGTCTCCTTCTCCTGGAATCTAAGGAGGCGGAGAATGAGTGGAACCGGGCAGTTGATGAAGCCGGGATCGGCGGCAATCAGTGGAGCTCCCAGTTCAGCGGGATCAGCAAAATGATCGTCAAAAGCAAGACGGATCTCATTCAGACGGTGAACGGTTTTGTGTCTGATTGGAAACGTGCGAGTTATCTGATCGGCGTATCCTATGCGCATTATGATACCGTTTCGTCCCAAGATCAGTCCGGCCTCCGGAACGACATCGATAATCTTGACGCTTTGGTAAACAAGCTGGCGGAGGAATACGGAAAAGACCGGATCCTCTATGACCGATATGTGCCGGATCTGTTTGACGGAAACCTCGGTCAGAAAAAATCGCTGGATGCCTATAAAACCTGTCGGTTCTATCTGGTCCTATGGAATTTCTGGACAAAGGAGAACAAGAACTGTCAGAATGAGCTTTCCGTTATTTTGGATCGGTGCAAGGATGATACCAACAAGTGCATCTTTCTGCAACCGGGGCATCCGAACGATCCTGACGCTCCGAATGGTTATTTCCTCAGCGATATCTCACAAGGTACGATTAACAGTGTGTTTGAAAGGATCAAGAGAGAGATCGAGAGCCTGCTTTAGCCGCTGTCGATCATGCGGCTTTCGGTATGACAAGTAGATCTGAATAACTGATAGGGGCTGTCGTATTTAGTGTGCGACAGCCCCAAAGCTTTGTTGTCCCGTGCAAATGTGAGGGGCATTATTGTGCGATATATTTAATTGCATTACTCCAATCATGTGCGATCCGATCGATCGGATCGGTGCTGACAGTCTCGGCTTCGGCAGAGGCTGTCTTTTTTGGCACAAGATTTTGTATCACATATGGAAGGATAATTCCTCTGGGATATTTTGCCCGAACGCAGTATTGAAACATCATGTGGATAGTGATAGAATACGGGTATTCGAAACGACACCGGGAGGATGGAATACGTCCGAAGCATCGGCGTCACAAAGGCCATCCGCAAACAGATCGGCAAGACCTTCGGCGATACCGCAGCTGTCAGGATATGTGAAAGAAAATAAACAGGTATCATCCGATCGAGGTCGAAGCACCGATGTGACCATAAGGAGAAAACAATGGCAGAACTCAGAAAAATCACAGAGGATAACTTTATTGACGCGTTTCATCTCAGACCTGCGCCCGGGCAGAAGCTTGTCCTGATGTTGGGATACAAATGAAAAAAATATGGAAACTGAAAGGGTAAAGTCGACGGCGTTTGGCTGTAAGGGGTTATTTCAACGAGGTTTTTTGTTGAAGGATTGCAGGGGAGCGGCAAGACCGCTGCTGTTCACAAGCTGTCGGAAATATATCCGACATACAAAGCGGTGGAGGAGGGCGCGTATTCTCCTGCTGAGCTGGCGTGGTGCGCCTACATGGACATACGGACATTCGGGGAAATGCGTGACAAGTATTCCGGCCTGCGCGGGCAAAGAGAGAAAAATACCGTTTGTGAGGGAGACCGGCGGGTCGTGTGCTACACGAAGATCATCACGGATAACCGGGAATTCTACAAGGATTTTGAGCAATATGAAATATACAATAACCGCGTTTCATTCGAGGATTTCAAAGCGATCGTCCTTTCGTGCTTCAAGGCTTGGGATCAGGACGATATGATATTCGAGTGTGCGCTGTTTCAGAACATCGTCGAAGATATGATATTGTTCAGGTGCTTTTCGAATCACGAAATCACAGAATTTTACAGGCTTATTCGCAACGCGCCGGCAGGAAAGGATTATCGGATCCTCTATCTGAAGACCGAGGATGTAAAGGACAGCATAGAGTTCATCAGAAAAGAACGATCGGATGACAGCGGGCATGAATTGTGGTTTCCGATGATGATCGGATACTTTAATGATTCCCCGTACGCAAAGCAAAAGGATCGAAGCAAACAGTCACCCGCTGATCGAGATCGTTACGCATTAGAATCACGGAAAAATACATTCCTGATCAAATGAGAGAAAGATAATCGGCGATCACGGAACAATGATCGGCGGCTTTGCCGCAGAAATGTCGGGCAGCGAACGCCGGCAAAGCGCTGTTCTTTCAGTGAGTTGAATCGGAATTCGGAGGTGGAATATGATCGTATTGATAACAGGTGCTTCGCACACCGGCAAGACCTTGCTTGCGCAAAAAATGCTTGAAACATACAAGTTTCCTTATCTATCCATCGATCACCTGAAAATGGGACTCATCAGAAGCGGACAAACCGAGCTTACCGTCTATGACGATCAGTTGACAGAATACTTGTGGTCTATCGTGAAAGAGATGATCAAAACAGCGATCGAGAACGATCAGAACCTTATCGTCGAAGGATGCTATATCCCGTTTGACTGGCAGGACAGCTTTGAGAAAGAGTACCTGACTCAGATCAGATTTATCTGTCTGGTGATGAGCGAGAATTATATCGACAATCATTTTGATGAGATCGTCCGATATGAAAACTCGATCGAAAAGAGACTCGCCGATGATGATTTTACCATTGAATTTGTCAGGCGGGAGAATCGGTATTATCTTCAGAATTGCAAACAATTCGGGCTTGACTGCATCGTGATCGACGAGGAATATGATATAGAGCAATATGTTCGACTCTGAATTACGGATGATAAGCTGAATCATCGGAACGGCAAAAAGGAATACTATGACGAGAACCGATCACCGATGAAATGTCAGAGTCCCGATGATGAAACGAAAAACAGGCTGTGTGATATGAACGGCAAAGGAGGCGACAGTATGGATCAGATCATCATTCATGTGGATATGGACGCGTTCTACGCTTCTGTAGAAACGCGCGATGATCCGACCCTTCGCGGCAAGCCGCTGATCATCGGTTCACTGCCGAGTGAACGCGGCGTGGTCGCCACCTGCAGTTATGAAGCGAGAAAATACGGCGTTCACTCTGCGATGAACATCAAGGAGGCGTATCGCCGCTGTCCCAACGGGATCTATATGCACCCGAACTTTGACAAGTACAGAGCGGTGTCGGAACAGCTCCACGAGATCTGGAACACTTACGCCGAAGCCTCGGAGTATGTGGCGCTGGACGAAGCCTATCTTGACGTTACCAAGCATGCCGTGACCTTTGACGGCGCACGTGAGATCGCGCGTATCATCAAGCGGCGGACGCTCGACGAGCTGGGGCTCACCTGTTCTGTCGGCGTCGCGTATTCCAAAACGGCGGCGAAAACCGCCAGCGAGGAGAAAAAGCCCGACGGTTACTTTGAGATACCCGACGAAAAGGCTTTTGTGGAACTGATGATCGGCCGCGATGTACGCGCTCTCTATACGGTGGGCGAAAAAACCGCAGAGAAGCTGTACGCCGCAGGCATCCGCACCGTCCGCGATGTTCAGGAAAAGCAGGAGGAGGTCATCCGATTGCTCGGCAAGCAGGGGCATTGGCTGACACAGCTTTCCTTCGGCATCGATCACCGAAAGGTGGAACCGTATCTGCCGCAGAACGCGAAATCCATCAGCCGGGAGCTGACCTTTCAGGAGGACGTCACCAATGAAGTCCTGTTGAGGGATGTGCTTTTTCTGCTCGCGCTGTGTGTGGAACACCGCGCAAAGCGTTACGGTCTATACGGAAAAGGCGTGACTCTGAAAATCACCTATGCGGATATGAAAAGCATCACCCGCTCCAAGACAACAGCGTCGTGTGATTCCGCGATCGAGATCTACAAGGAAGCGGTACAGCTTTTTGAACAGGTGGATAAGCGCCCTATCCGACTGATCGGCGCGGGCATCTATAATCTGTCGACAGAATACGAGAAGCAGCTGAGCTTCGACGATTATCTGCGGGATCCGAGCCTTACCCGACAGGCTGAGCTGAAAGAACAGTTCACGCGCATGCGGCGCAGATACGGTCTGGATTTTGAGGGGCATCTCGAGCAGATATACCGCTGGGATACGCTTCACAAAACCGCTGAATATATGCGAAAGCATAGCTGATCGCGGAAGAGATCTGATAAAAAATGAACACAGATGTAAGAGCAGATCGCCGCGGATGACCCGGCGGACTGCTTTCGTTACGGATGGTTGTTCTGACGCAACGCCGCGGCAGGCGCGTTCCGTCAGCACCGTCCCGCTGTAAAGCAATTATTTTTGATTGCCATATTGAGTTTTTGAATACGATGCGGTATAGTATCTATAAAGTGACCGCTTTCGATTTATCGTGTGATAATGTGATAACTGGATGTGAAAAAATGAGAGACGATTGCTTTACCATAGAGAATGGGATCTTGACCGGTTATTGGGGCGAGGAGGAAAACGTTGAGGTCCCCCGCCGAGTAAAGGAGATCGGTGACATGGCTTTCGGACACTCCGGCTGCACCAATATCAAAAGCATCGTTCTTCCCAACGGACTGAAGCGTATCGGCGACAGCGCGTTTGAACTATGCCAAAACATGGAGAAAATCAACATTCCCCAAACCGTGACCGAAATCGGCGTCGCGGCATTTTGTGAATGTGAAAGGCTCCGCGAGATCACACTGCCCAATAAGCCGCACAGTATCGGCGAGAGAGCGTTTTTCAGATGTATAAGCATGCAGAGTATCACGTTCCCGGCTTCGACGATCGAGATCGGCATCACGCCGTTTTTGTCCTGCGAGGGGCTGCAAAGCATCGAGGTCGATAATGATAACCCCATGTTAGCGACCGTCGACGGCGTTCTGTATAACAAAGACAGAACCGATGTTATCCTTGATCCGCACGCAAGGCGGGATAAAACCTAACGGCGCCCGACGGCGTGAAGGTGATCGGCTCAGATCCATTCCGTAATAACAGCGACCTTGAACACGTTCGGCCGCCTGACGGCGTTGAGGAAATCGGTTTCAGCGCTTTTTGCAACTGCGTGAATCTTAAGAGCATTACCCTTCCTCCGGGGCTGAAAGTCATACGCGGTTACGCATTTTCCCGATCGGGTCCTGAAAGGATTCGGGTTCCCGGCACCGTCAGCCGGATCGGAGCGCATGCTTTTTACCGCTTTCGCTTTGAAGCGATCCGAAAAGCCGCGCACCGAATAGATCATGATTATTTAATCTGGGAGTTGAAAATATGAACAAGCCGGATCATATCTGCTCGGAACACCTTGATGAAAAATGCCGCTGTACGATCTGCGGCAGGTGTGAACACTTCTTTATCGATGATGACGACGGTACCTTTGCCGCATCCGGCAAGGTCGCTCATGCCATCTGCATTCGCTGCGGTTACGAGGAACGGTATTATTCCGATACCGGCACAGTGATCGACGGCGGGTGGTACGGCAATCATGTCACCCGTGAAGAGATCATCCGGGAATGCCGGAGATGGGGACATTATTGGATCAACGGACGTTGCGAACGCTGCGGCGCGCTCAGGGAACAGACCGACTGAGAGAATCGCTATCCGTGCGCTTTCGATTCGTGCAGGAATCTGTCATAAGTGAAGCATATCACATCTCTTCGGCCCTGAGGGCTGAGGAGATGTTTTGCTGTTCAGCGGGACCGAGAAAAACATCCGCAGAAAGCAACGGCATCATGTCTGCTTTTCTGACAAACGGATCCCAAAATATGCAGCATCCGGGGGAAATGGATATATTTTTGAAAATATCTTCTGAAATTGCTTTTTTTGTAACACTTTTGTAATCGTGTTGGTGTATAATATAATCGAAAAACTATGTGAAAGATGGAGAAAAGTATGAAACGCTTCTATTTCAGAACTGTCAGCTTGTTCCTCACGCTGGCAATGATCTTTTCGATCACCACATGTGCACCGTTTTCTGTCAGCGCGATCGCGTATCAGATCTCGCAGGACGGCAAATGGAAATACTACCTCTCCCCGAATCCTTCCGGGTCTGAGTATGATCCGAAGGTGCTTACCGTTTCCGAGTATCTGGGGACCGATACCGAGGTCAGCGTGCCTGCCGAAATCGACGGGACGGATGTGTATCAGGTATCTGATGACGCCTTCAACGGCAAGATCATCACTGAGCTGACCTATCCCGACACGCTGACGCTCAAGCTCAGCGATGAATTTGACCGCAGTAACCTCACATACGTCAGCATGCCCGCCAATCAGACCGAGATCGTTGACAAAACCTTCATGGGCGCTTTCAAGCTGACAGAGGTCGTCATGCCGGAAAAAGCGGAGACCGTCGGCGATTACGCGTTTTTTGACTGCCGCTCTCTGCGCAGCATCACCCTGCCGAAAACCCTGGAAGATATCGGCGAGTATGCTTTCTGGAACTGCACTTCGCTCGAATCGGTCGTGATACCTTCGGATGTGACAGAATTCGGTGTGAACTGTTTCCCGAAAACGACTTCCGTCTTATGCGATCATAACCCCGACGCTGTGCAATGGTTCAAGGAAAACGGTTACCGTGTGATGTCTGTTTCCGATTTCACATACAAAGTAGTGAGCAGAGGCTCGGATATCTTTGCATATATCACCGGCTATACCGGTTCCGAGACCGATATTTATATCCCGAACTCTTTAGACGGATATCAGGTCATGGGCTTCTACCCTTATGCCTTCAGAGAGAAAGATTTCACCGATGTTCAGATCGGCGAAGGTATTCCCGTACTGGGCGTCAGAATATTTGAAAAATGCCGACAGCTCACCTAGGTTACGATACCTTCTTCCGTCAAAAATATCGGCGATCATGCGTTCAGGGATTGTTTCGCTCTGGAAGAGCTCTCGCTTCCGGATAGCGTTGTGGAAATAAGAAAACAGGCGTTTGACGGCTCCGGAATCAAGGAGCTGACCCTTCCGCACAGTCTGACAAGCCTTTCGTCCTCCTTCATTACAGATTGTCCGGAGCTAAAAACGCTGACGATCACATATGACGCCGCTCGCGGCGGCTTGTCCACGCTGGAAAGCAATGCCATCGATACCAAGTCTTACAATACGACGGTTTGCTTTGAAAATCCCGATATTGTATTGAATGACAATGCTGTGGTCGGTGAGAATCTCACGATCAAGGGTTATGTCGGTTCAACGGCGCAGGCGTACGCGGTAAAGAACAATATCCGCTTCGTCCACTACGGAGATCATTCCTATACGACCGCGTGGAACTGGTCTGATGATCATATGAGCGCGACGATGCGGATCATCTGTTCCGGCGGCGATGTTGACGAAACGATAAATGCTGTTGTGACAAAGAACTATATCAGCGCCACAGGAAAAGACGTCTATACCGCGACCGCTGTATATGACGGCGTGACCTATCAAACTACCTACGAATCCGGTCATACGCATGAGTTATATGTAAAAAACTGGAACACGGAAAACCTCGATAATGTTTATGCGCTCCTTTGGTGCCGTGACCGCGATTGCTTTTTTGCAACACTGCAAAAAGCAGATAAGACCGGCGAATCGATCGTCAAAGAAGCAACATGCGCACAGGCAGGTCAGAAGAAGTATACCTTTGAAGTGACATATGACGGGCAACGCTTTGAGACCGAAGTTACACGGGATTATTACGGCCCGCATGATCTGAAACATGAAGATGCGACTGTTCCGACAGTATCAGATAACGGAACCGTCGAACATTGGCACTGCTCGGTCTGCGGCAAGAACTTTGATTTTGCGGACGGCAGCCATGAGCTGGGCGAAGAAGCGCTGTACGTGCCTTACTTCACGTTCAGTTACTTCAACGGCGAATACACACTGTCAGCGTATAACGGAACGGATTACGAGATCAGTGTACCCGATGTGATCCCTCAAAACTATCCTGTTGCTTCTTACCGCGGACATAGCTTCTCAGCCATAGACGTCGGAGCTTTCCGCGATAACACAAGGATTATCTATCTCACGATCGGCGACAACATCTCCCAGATCCGCGGTTATGCCTTTGAAAACTGTACTTCGCTTCACCATGTCTATATCGGCACCGGCCTCACATGGATCATGGACTACGCGTTCAGCAACTGCACGGATCTTTCAATCGTGAATGTTAAATCCAGACAGGAACATCTGTCGGTCGATGCAAGGGCGTTCGATGGCTGCGATGATGAAACATTGACCTTGTATGGCTATCACGCTACCGGCTTCGAAACATACGCGAAGTATCACTACAAAAAATTTATCCCTCTTGAACATATATACGGCGATCCCGTATGGACATGGTCGGATGACGGCACAGCTGCTTCGGTATCAAAGAAGTGCAAATATTGTGAAGAGACACTGAGTACTGTCGCTGCAGTCAGTGAAATCGGCAGGAAGGCATCCACCTGTACCGAAAAAGGCTGGATCAAATATGAAGCGGCCGCCACACTGGACGGTGAGAAGCTCACCGACCGAAAGACCCGCATGCTGGACGTCACACCGCACACCTTCGGCACTCCCGATTGGACATGGAACGATGACTGGACAGAGGCTCAGGCGGCGTTCACCTGCTCTGCCTGCGGTCATCAGCATACCGTGAACGCGGATATTTCACAAAGCACCTCTGAGAGCAGCGTGACCGTTACGGCGACCGTCATCTTCAATGGTCAAACATATACAGATACAAAAACATATACAAAAGGGCACATCGCCAAAAAGGATCCGCATGACTTTGAGGACGGCAATATCGAAGTCTGGATCAGGACAGCCGACGGCTTCTCGCGGTACTTTAAGGATGAGGCGATGACCGAAGAGGTCACATGGGACGAGATCATCATCCCGTACTATGCGTATGAGCTTGGCGAGAATGCGGAACATCCCGAACAAAACTATTATCTGATCAAAAAATTCAACGGCGACGATACCTCGACCTATATCCCGACGACATATAACGAGCTTCCCGTAAAGGGGATCGCCGAAGGCGCGTTCGCAGATAGCACAGCGCTGGAAGAAATCACCATCGGCGACAGAGTCGAATCGATCGGCAAGAATGCCTTTGACGGCTGTTCCGCACTTGAAAAAGTCAATATCGGCATGGGCTTGAAGATCATCGGCGACAAGGCGTTCGCAAATTGCGGACAGCTCAAAGAGATCAGGATATTCGCACAGGAGACTTTTGCATATTCTTCGGATGTGTTTGAGAATTCTGCCGATGATCTCAAGGTTTACGGCTATTCCGGTACAAGCGTGCAAAGTCTTGCCGAAGATACTCTGCGCACATTTGTGCCGTTCTCTGTCACGTACTCCGATCCTGTATGGAATTGGGAGAAAAGCGGCAATACCTATACCGCGAAGCTGACCCTGACCGCGACGGATAATTCCCTTGTGACAGGCAATCCGTATCAGGTGGAAATCAGCGCCGATGTCACATCCGAGCGAAAGCCGCTCGACTGTACGCAGACGGGTCACCCCTTCTATACCGCTGTCGCTGTCGACAGCAACGGCAAGAGCTATACGGATACCAAGCTGGATTCGGAAACGGTTTACCCTCCCGCATTGCATACATGGGGCGAGTGGACAAAGGTCTCTGACCCGTACTGCCGGGCTCCCGGCAAAAACAAGCGTACCTGCTCCGCATGCGGCGCGACTGAGACCGCCGAGATCGCCGCGCCCGGTCATACCTTTGAAGAGTTTGAGTACAGAATGGCAGTAGACAATCACTGTCTGGATACAAGCGTCGCATGGGAACAGGGGTCGACCACGACAACGATACATGTCTATGAGTGTACTGACTGCGGACTTATCATCGAACGCTTCGAAGGCACGACAAATTACCTCATCCGGATCCCCGCTAATTATGAAGAGAAAGATCCGTCGGGAAAGAGCTTGTATAACACCATCTGCCTGCTCGACACAAGATTATCCTCATACCTTAACGGCGGAGAAACAGTTGCCGCCGGCGGATTGATTGCAGGTACCCTGGTTGCGATCGTGGCAGATATCGGACTGAAAACCTTCCTGGCAACGGTAGGCGTCGTGGCTCTGGTCGCCGCTGTGTCTGTTGCCGCAGCGATCATGATCTACTATATCACGCACGGCGGCGGAGAAGGAGGAGGCGATCCTCATCCCGGTCACGTGTGGAATGACTATGTGCATCCCGCTACCTGTACCAAGGCGGGTGTCGAAGGAGAAAGGTGCTTCTTGTGCGGCAAGACCAGGAATAATAAAACGATCGATCCTCTCGGCAACAGATGGGGACAGTGGGGCGATCCGGAATACGATTCTGAAGAGCAGTTGTATTTCCGTATCCGCAGATGTACCAGAAACAACTGTACCGAGCAAGAAAAGCAGAAGACGCCGAATCTTTCCTCAATACAGCTGGGGATCGAATATACCGACGACGGCACCTACTATTCCAAGGATCCTTTCAAGGCCGATGAAACAGGCCTGACGAACGTCGGCGAATTCACCGGGTGTAAGGTATATCTGGACGATCCTGACGACAGC
>ONAS01000062.1 GCA_900315815.1 uncultured Eubacteriales bacterium
CTGTATCAGAAATACGGCTGCAATATGCAGTTCGGCGGCGACGACCAGTGGAGCAACATGCTCGGCGGTACGGAGCTGATCCGCAAAAAGCTGGGCAAGGACGCCTACGCGATGACCATCAATCTGCTGCTGAACAGCGAGGGCAAAAAGATGGGCAAGACCCAGAAGGGCGCTGTATGGCTCGACGCGGAAAAGACCTCTCCGTTCGACTTCTACCAGTACTGGAGAAACGTCGACGACGCTGATGTCGTCAAGTGTCTGAAGATGCTGACCTTCCTGTCGCTGGAGGAGATCGAAGAGCTTGCGAAGCTGGAAGGCTCCGAGATCAACAAGGCGAAGGAAGTCCTTGCCTTTGAGCTGACCAAGATGATCCACGGCGAGGAAGAGGCAAACAAGGCGCAGGAGGGCGCGAGAGCGCTGTTCTCCACCGGCGCGAATACCGACAATATGCCGACCACCGTACTCAGCGAGGACGATTTCACCGACGGCGGGATCGCGATCCTCGACCTGATGCTCAAGGCGGGGCTGATCCCC
Organism: uncultured Eubacteriales bacterium; assembly: GCA_900315815.1. Taxonomy (GTDB): domain Bacteria; phylum Bacillota; class Clostridia; order Oscillospirales; family Acutalibacteraceae; genus Ruminococcoides. Next base: position 535 of record ONAS01000062.1, read on the forward strand.
TCCAAGGGCGAGGGCAAGCGGCTGATCCAGCAGGGCGGCGTTGCGGTCGACGACGTCAAGGTGACCGATATGTTCCATAAGATCACAAAGGACGCCTTTGAAAAGGGACATGTCATCATCAAAAAGGGCAAAAAGGTGTTCCACAAGGTGACACTGTAAGCACGCCCGGGAAATGGGACTCAATCGGATGATTCCGATAAAGAAATAAAGGAGTGTAGAATTATGAAAAAGTTTTTCGGCGAATTCAAAGCATTCGTCATGCGCGGTAACGTGCTCGATCTTGCAGTCGGCGTTATCATCGGCGCGGCGTTCGGCGCGATCGTCACCTCGCTGACCGACGATATCCTTTCTCCGTTGATCGGCAGTATCTTTAAGGCAAATTTCGATACGCTGTCTGTCAACATCAACGGCGCGACGCTGATGTACGGCAAGTTCATCACCGCTATCATCAACTTCCTGATCATGGCGCTCGTTATCTTCCTGATCGTCAAGGGTATCAACAAGCTGATGGCTGTCGGCAAGAAGCCCGAGCCCGAGGCAGAGCCCACCACCAAGAAGTGCCCGCACTGCTGTGAAGAGGTCAACATCGCTGCGACCAAGTGCCCGCACTGCACCGGCGACATCCCCGCAGAGGAATAAGGCGCACTGTTACAAAGATATCGTACATCAAAAGCTCCCGAGTCATTGACGGCTCGGGAGCTTTTTTGCGCTGCGGCTACTATTTCAGAAGGTCCTTCAATAGAGTCCTGCCTTTGTTCAGACGGCTTTTGACAGTGCCCTCTGGAATGCCGAGGATCTGTTTTATTTCTTTGACAGAATAATCCTCAACGTAATGCAGGATTACGGTCAGGCGTATCTTTTCGGGCAGGCTGTCTACGGCTTCCGCGATCTCGATGCTTTGATAGGGATTATCGCGCAACGTGATATCGGGGAGAGCTTCTATGGCGGCGATGCGTTTGCGCTGTCTCAACTGCTTTTTGCAGACATTGATCAGTATCCGCGTCAGCCATGTCCCGAAGTATTGCTCCTGACGAAGTCTGCGGCGATTCTGATAAGCGATCAGGATCGCGTCATGCACCGCGTCCTGTGCGTCGTGTTCATTTTTGAGCATGGACATCGACACACGGTAGAGGGTGTCCGTCTGCGCTGCTGTCATCAGCTCAAAGCTGTGGTTATCGATCATATCACAGCACCTTCATCAGGAAATAGGTGTACGGATTTCGGGTGGGATAGTCGGGGGTGCAGACGTTGTCGGCGGACGGACATTCGATGAGATAGAATTTATCCAGCATATCCGCATCGACAGTGAATCCGATGGTGATCGTTTTGGTTTCATTGGCGGCAAGGGCAGGGGAGTAGTAGCTCTTTCCCTCGCCGTGACAGCTCATGTAGCACAGCTCGGAGGAACAATACTCGTCGATGGCGATGTTCGCTTCCTTGTCAAAGATCTCTGCTTGCCGGTATTGATCTGACTCGTCCTTGACCATCGCGCTCAGGCGCCACGGAATGTAAACATCCATATCCTTATCGGTCAGGTTGGTATAGCTGAAATCGACCAGCAGGAGCTTCTGATCGACTTCGGCAGAGTCGAGCAGCTTGTCGTCGGTCGTGATACCATCGCCGTATTGCCAGACCTCGCGCGTATGGGGCAGAAGATTTCCGTTTTCATCCGTCATCTGATCCCGCGGATACAGGTCGTTGAAGCCGTTTTGATCCAGTTCGCTGATATTATCGAGCGTCCGCACACCGGTGACCTTACAGGAAACGATCGGTTCATTGACGAAAATACCGTTTTCATCGCAGGAGGCAAAGGTGAATTCGGTGTCGAGGGGCTTTTCGATGTATTCATTGTCGATGACATAGCCCGACCTTGCCGCGGCATCTTCCTTTTCGATATTATTGTAATAACTGCCGATATCGGTATGATCGGCGGCGGTGCCTTCGGTGACGGTGATACCGGCAATGAAGTCGTTCAGCTGTTTTTCGGTGACGTCCTTGTAGTAGATCAGCACCATGACGTTGACGTCCTCATAGTAAACATAGATGCGTTCCCATGAGCGGCGGCTTGCCGTGGAAATGATCTTGTAGGCGGTGTGACCGGCGATCGTAGTTTCTTCATAACTGTCGGCATAGTCGGCGATGTCCGCAATGCCGTTCGTATTGGGACGGAACGGATCGATCGTAAAACCGTCGGTATAGGGCTTTTCGGTACTGAGGTTATAGAATTTTCTGCCGTCGGTGTTGGGGACGACGCCGAATCCCTCAGGCGTTTTGACGGTCATTTTGATGTATTCCGGGAAGACGGCGTCCGGGGCGGCGGTCGCGATGATTCTGACGCCGTAACTGCCTTCCTTTTCGGCGCTGATGCCGTTGATGATCTTGCTTGCGCCGAAGATCGCTGTGGGGACGAGGGCAAGTATCAGGATCGTTGCGAGCAGGATTTTCGCGGCCTTTGAAATGCGCGGCTTCTGCGGGACGGCCTCTGCCGCTTCTGTGACAGCAGAGTTGACCGTGTATCGGAAACGCGACGGTGTTTCCTTGAAAGCGTTTTTCAGTTTTTGTTCCATGATGGGGTTCCTTTCTCAGTTTTTCGAATCGCGGTTCTGATCATTAGAGTCGGGAGAGAGGGGAAAGGTTCATTTTTTTGTGCGGTGAACTGCAAAAAAGTCAGCGCCCTCTCGGACGCTGACTTTTTAAGAGATGAAGATCAATGAAGATCAGTAGTATCTTTTAGTGCGGGCAGCCGCCTTATGCTTTTTCTTCTCTACCGTAAAGACGATGGTGAAGGTGATCAGCATGACAACGATCATGATCGCAAGCCACAGGATGAACTCATAGTTTGTGGTCTTTGCGTTCTTCTGCATGTCGACAGAGTTGGTGACGCCTGCGAGAGATTTGGAAGTGACCTGAACGGTCTTCTTCTCGACCTCGGTGTTGGGAGTGGTGGTCGGAACGGTCACGGGAGTCACTGTTTTGGGAGTGTTGACTGCGGTGCCGGTCGTTTTCTTCGCGTTGGTCTTATTCTGAGCGGGCATCTTGACCGCTGTATCGGAGAAGATCGAGTCGTAGGTGGTCTGGTCGACAACACCGGTCTCGGTGAGCTTGTTGACCTTCTGGAAGCCCTTGACCGCGGTCTCGGTCTGAGAACCGTACTCGCCGTCAGGCTGAGCCTCGAGGTAACCGAGGTCGGAAAGTCTTTCCTGGATCAGAGCGATCTCGTCGTTGAAGTCGCCGAGGGAGTAGGACAGCTCTGCCTCTGCGTTCTCTTCGACAGCCGCTTCGGTGGCAGCTTCGGTCGCTGCTTCGGTGGCGGGCTCTTCTTCGGGAGCCTCAGCGCCGGTCTCTGCGAGGTCGGCGTCATTTGCCTCTTCTGCATCTTCTTCAACACCGGTTTCGGCGATCTCCTCGGCTGCCTTCTTCTTGAAGCTTACGGTTTCTTCAGGCTGATAGGAGGGAGCGTCGTCGGAGTAGAGGACGTCGGCGTCGGAGCCGGCGATACCGTCTTCATAAAGACCGGCGGTCTTCTGGAAGAGCTTGAACGCGGTCTCGGTCAGAGCGCCGAAGTCGCCGTCAACAGAGCCGTTGTAGTAGCCCAGCTCCTGAAGACGCTGCTGGAGCTTCTCGACCTTGGAACCGGTAGAACCGTTTTTCAGGGGACCGTTGTCGTTCGAGGAAGAGCTCTTAGTGCTGTTCGAGGAGGAAGAGGTGCTCGAGCTTGAGGAGCTTGCGGAAACGTTGGTGGAGCAAGCGCCGGTGGAATCGAAGTAGTAGGTAACACCGTCGATGGTGCGGGTGGTGTCTACGATGTACTCGCCGTTTTCATAATAATAGGAATTGCCGTTGAACTGCTCCCAGCCGTTTTCGGGATAGCTGACAGCGGTGAGCTTGAACCAGCAGTCCCAATTGTTGTAGCCGCCGATCGCTTCGTAGCATACGCCGTAATCGGAGCCGCGTGCGTCTACTTCCATACCGTCAGCGATATAAACGCCGACATGACCGGGACGGGAGAGACCTAAGCCGTGAACTCTGGGGATACCGTCGCTGACATAGCCCCAGTCTCTGCCGTTGTCCTGAGCGTCGGACAGCATGCTTGTTCTGTCGCCGCCGCAGTAGGACCAGATCAGACCCGAGCAGTCAACTGCGCCGGGGGAGGAACCGCCCCATACGTAACTCCAGCCGTCGTAGTAAGCGTTGAGCGCCCACTCGGCAAGACCTGCGCCTGTGCTGGTCGCGCCGGACGACAGGGTCGTCACGACACAGATGCTGGCGATCACGGCAGCAACCATAATAATGGATAATACTTTTTTGAATGCTTTCATAAAAACCTCCGTTGATTTTTGCGGAAATCCGCAAAACGATTTGCAGCCCTGAAACGCACCGGATCCTTATCGGAATTCGTGCACGGAACATCAGAAATCAGCAGGCTGCGTGATGTTTTGAGAGCACATTGGTAACAAAACTGTCATTATTATATCAGAGAATTATTCCAACATCAACCTTTTTGTGAAAAATATAGTTAAAATGACAACAAAATTTAAAATTTATTCATAAATACGGACAATTTGTACAAGATTTGTTCACATTTGGGGTGGTTACAGGCTGTAACTTTTTAATTTTTTTGTAGAAAAATGACAATTGGGACAATTTTTGACAATTCCCGAGAGGAAAAATAAGGGCTGTTTTTGATGCGAAAAAGGAAAAATCCACCGTTGTGACGCGGTGGATCCTCCGATTGGTTACAATCAGTTATTGATGACTTGAATTTGATGCTCAGCCGATGAACATCTGGGTGCAGTAGCTGCCGTCGGCGACATAACCGACGCCGATTCTCGTGAAGCGGCTGTTCAGGATGTTGGCGCGGTGACCGGGGGAATTCATCCAGCCCTCCACGACGCTTTTTGCGGTGCGGTAACCCATGGCGATGTTCTCACCCGCCGTGCGGTAGGTGACGCCGAAGCTGTTCATCATCTCAAACGGCGTGCCGTAGGTGGGCGAATGGTGGTCAAAATAGCGCTTGTCGTGCATGTCCTGCGATTTCAGCCGCGCGATCTCACTCAGGCGTACGTCTGCGGTCAGGGGAGCGAGCCCGTATTGTGCGCGGTACTCATTGGTCAGTGCGACGACCTCCTGCTCATAGGCGGAAAGTGCTGAGGATTCTGAGGGAGCCTGAGGCTTTTGAGTCGGGGGCTGAGTCGGCGCTTCGGTCGGAATGGGCTTTGGAGCTTCTGTCGGCTGTTCAGACGGCACGGGTGTCGTCGGGATCTCCGCGGGCGGCTCTGAGGGGAGCGCACAGCTTGCGCCCCGGCAGGTATTGCGGGAGCAATCAACACCGATCTGACGCAGCAGGGCGCAGAGATCGACGCAGGGACTGCAGCCGCGGCACTGCGAGAGCAGTTCGGTCACGCCGCAGCTGTCGGACGGTACATCGCCGCAGGTCTTGTGTATGATGACGCGTCCGGGGATCGCCGCGGCCGCGGGAACAGCGGCGCTCAGCAGGATCACCAGCGCGAGCATAAGAACGGATAATTTACGGATGGATTTCATGTTGCCTCCTTTGCGCTGTCGGGTTTGGGACAGCGGATCATTCGATGATTGTTTTGAAGAATTCTTCGCTTTCATCATAGCAAATCGGTAGGTAATTCTGCAACGCACAATTGTTGGTATAAATGGCGGCTTTTGCCATATGATCCCCAAAAACCGCATGAACAGTGGGTTCTACCGTGAGTAGAATACAAATTTTGCGCGGTAGACAGGCGGGCGAAAGGGGATAGAGTCCAAAAACAGCTTTGTAGATTGTAATTTTTTCCAAACCTGATTATGATAGAATCAAGCAAGGTTGGATTGCTCGCAGATACAGCAAAGTGCTGTTGACAGACAATGATTGGAGGTATTTCCGTGAGCTTTGTGATTCTGACCGATACGTCGGCAAATCTTCCTTCTGCATATCTCAGGGAGCATCAGATCGATGTGGTCCCGTTTACCTATTACATCAAGGACAAACCCTATTCGTGCCTCGATACGGAGGGCTTTGACGCAAAAAAATTCTATAAGGCCATGCGTCTGGGCGCGGACGTCAAGACCTCTCAGATCAACCTGTTCACCTATATCCATTTCTTTGAGCCGTATCTGGAAAAGGGCGAGGATATCCTGATGATCTGTATGTCATCGGGTATCAGCGGCGCGTATCACTGTGCGGAGATGGCAAAGATCGAGCTGAAGGCGAAGTATCCCGACCGCAAGATCAAGCTGGTGGATACGCTCAGCGCGTCGCTCGGCGAAGGCGTTTTTGTCATCAAGGCGGTGGAGATGCGCGACGAGGGCAAGGGCCTGAGCGAGATCTTCAAAACGCTCCAGAAGGAAAAGAAGCGTATGTACCAGGTATTCACCGTAGACGATCTGATGTACCTGAAAAAGACCGGCAGAGTCAAAGGCTCGGTCGCGATCGTCGGCAATATGCTGCACGTCAAGCCTTTGCTGAAAGGCAACGAAAACGGCGAGATCGTCAACTTTGCCAAGACCATCGGCAGAAAGCGTGCGATCGAGGGACTGGCGCAGAAGTACAATCAGCTGGTGCTGGAGCCCGAAAAGCAGGTGGTGGGCATCGCCCACGCGGACTGTGAGGAGGATGCAAAACTGCTGGAGGAGCTGTTGAATAAGAAAAAGCCGCCGAAGGAGATCCTGACGGTCATGTATGAGCCGGTGACCGGTTCGCATGTAGGACCCGGTACGCTCGCGCTGTTCTTTTTGGGCGGCGACGACGTCAGGTCGAGATAACTACGCAAACAAGAGCGGCTTCCGTCGGGAGGCCGCTTTTCTCATATTCGCTGATAATCTGTACGCGAAGCATTGGAGCAGCTGCCTGACAGTTAACGTCAGAGAAAGGATATCGGCTTTATGACAAGCTGATGAAGGAAAGATGAGGGACGACATCGTATACGCAATCGGAATGTGTTCAGATAGAGCCCGCGGAGAAGAGCATGGGGGTCGGCAATAATCGACTTCACTGACCGGGGATCGCACTGATCACTCAGCGAAAAGCGCGAGGTGCGACGATCGATGAAATATCATTTTTAAATAACAGAAATCGCCGCAGGACAGGAGATCATCCCGCCCGGCGGCGATTTTCATCAGTACACATCCTTGTGCTTTTTTCTTTCTCCGATCGCGATATTCCTGAAGAACTGTTCCTTCTGTCTGCGGTAATCGGCCGAGCCCACGCTGTATTTTGCCTCTGCCTTGATCTTTTTGTAGCTTTCAAAGCGGCTTGCGTCGAGTGTGCCGTTTTCGATGGCTTCACGCACTGCACAGCCGGGTTCGTTTTCATGCCTGCAATCGCGGAATCTGCATCCGCGCGCTATTTCTTCCACGTCTGAAAAGGCGTCTCCCAAGCCCTCAGTGACGTCCCACATGCCGAGCTCGCGCATGCCGGGCGTGTCGATGATCATCACGCCGCTGCTGAGCATGATCAGCTCACGGTGGGTGGTGGTATGCCTTCCCTTGCTGTCATCCTCGCGAATCCCGTTGACGTCCATGATCTGTTCACCCGCGAGGGCGTTGACAAGGCTCGATTTGCCGACGCCCGACGAGCCTAAGAACACAAGCGTTTTTCCTTTTTGCAGATAGGGCGACAGCTCCTCCATACCGTAACCGGTTTTTGAGCTGACGACGCAGGTCTTCACGCCCTGCGCGACGCGGCTCGTTTCCAGAATATAGGGGAGATAGTCGTCGGTCAGATCCGCCTTGGTCAATACGATCACAGGCTCTGCCTTTGACTGACGGGCGGCGGTCAGATATCGCTCCATCCGCTTGGGATTGAAGTCGTGATTCAGCGACTGCATGATAAAAACCGTGTCAAAGTTCGCGGCGACTGCCTGTTCGCCTCTGCCTTTGTCGGGGTCGCGCCGTGAAAAATAAGCTTTGCGTTCCAGTGTTTTGATAATGCGGCTGTCGCCGTCCTTGTTGTGATCGATCAGGACAAAGTCGCCCGTTGTCGGGAAGATCTCATTCCCGTAATAGTATTCCTTTCCTTTGAGCTTAGCAAAGCCCTCGCCGCAGTCCGATACGATCCCGAAGCGACCCTTATGAACAGCGGTGATCCGCGCCGGTGTACCGCTCGTATTGTTGATATCGATCTGGTAATCAAATCCGTAATCCTTGATATTCAATGCTTGTTCCTCCGATTTCAGTTATTTCTGTTTCTTGATGATTTGCTGACTGAAAACGGTCACACCAATGCCGTGAAAACAACGTGACGCTGCATCCGATCCCGCCTTATTGCGCCTTGGGGTAATCAACAGCGTCTGTCAGCGGCGGAAAAAAGCATACAAAAAGCACACCCTTTCCGAGTGTGCCTGAGCAGTCATAATCACGAAAGGTTTCATAAAAGGGCACAGCAAAAACAGGGGCAGAATGTCCCGCCGTCTGCAAATGTGCGCCGATATTCAGTTAGCCGGTTAATACCTCGCTTACAATCATATTCATGCTCCTTTCCCGTTTGCCGTTGGATTCTGTTTGGCAAACGCTGCATCCTCACTATATCACCGCATTTTTCTTTTGTCAATCATTTTTGCGCGATCGGTTGTCACGGGAGCAGGAAAAACACTGACGGTTATGCTCTGCGCTGTTATCCTTGCGCTGTCACCCCTGACTGACAAAAGAGCAAACGACAATGAAAAGGACTCAGGATCAATCCCGAGTCCTTCTTGCATATGTCGGATCATTCTGTTCGTTCGCGGATCCAGGAGAGGATCTCTTCATATTTCATACTGCCGTCTCAACGCCCAGACCAAGACGGATGACGTCCTCGCTTTCCGCGTTGATACGGATCCCGTTTAGCTCGAGGAAGCAGAGCATGACAAAGACGCCGACCCGCTTGTTGCCGTCGACGAATGCATGGTTTGAAACCAAAGAGAACGCCAGCCTTGCCGCCTTTTCTTCTGTTGTCGGATAGAGCTCGATCCCGTCAAAGGTCGCAAATGCGGATTCCAGCGTCGAATCCAAAAGACCTTCATCGCGTAAGCCTACACTGCCGCCTGTCGCCTCTGCCATCATGAGATGCAGCTGCTTGACCATATCGCTGCTGAACCTGATCATTTTGCCAACTCCTTGAACGCGGGAAGATATCTTTTCAGGATCCTCTTCGCGACGATTTCGATTTTTTCTTCCTCACTCAGTTCAAAAGGAAATCCGCTCTTTTCAATATCCGCAACATAGAACTTCGGTTGATGATCCTTGAAAATGATTGCAACGCCTTTTTCTTCTGCGGCCTTTGCAACCTGCGAGAAATCCTGATTTGCCTGTGCCATGGAAAAACCCGTACATGTATCGATTGTCATTGAATCACCTGCTTTTGACTCTCTTATTCCGATCCTCTGCGATTGACGCAGGTATGCTTCGCTTTGTCGGATCGTTTATTGATATTATACGGCGATCACTGCGATAATTCAACAGCTTTTGTAATGTATTGAGCACGACGGGATCCTCTGAATTCTCTCGGATTCTATCAGCTTATTCTCGTTCTGATACCGTACAGCCCACGAGATCGGGTTGATATGATACTCGAGATTGCCGTTCAGAACAGAACCATCCTTCGCGTACATCTTTGTATGTTTGATGCTGATCAATCTCTTTTCCTCCAACCGATGAACACACTTCATTACGGTCTTTATCGAGACTCCCGCTGCTTTCGAAAGTGTAGACAACGACGGATAACAAGTATGCGTTTTGCGAACCTCATATGTCAGCAAAATGATATAGATACGGAATTCATTCGCGCTCAGCTTGAGCGTAAAGAACTCGCGCGGGATGATAACAAAGCCGGGACGCACAGCGATTGTGACGATGTCTTTTTTTAGATGTTTTATCATTGAATCTCCTTTCTCAGATTCATATTACGAATCAGAATTTAGAATATATGTACGAATTAACTAAGATGAAAATATCCTGCGCCGGGGACTATTCCTTCTCGGAACAAACCTCCGATGCGGGATGACTTTTTCTTCTAACTAACCAACGATTCACTTATTCGTTCTTATTCAGTTGTGTTATTTAAGCTTATGTGTCACGCAAACCGCGATGCCCTGTATCTGTAAATCCTCAGGATAGATGTCAGGGTAGGCATCTTTATCTTCGTTACAGGAGCGAAGAATAAATCTGTCGGCTTCCTTTTGCAAAAGTTTTAAGTTGTTTTTACCTTCATAAAGAGCGACAACATAATCGCCGACGTCAGCGGTATTTTGTTTTCTTACGATAACATAATCTCCGGGATAAATACCTGCTTCGATCATGGATTCACCCTTCGCAATCAGCGCGAAGAATTCTCCTTTGCCGACGATACTTTCCGGCATACGGATATATTCGATAACGGTTTCTTCTTCCTCTTGACCCTCGCCGCATTCAACATAGCCGAGGACTTTCATATACCTTGACGGGCTTTCCATACCCATCTCGGAAGTGTTGATACTTCTTCGACCGTCATATTGGAGCACGCCGTTTTCGTTCATTTCTTTCAGATAACGGTGAACGGAAGAGAGGGGTACGCCGGTACCCGCAACGATATCTCTGACGGAAGGATAGCGCATATTCTCGGCGTAATACTGATTGATGTATTCAACTATTCCGCTGTATCTATCTGTTCTTTTCTTACCCATAAACTCACCGGCTTTCTTTCAAACGCTTTGAAACAGAATGTTTTAACAATGTAATAATAACACTTTCACAAGCTGCTGTCAATAGGTTTGAAACAAAAAGTTTAAATTCCGATTCAACTACTTCACAAACGCTCACAAATCGCCTGTGGCGTGAGTTTATATGTTAGGCGAGTGTTTACCCTAATATGTCACAAACCGCAAAACGCGCTCATAAGGGTGTCTATCGCTCGATTTCGGTTTTGAGCCTTTTCAGCAGAAAGAAGAGATTTTTACTGTGTGTTTCACAAATCGAACAGCGGAGAGACTAACGCATCATCCCCGCTGTTGTGTATCTGCATATATTTCTGTTGTTATCTTCACGCCGAGTTTGAACCCCTCTAGATAGGCGTCGCGTTCCGATAGTGCGATCAATGATAGCTGGCAGTTGTTTATCTGTTCCAGTTTTTCTTTCTGCTGCTCGGTAGTCAAAAGCTCTTTCAACTCATCAAGCAAACCTGTCATCTCAGACAGCTTTTTCTTTGTATCCTTTCTCTGTTTGTACTCGCTCGGATTGATATTCCCGAAGTAGAAGTTCTCTAATGTGGTCATCATATCACGCTCCTTCAAGCACAACACAATACCACAAGTTTTAAGAAAGTCAAGAAAATAAAGCCTAAGTATCCTCAATAATTTCAAAATGTCCTATCAGATTGATTAGACTATTTCATTCTCTTTCGATACATATTTGCTGACGGATTCTTCAAATCAACGAGGCTGAAAACGACTACATGTTCAACGCCCCGACGGAATAACTCTGTCGGGGCGCCGTTTTATGGCTTCTGTTCAACTGATGTTTGATGACGATTATTTTTTGACGTACTTGACATCCTCACCGAAGCTGTCTTTGATAGTCAGCGAATTGCCGTTGATAGAATACTCATATGTTGAAGGAGCGTCCATATCCTCGTACAGCATTTCGATTGAGTTGCCATTGTCGGTATAGGTAAAGTTCATGACTTCTCCCATGACGTCGTAGGTACCGGTCCCGTTTGCGTTGAAGGTGTAGGTAAAGCCTGCTATTTCCTCATATTCCCACGAGCCGATGAGAGGTGAGCCTTCAGCGCTTGCGGTTGTTTCAGCCTGCGCTTGAGTTTCCGGTTCTTGTGCTTCGGTCACCGCTGTGGTCTCGCTGTTCTGTGTTGCCTGTGCCTCGGTAGAAGTATCAGCTGCATTTTTGTTATCACCGCAGCCTGTCAGCATAGTAATACACAGTATACAAAGCATCAGGATCGAGCTGATCAGAATTATTTTTCTTTTCATAATGCTTCCTCTTTTCTGTTTATTCGGGATCAACCAATACCGGTTGCTCAATGCCCTCAGGTACACTCAGATGCACCAACCAGCGCTGGATAATGGTTGCATCGACGATGGTAACGTCGCCGTCGCCGTCGGAATCAGCAATGAATTTATTCAATTCAAACGGGATGGGAATATTTACGAGCCATCTTTGGATATATGTCACGTCAATGATCGATACTTCGCCGTCGCCGTCCACGTCGCCGAGCAGAGGCACTATCTCGTCTAGATTGCAGTAAATGATATCTGCTCCGGCTGAGAAATACTCTACAACGGTATCATAAAAGTCGAAGAATTTCATCTCTTCAAAATCGGAGAAGCTCTTATTCTTGATGGCGGTCATTTTGTGATCCGTGACTGTGACGGTCATTACGGTGAAGTTGTCGCCGTTGAGAACCGTTACCTCGTAATCTCCGTCAGGGACGGTCGCAAGGAATTCATCCGAAATGACGCCGTAGGTCATATCGATACAATCATCAGGTACCATGACGCCGTCCATAAAGATCAAGGTATCCTCGTCGGGATCGCCGTCCAGATATATTGCGTTTCCCTCTTCACTGAGCATAGCTCTGCGAAGAGTCGCGAGCGGATAGTATGCCTCGTCATAGCTGTATACAACATTATACAGCGTGGCGGGATAGTGATAACCGCAATCATCACATTCACCGAAGACGGTGACACAAAGCAGATCGGACTCTTCAAAAT
>ONAS01000008.1 GCA_900315815.1 uncultured Eubacteriales bacterium
CAAATTTTCAGCCACTAAATGGAGAAAAATTATTCCGATTTTTCAACCACTAATTACAGATGTTTCCTATATTCGCAAGCATTGTTCGGGCAGAAAAGAATGTGTTCCAACGTTGAGGAAGAGACACAACTACTGGGTTCTTTCTTTTTCATTTGAGGAAAAGGTGAAGCTGACCGATATCCCGCTTGAGGAACAGATAATCCTTTCCGTTGACCTTGGAATTAACAGCGCCTGCACTTGTTCGGGACATCTGCCGATATAGTCGGCGGGATTCAGCACGCGGTTCATCTCATCGAGCGTCAGGGGAAAATCGGGATGCGCCGCAAGCTGCTCGAGCAGATCGCAGCCTTCGCCGTTATCCATGCGGGCGATCGCCTTCATCGAGCACTGACGGATGATCTCATGGAGATCCTGACGGCTTGCGCCGCGCTTGACGCCCTCCATCATCAGGTTCTCGGTCGCGATAAAGGGCAGATACTCGCGCACTGCTTTTTCGATCACGGGGGTGTTGACCACGATATCGGCAGTGACCTTCTGCACCAGACGCAGGACCGCGTCGGCGCAGAGGAAGCCCTCGGGCAGTGAGACGCGGCGGTTTGCGGAGTCGTCAAGGGTGCGCTCCATCCACTGGACGGAAACGGTCATCGGCGCGTTCAGCGCGTCCGCCATCAGATAGCGGGACAGCGAACAGACGCGCTCGCACATCATCGGATTGCGCTTGTAGGGCATCGCGGACGAGCCTACCTGTGTTTTGCCGAACGGCTCGAACAGCTGGCGGTCATGCTGCAGCAGACGCATGTCGGTCGCGAATTTGTGGGCGGACTGAGCGATAGAGGACAGTGCGTTGAGGATGCGGGCGTCGACCTTGCGCGGGTAGGTCTGACCCTGTACGTCGAAGATTTCTTGAAAGCCGAAGGCAGAGGCGATCTTCTGATTCAGCGCGCTGATCTTATCGCTGTCGCCGTCAAACAGCTCGACGAAGCTCGCTTCTGAACCAGTCGTGCCGCGGCAGCCGAGGAACTTGACGTTTTTCAGAGCGAAATCGATCTCGTCGAGGTCGCTGACGAAATCCTGCAGCCATAAAGAGGCGCGCTTGCCGACGGTGACCAGCTGGGCGGGCTGGTAATGGGTGTAGCCGAGTGTGGGCATCGCCTTGTATTTTTCTGCAAAATCGGCGAGGTTCGCGATGACCTTGAGCAGCTCGCCGCGGATGTAAAGCAGTGCGTCGCGGTAGAGGACGAGGTCCGCGTTATCCGTGACGTAGCAGGAGGTCGCGCCGAGGTGGATGATGCCTGCCGCTTCGGGAGCGACAGCGCCGTAGGCATGGATATGCGCCATGACGTCGTGCTTGAACTCCTTTTCCTTTTCGGCGGCGTAATCAAAGTCGATGCTGCCGACATTGTCCTCAAGCGCCTTGACCTGCTCTTCGGTGATCGGCAGTCCCAGCTCGCTCTCGGCGCGGGCAAGCTCGACCCACAGTCTGCGCCAGGTCTCGATGCGTGTCTGGGCGGAGAACAGCTCGCTCATATAGTCCGACGCGTAGCGCGCGGAGAAGGGGGATACATAATTGTTTTTCATATGATTTCCTCTCTTTTTCATTTTTTCTGCAGCGGTTCGATCCGCTGAAACACCGTCGCTTCGAGGAACTCCGAAAAGAATCTGCGCCAGAAGGTCACGTGGTGACCGCCCGGTTCATAGAATTCATACGCCAGTTTATCTTCCGGGTATCCCATCTTTTTCAGCCTTTCCGCCATTGCGGTGACGTCGCCGTCCATATCGGTATCGCCTCCGCCGCCGGAATAAATATAGAGAAACGCCGTATTCTTTTCAAAGTCTTTTTGCTTCAGATACTCCGTCCACGCGGTGTCGCCGTAGGTCCAGAACGACGGAGACAGCGCGCCGACGGTACCGAAAATATCCGGATACTCCATGCCGATGTAGAACGCCTCCAGTCCTCCGAGCGACGCACCGGTCACAGAGGTGTGCCGCGCGTCGGAATAAACGTGGTAGTTCTGCCTGATATACGGCACGAGCGTTTCGGCGACAAAGCGGGCAAAATCATTGCCTGTCCTTTTTGACATGGCGCTGTATTCGCTGTCTGCCATTTCTCCGATGTCGGGGATGAGCTCGTCGTCGCGCGAATAGTTGACCATATCGCCGTAGGTACTGATGCCTATGATGATTGCCCGATAGCCGGTCGTCGCGGTCATGCTTCTGACCTGCTCGGGGATATTCATGACGTCCTTCGGCGTTGATCCCGGTTCTTCGATAACGGCGTCATCCTGACCGTCGAGTAAATAGATGCTGGCATACGGTTCATCAGAGTCCGGATCATAGCCGTCGGGCGTCCAGATATGGATCTTCTTGTCATAGCCGTTGCAATCGATGGTGAAATGCTCATAATGCGGGAAATAATCGATTTCTTCGCCCTCTGTATACGGCAGAAAACCGTATTCGGAATTGTTCCAGCCGCTGACGCAATTGTTGAACGCAAAGTCATTGGTCTTTTTGTCGCCGTGGGTGATATACGCCATGTTGTAAACGGCGGTGTCGCCCTCACAGGAAAAGGTGCAGGAATCGTCATCCTCCTTGATCTTTTCCATTTCAACGTCCGTACTGTTGCCGTCGGCGCTGTTGAAGAAGGTGACGACGGCTTTATCGCATTTATCTTTATCTTTGAAGTAAAGGATATGATGCCTTTTGTCTGTTTGGATCGTATGATTCGTTGGGGATCGGACAGCGTCTGACGATTGGTTTGAACCGCACGCCGTGAACAGCGACGCCAGCATCACTGCGGTCAGCAGTGCCGACAAAAGCCTTTTCATACGATCGTTAACGGATGATGATGCTGTCGCGCTCGGCGCCGACAGAGATGTATTTGATGAAGCAGCCGATCTGCTTTTCGATATAGAGAACGTAGTCCCGCGCTTCCTTGGGAAGATCCTCAAAGCGGCGGACGCCGGAGATATCGGTCTTCCAGCCGGGCAGATATTCGGTGACCGGCTCTGCCTTCGGGAGAAGGCTCGGGAACGGGAATTTGTCGGTGGTGCGGTCGCCGACCTTGTATTTGGTGCAGACGGGGATCCTGTCCATATAGCTGAGGACGTCCATCTTGGTCAGAGCGATCTCGGTCGCGCCCTGCATGCGTACGCCGTAGCGTGTTGCGACAACGTCGAAGGAACCGACGCGGCGGGGTCTGCCGGTCTTTGCGCCGAACTCGCCGCCCGCCTCGCGGAGCTTTTCGGCTTCCTCGCCGAACCACTCGCTGGTGAACGGACCTTCGCCGACACAGGTGGAATACGCCTTGACGACGCCGATGATCTTGTCGAGCCGCAGGGAGGGAAGTCCCGCGCCGATGGGCGCGTAGGCGGCGATGGTGGAGGAGGAGGTCGTGTAGGGATGGATACCGAAATCGATATCTCTCAGAGCGCCGAGCTGTGCCTCGAACAGCACATCCTTGTCGGTGTCCTTGGCATTGTCAAAGAAGTATTCGAGATCGCCGATATAGGGCATCAGCTTGATGCAGTAATCGTTATACCACTGCTTGAGCTCCTCTGCGGTCGTCGGCTTTGCGCCGTAGACCTTTTCGAGGGTGAGGTTTTTCCATTCCATGATCGGGATCAGATGCTCAAAAAACGCTTTTTCGTCCAGTATCTCTCCCGCGAGGACGGTTTTTTTCTGGTACTTATCGGAGTAAAACGGCGCGATGCCCTGTTTGGTGGAGCCGTATTTTTTATCGGCGAGGCGCTGCTCCTCCAGACAGTCCAGCTCCTTGTGCCACGGCAGAAGGAGAGAGGCGCGCGAGCTGATCTTCAGGTTGTCGGGATTCAGCTTGATCCCCTTTTCGCGGACATACTCGATCTCCTTGATCAGGTTTTCCGGATCGACGGCGACGCCGTTGCCGATCACGGATACGACATCCTTGTGAAAAATACCGGAGGGCAGAAGATGCAGAGCAAATTTGCCGTAGTCGTTGATGACGGTATGACCGGCGTTTCCGCCGCCCTGATAACGAACGACGACGTCATAGTCGGCACAGATCAGATCGACCATCCTGCCCTTGCCTTCATCGCCCCAGTTGATGCCTACGATTGCGCAGTTTGACATAGTTACCTCCTAACGGTAAATCACATAACTTGATAGTTGCGTTTGACGATACCTTTCCGCATGAAATTATAGCACATATCAACGGCTGTGGAGCAAAAAAATGCGGTGTGGACAGAATTTTGGATACATGAATAAAATTGCAGGGAGAATTCATGCTTTTGTATTGAATTTTGATGGCGCTTTGCTATAATATAAGTGTACATAATATATAAAGGAGGAGTTATTATGTTCAAACGTACGATCTCCGTCATCCTGGCGGTGCTTCTGGTATTCGCGGCGGCATCGGTCGCCTTCGCGGCAGAGCCTGCCCGGGAAACCGGTGACGGAGCTCAGAAAACGCCGGTCATATATTTCGACTCCGAGACCGCAGGATGGTCGGACGCGAAGTATATCGGCTTCCATATCTGGGAGATCGGCGCGGCTGCGTTCAGCGACTGGGGCGGAAAGGCAGAGCGCGGGACCCGGGTGCTCGAGTATGACGGCGAAATCGTGATCGATACGCCGAGCCTTGTCTGGCAATTCGATTTTGCCGCAAAGGGCATCACGCTGGAGGACGGCAAACAGTACGGTGTGATCTTCTACAACGACAAGGGCGGTCAGACCTATAATCTGCTGTTTGACACCACCTGCCTCGGCGATACCGCTTACTGTGATGTTGATAACGTTTATGAGAATCCCGAGGACAGCTCCAAGGAAACGCTGCCCGCGTTCTGGGAGCATCAGGATCCGACGATCAACGGTCCGCAAAAGGTCATCAGCTCGGTCGGCAACGTGGTCGGCACCTGTATTCCGAAGAGCATGACAGCGCAGACCCTGTTTGAGGATTTCCTTGTCAAAACGCTCGACAACGCGCGCACCTTCTCGCTGAAGGACGATCAGAAACTGCTCGATGATATCGGCGCGGATCTGGGCCTGACAGCGGACGAGGTCAAAGAATCGCTGGAAAAAGCCGACGTTTCTTCCTCGTGGAAATACAACAGCTCGACGCTTGAGAAGGAGCATGAGGATCCCGATCCCCAGCCCGAGGGCAGCGTGATCAGCTTTGATGCGAATTCCGCCGGCTGGACAGATTCCGCTTATGTCGGCTTCCATATCTGGGAGGTCGGCAAAGGCTCGTTCTTTGAATGGCTATCCAAAAAGGAGTACGGTTCCGATCCGGATCACGACGGCGTATGGAGCTATGATCTCGGCGCCAACGGCATCAAGCTCGATCCCGCAAAGCATTACGGCGTGATCTTCTATAACGAATACGGTATGGAGCAGACCTATAACCTTCTGTTCGACACTGCCTGCTTCGGCGACATTGCCTACTGCGCGGACGACGCGATTTTGGAGAATCCCGTCGACAGCGATAAGAAAACGAAGGCCGCCTACTGGAAGAAGCAGGATCCCACCGTCAACGGCCCCGAGATGATCGTCACCACCATCGGTACGGTAGCCGGCGTCTGTATCCCGAAGGGTCTCACCGCGTTTGACCTGTTCCTGGATTTCCTGCTGTACAACTTTGGAGCAGCGAAGGAGTATTCCGGTCTGACAGAGCATCAGCTGATCGAGAATGTCGCAAAGGAACTGGGTCTGACTGTCGAGGACGTCAAGGACGCGATCCGTATCGCGGGCATCACACCGGATTGGAACGAGGCGCGCTCCGAGCTGGAGCACGAAGCGATCGAGCCGGGCGCTCCCACCAGAGAGCCCTGTACCGCGGACATCGCTGAGGGCGCTGGCATCGTATCCGCCGACAAAAAGTATCTGGTCATCAATTACAGCCTGCAGCCCGAATATGCCTATGATACCGTGACGCTGACCGCCGTGCCTGCCTACGGATATGCGTTCGTTAAGTGGCAGATCGAGGGTGATTACGAAATCGCCGATGATTCCGATCTCTCGAGTACGGAACTGACGATCAAAGCGTTCAGCGCGATCTCCGCTCACGCGGAATTCAAAGAGGAGCCTCAGACAGAGCCGATGCGCGGCGACTATGACAGCGATAAGGAAATCACCATCATGGACGCGACCCGCGCACAGAATATCATTGCTGAGCTGATCGAAAGACCCGACAATGAATTCATTGTCGCGGTCGACGCGGATAAGGACGGCGAGCTGACGATCCTTGACGCGACGAGGATCCAGCGCGTGATCGCCGATCTGTGCGACTGGGACGGCAACCCGCTCCCCGTGAGCGAACCGGACGAGCTTCCGCTGAATCCGGCATAACGATTGAATTGAGTATGAAAAACGGCCTCCCCGTCGGACGGCGGGGAGGTCGGAATATGTACAGGCTTTGGAGGCGCATATGAAAAAAACGACGATCGCGATACTGGGCGCCGCCGCTTTGGCTGTTTCGCTGGCGGCGGGGTACTTTTTCAGCGTCGGCTCTTCGACCTACGGCATGCTGCTGGGCGCGGTCGGCGCGCTGCTGCTGTGGTTTCTGATCTCCCGCATGCGTTCTTCGGAAAAGAAAGCCGCAAAAACCGCGTGGGCATTCGAGCATCCCGCGATCAACCTCGCCTTTTACAGCGAGCTGAGCCGTCTGATCGACGAGGGCAAGGACATCAACGCTCAGCTGCGCTCCTGCGGAGCGCCGCAGAACATCGTCAAAAGCGTGAATATCGGCGGGGCGACGCGATGGTATTATCACAAGGACGGGATGCCGTACAATGAGTTCTGCGCGGATATCCCCGCAGGCGAGACGCCCGCGGTTTCCCATCCGAACGTCACGGCACAGCGTACCGATATGCAGAACGGGAAAGCGGTCCATGTGATCACGGTCGATCTGTACCGCGCGCTGTGGGACTGGGGCGAGCAGCATCCCGAGAAACGCCGCTATGCCAATTCGATGCGCATCGCGTTCCACGGCGCCTACAAGCCCGATACGGAGAGCGGCGGCAACTCGTATCTGGACAAGTCCATCGAGTCGGTGCGGTCGGCGCGCAAGGCAAACAAGAAAAAACCGAAGAAGAAGCGTCGGGATACCGACCCGAAGTAACAGCCTCTGCGGTCCTTTAGACAGCGGCGGCTGTTCTGCTTATCGGAAAATTCGCGTTCGCCGAAAGACTCTGAAAGCGGCGATCATTCTGTGATGAGCGGAGCGGACGTCGATCCGCTGTTTTGTCCGGGGACGGCGTCGGGGAAGCCGAACTGCGGAAGGACCGGCGGATTTTGCCCCGCGCGGAAAAAAGATCTTCCCGCCGCATTTACAAAACGCGCGGACTTTGCTACAATGAGAAAAAGAGCCGAAAGGAGCATGACCGTGAACCTGAATCCGTCGACCGAAAGCAATAAATATCTGCGGTTGCTTTCCGAAAAATATCCGTCGGTGCGCGCCGTGACGCGCGAGATCATCAACCTGAGCGCGATACTCAACCTGCCCAAGGGCACCGAGCATTTCATGAGCGATATCCACGGCGAGTACGAGGCGTTCTGTCATATCCTCAACAACTGCTCCGGCGTTGTCCGCGAAAAGCTCAAGGCGCTGTACGGCGACGCCCTGAGCCCTGAGGAGCAGAGCGAGCTGTGCACCCTGATCTACTATCCCGCCGAGAAGCTGCGGCTGAATCACAGCGAGCTGCATATCGACCGCGAATGGTACCGCGTGACGCTCGAGAGGATGATCGAGATCGCGCGCGTGCTGTCGTCCAAATACACGCGCTCCAAGGTGCGCAAGGCGATGCCCGAGGACTATGCCTATATCATCGACGAGCTGCTCCACGCCCAGAAGGACGAGGACAATAATCAGGTGCGCTATCACCGCAATATCCTTGACACCATCATCAGCATCAACGCCGACGACTTTGTCATATCGCTGGCGGGGCTGATCAAGCGTCTGGCGGTCGACCGGCTCCATATCGTCGGCGATATCTATGACCGCGGCGATTCCGCGGACAAGATCCTCGATCTGCTGATGCGGCATCACTCGCTGGACATCGAATGGGGAAACCACGATATCCTGTGGATGGGCGCTGCGTGCGGCAGCGACGCGTGCATTGCCGCCGCGGTGCGCAACTGCATCAACTACAAGGCGGTGCGTACCCTTGAGAGCGGGTACGGCATCAGCCTGAGAAAGCTGGTCACCTTTGCCCGCGATACCTATCCCGGCAAAAAGCCGATGGAAGCCGCCCTGCACGCGATCACCGTCATGGAGTTCAAGCTGGAGGGGCAGATCATCCGGCGCAATCCGTCCTTTCAGATGGACGATCGGCTGCTGCTGGACAAAATAGACCTTGAAAACGGAACGATCGAAATCGACGGCGTGACCTACGCGCTCAACGAGACCTGTTTCCCGACGGTCGGCTGTGAGGATCCCTACGCGCTGAGCGAGGGGGAGAAGACCGTGATGGACGAGCTGCGTACCGCGTTCCTCGAGAGCGAAAAGCTGCAGCAGCATACCGCGTTCCTCTATGAAAAAGGCGGCATGTATCAGATCTATAACGGCAACCTGCTGTATCACGGCTGTGTGCCGCTGAATGAGGACGGCACCCTGCGCGAGGTGGAATTCTTCGGCGAAAAGTTCAGCGGAAAGGCTTATTTTGACATGGCGGATACCATCGCGCGCCATGCCTACTACGGAGAGAGCAAAAACATCCTCGGTCTGGACTTCATGTTTTATCTGCGCTGCGGAGAGAATTCACCGCTGTGCGGCAGAAAGATCAAGGGCTTTGAACGCGCGTTCATCAACGACACGCGCGCGTGGCACGAGGAAAAGAACCCCTACTACCGCCACTATTACAACAAGCAGATCTGTGAGATGATCCTCGGCGAGTTCGGACTGCACGCGGCGTCGGCACACATCATCAACGGGCATACCCCTGTGCGCACCGTCAAGGGCGAGCTGCCGATCCGCGCTGAGGGCAAGCTGCTGGTCATCGACGGAGGCTTCTGCAAAAACTATCACGCGACCACCGGCATCGCGGGCTATACGCTGATCTTCAATTCACACGGACTGCGGCTGAAGGCGCACCGTCCGTTCCGGACCATCGACGAGGCGCTGCGGGAAAACCGAGACATCCATTCGGATTCGGAGATCGTCGAGACCGAACAGCAGCGTATGATGGTCGGAGATACCGACAGCGGCGCCGTTCTGAGAAGTCAGATCGACGACCTGTACCGCCTGCTGGGAATGTACCGCAGCGGGGCGATCTCGGCGCGCGAGCAGGAGGATTGAGGGATCGCTCTCCCGGAAAAACAATATATTGACAGCAAAAAGCAGACGGCGTCACGCGTGACGCCGTCTGCTTTTGTATCTGTAAGCCGATCAGAAATCGAAAAAGGGATAATCGTATATTTTATAGTCGTTCTGTTCAAAGCCTTTTTTGATATAGTCATAAGAGAATCTTCGTGACATGGAGTCCAGCCTGTCGAATGTCAGGGAAGCATCCTTATCGCCGAGCTTTTCAAACAGATCCTTCCGTTTGCCGTTTTCATCGCACTCGACGATGCACGGATGGATCTTCAGGGGAATGCTCTTCTGACAGCCGCGGTTTGTTTTATCGCCCAGTCTTGCGTCCGGAAGCCGTCCCACATAGCCCTGTTCTTCCTCGACCGACGGCTCGCGGAAGCCTCTGGAGCGCATGAAGGCGTTCCATCTGCGATGCTCCAGCCATGCCAGTCTGTCGTTCTGATTCAGCGCGCTGTCTTCCTTCTGTGCTTCTTCGGCGTATTTTTCTGTTGTCATGTGCACCGAATACGCTTTGTACTGGATATGGATCGCCCGCGTGATGTTCGCCCAGTAGGAATACGGGTCGTTGAGCATATTTCTCAGTGCTTTTTCATCGGTCGTTTTATCGCTGATCGCCTTGAGATACGCGTTGTTGATGGATTTGGCCTTTTCACGGATGCCCTCCAGCACCACCTTGGTATAATTGAAGGTCTCTCCGCGCGAGCCGAACGGGTACATATCTGCCGCGTAATGATGAGCGTCCGCGTTTTGCTTGAGCGTTTCGTTGAGCGCGTCATCGTAAACGACATACGCGATCGGGACATCAGCCGCAGGCTTTGAAAGACGATTGACGGTCACGAGCCGTCCGATCATATCGGCGATCTCGAGATTGTCCTGATCGCTGCCCAGCGCGACCACGAAGTAATCGGAATCGATCATCCTGCCGTTTTCCGAATCCTTCAGCATTTTGGAATACAGATCATCCTGACGGATATCGGTCCTCAGATAATCAAAGCTGAAATAGACGGGAGACCGGGGAGAATCCGGTTTATCGTATATCCTGAGCAGATCCGAATCGCTATTCGAAGTTTCCATGATATCCGGATTGATGTGATTGATCCTGGCGATGAAGGCATTTTTCCGTTCCTTTGAAACGACGGTGATATGCAGCTGCTTGTCCAGCATCTGACCGCACCAATACGCCGCAAGAAACATTTCCGTACCGATCTGACCGGAACCGAATATGGTGATATGGAAATCCTTGCTGCTTTTATCAAGAGCGGTGAAGAGGGGCTTATCCTGAAGCAGGTTATAGACAAGACTGCGGATGCTTTTCACCGAGAAAATGAACGGTGTATTGTCGGCGCCCAGCCTTGATTCCATATAGCCGCGCACGTTGCGGACTACCAGCTGGTTGCTGTCATCGGTACCGAAAAGATAGATCTCATCCTCTTCCGTCAGGCGTTCCAGCTTTCTGTCATCCTTGAAGCAGGACAGCGCGCGCAGGCTGCCGATCTCGTTTCTGTCCATCAGGAAGAAGCGTTTCCCTTTTCTTTTGAGGATGGTGATGTCGGAAATATCGTCCTTGAGGCACACGGCATTCATGTGCTTTGCTTTCTGGATACGTTCCGTCACCGCCTCGTCGTCGCTGTCCGCATATACGTCGGAGAAGATGAACAGCGCGTTTTTCAGATTGCCGCCCTCGGAGCGGATGCTCATTGCCAGCGCGAGAGAGTCGTCGTTCAGCTCGGAAAAATAACACACCGGCTTCCATACCATCAGCGACATCACCCACAGCCGGACTCTCGGGAAGATCGTGGTGAGGATGGCAAAGATGATCGCGCCGCCCGCAACGGGACAGATGGCGTTGAGGAAGGAGGTATATAGCGCATACAGCCAGATCATCACAGCGGAGCCGCCGTAAAGCTCGCCGACCAGGACCTTGCCTTGGGTGAGATACTCGGAGTAATTTTCATCCATGCTGAAGGACTGCAGCGCATGGACAAAGCTGTTGAAGATCTCCTCGGGTCTTGACAATCCCTCTGCGATCAAGCCGGAAAGTCCGACGGCATATCGGATGCACCATGTCGCGCAGAACAGCAGACCCGTGAAGATCACGATGCGCTTTTCCGGCGAGTAGAGATTGTTCTTATGGAATTTGTTGTGAAAAACCAGATAATACAAACCGATGAAAAACAATACCGCTGAGATCGCGAAGATGATGCCAAACTTCACATCGTCGATATTGGAGCTGATCTCCACCATTTTTTCGCATGTGTTCTCCTGCATTTCTATTCCCCTTTCATTCGCCGCTGAGGCGATCGGTTGTGATTGCGCATTATTATCGGGTCGTCCCGCATGGCTCAGATTGCCACAGAGTCCCCATGATCCGTTTCAGTTTCCCGCCTGACATTTTCTGCGGGTTTTCGATCAGACAGATCCCCATATCCTTGGCGCGCTGTCTGATATAGCCCGCTCTCCGACTGTTTTTTCCCATCGCGGACGTGATCAGCGCCTTTTTCACGTATTTTCCGCCGAACCGCGACGCGACGGAGTCGAGCTTGTACAGCTCGTCGATTTCAAAGCTCCCGTTTTTGCAGGATACAAATACGGGGATCATCTCGTGCATCATCAGCACGTCGATCTCGTTATGGGTATCATAGAAGCCCTTTTGTGTGTGGACGTCGCCGTCCCAATCGATATAGGCGCCGTTGACGACGTCGTTGTAAACGGGATCGCCGTCGTCGCCGATCGCTTCCATCGCGGCGGTCGTGACGACCATTTCCAGGATCTGACCCGCCTTGGTCAGGCATTTCTTGATCTGACCGTTCTTGAAGGTCAGGACGATCCTATCGGCGGCAGAGGTGTCCGCGGTGATCAGCCCCAGCTTGACAAGACCGTTGATGATGCGCGGGATCATTTTATATTTTGTGCCGGCGGATTCCAGCAGCTTCTTCAGCGAGCCGATATCGGCGGTGCATTTCAGCGATTCGGAATGATTAAACCCGGCGATCGCCGCAAATATGCCGACCTGTGTGTTCCACATAGAGACGTCGATGCGGCAGATATCCCACATCGCCAGGATGTCCTTGCGGAAATCCTCTGTCCAGTCCCATCTGACCGTCGTGCCGCCGCGTTCGCTCTCAAATACCAGCGAGCCGCCGAACAGCATGATGTTCTCCTCGACGGTGAGCCGGGGCAGATTGTTGATGCTGATGAAGTTTCCGTCGTTGTCACAGTCATAGACGCGGTTATTGAGGATATTGAACCGGTGCAGCTGGAGATCCATGTCACGGTAGCGGTAGTATACGATGCCGGTCGCGACCAGAAACAGATCCCCGCCGCCGGTCAGGTCAAAAGCACAGTCTTCGTATTCCTCCACGATCCCGCAGAGCAGGTCGACGATCTCGCTGAGATTGTTTTTATCGACCTCCTCGCAGATGAATTCTATTTCAATGCCCCTGTTCAGAAACAGACGGCGATATCGTTCTGCGTGCGTTTTCAGCATTTGCTCGCTGTCTCCGATCAGGATGACCTTTTCCGGTGTTCCGGTGAGGCAGGCGCAGATATTCTCCGCTTCATTATTATCAAAAAACTCTATGTATGTCATGATTCCTCCGCACAAGCGGGCCAACCGCATAATCTATGCCGATTATATCAC
Source organism: uncultured Eubacteriales bacterium (assembly GCA_900315815.1). GTDB lineage: Bacteria > Bacillota > Clostridia > Oscillospirales > Acutalibacteraceae > Ruminococcoides. The sequence continues at coordinate 12,924 of ONAS01000008.1, forward strand.
TTTTTGTCGGTTTGTGTCAATGTATGCGGGCAAACATATGAATCGCAAAAAACAATGATGTTTTGGTTGCAATCCAGCAAAAAGCTTTATATAATAAAAGCAGATATCGGGGAATGCACGGCAAGCGGCCGAAAAGCTGCGAAAAAACGGCGCCGATACCGTTTCAACAGACAGAAATCAAATAAAGAGGTGAGTTTCTATGTATTGTCCTCAACCGATCGACACGACTTCTGTTGAGCTGAGCGAGGAGCTGAAACAGCTGGGAGAGCTGTTGGCAGAGAATGTCCACGACGTATGGGCGCTCGGCAGGATCAGGGAAGGCTGGACCTACGGCGAGCGGCGCGACGACGCCCTCAGGCAGACTCCCTGTCTGGTGCCGTATGATGAGCTGCCGGAATCCGAAAAGGATTTTGACCGCAATACCGCGATGAATACCATCAAGGCGATCCTTGCGCTGGGATTCAGGATCGAAAAGGAATAACCGGCGATCCGCGAGGGAACGGCATGAGCCGCCGATCGCCCTGTCGGAAAACACGGGAAAGGAGAATCAGATGTGAAACGATATACCGCCTTTATCTCTTCCACCTATGCAGATCTTGTCCGCGAGCGGTCGGAGGTGATCGACGCTTTGATGGACAGCAATATCATCCCTGTCTGTATGGAGCATTTTACCGCGTCCTCCTCCGAGTGCTTTCACAAGCTGGAAAAGCTGATCGATACATCCGATCTGTTCATCCTGATCCTGGGCGACAGATACGGTACCTGCGGCGATGACGGGATCAGTATTACGGAAAAAGAATTCCGTTATGCCCGGAAAAACCACAGTTTGTATTTTGTTCTCAGGACAAAAAGCCACAGGGATCTGCTCAGACGCAGCGACGACGGCGAAGAGCTGACCGAGGACGAGCAGAAAATGGTGAAGTTCGGGGAAAGCATCACCGATCTTTGTCAGGATATCTCAACGCGTATGCCGATCTCCAAGATCATCGCGCAGCTGGTCGGATCCACAGATTTCGACCAGCTCAAGGGATGGTATCGCGAAACAAAAGAAGATCTCGAAAAATGGGAGAGGGCAAATACGCGGTATCGTCTGGAGGGAACATGGTATCATGTGCACCTCAAGCAGCAGGACAAGAGCTATCTGCGTGTCGGTACCGTGGAGATCAAGCAGAACTTCAACCGGAACGAATACCGTCATCTGTTCTTTGAGGGACAGAATTACAGCGTTCAGGACGTGGATCACGAAAGCCACTGTCTGACATACAACTATGTGCAGAATACCACATGGTCGGGCGAATACTTTTTGAAGAACGACCGCACGATCATGGGACTGTATAAGACCGTGCGCTATTTTGACGGGATGTTCTGTGATAAGAACGTCGGAGAGGGCGCTTACTCAGGACTGCATGAATTCAGGGTGAAGAGCCTGGATCTTAACAGAGACGGCAAGCCGGACGGCAGCTACTTCATTGCGGGGAGCTTTCACGACATTTTCCCCACTCCTACCAAAACGGGACAGATCTTCATGTTCCGTACTCCCGAAGAAAGATATGAATTCCTCATGAAATTTTACAAGGACATTTTGGAGGGCGCGCAAAAATGAATACTATCAATTTTGACAAGGTGATCGACGCGGTAAAAAGAACAAAGGCGATCGTGCTGGACAAAGAATTGAAGCAGCACATTTCCATGAAGGGCGACGCGGACTTTGTCACGGAGGTGGATTTCAGGATCAGCAGCTTCCTGCAGAAGGAGCTGGCGGTGCTGACGCCGGAGATCGGTTTTATGAGCGAGGAGGAGGATAATACCGCTATCAGCCCCACCCGCTGGATCCTGGATCCGATCGACGGGACCACGAACCTCGTCTATGAATACAATATGTGCTCGGTCTCACTCGCGCTCTGCGTGGATGAGGTGATCGAGTTCGGCGTCGTCTATAATCCCTTTAACGACGATACGTTTATCGCTTACCGCGGCAAAGGCGCTTTTTTCAACGGAGAAAAAATGGGCCCCGCTCCCGACAGGGAACCGGAAAAATGTATCATTGAATTCGGCGCCGGGTCCACAAAGAAGTACATGGCGGATCTTGCATTCGATATCGGAAAGGATGTTTTTGTGCATTGTCTGGATCTGCGCCGCATCTGTTCTTCCGCGCTGTCCGTGTGCTATGTTGCGGCGGGCAGGCTCAACGGCTATTTTGAAAAGGAGATCAAGCCGTGGGATTATGCAGCCGCCACCCTCATCCTCAGGGAATGCGGCGGATATATGTCCGACTGGTACGGCAGCGAGATCCAGTTCATCAAGCCCTCCGGATATGTGTGCGGCACGAAAAAGGCGTTCCGGCTGCTCAGAGAGATCATCGATAAGCATGAGAACGGAACGGCGGATCGACCCTGACTGAAAAAATGAATCGCGCCCGAAGAAACGTTTTTCGGTTTCTTCGGGCGCTTTATGTTGTCCGGCTGTACAGAAAAAAGCGCGCATGCGTCGGCTTTTCTGCAAGATCCGCGATTTTTGTCGAAAAGTTCTGACGAAAATTAACTAAATGTCGGGAATTATAGTGAAAAAGCATGAATAACGGCGTGCTTTATCTTGACTGATTCGTGCAATATGTGATATAATTTTTAACGTGGGTTTCTGTATCGATCAGCAGATTGCCCAAAAAGCGAAAGGATGGGGGCTTATGAAAAAAACGATAGCGATCGCGCTGTCGCTGTTGCTGGTTTGCAGCTCATTGGCGATGATGCTTGTGCTGCCTGCACACGCGGAATCTTTGTATATCAGAAAGATCGTTTCTGTCGTATATGACGATTCCGGAAGTATGGAGGATGACAACAAGTGGTCGTTCGCCAATTATGCCATGCAGGCCTTCTGCGGGATGCTGAACAGCGAGGACAAGCTATTCATCACGTATATGAGCGACGCATGGGCGTATGATGAAGCCGTAAAACAAAATAACGAAAACTCTCAGTTCTACAACGAGGATCCGTCGGATACGCCGTTTGAGCCTCAGGAAATGAATCTGTCCTCCGGCGGCATCCAGAATTCCGTCGACAGCATCCATTATCACACCAACACGGCGTCGACGCCGTTCAGCTCAGTCAAATATGCTTATGACAAGCTGCAGAGCGTCGAAGACTCCAATCCCAATACGCAATACTGGCTGGTAGTCATCACGGACGGAGATTTTGATGAGATCAAGGATGAGCAGTTCGGAGAAACCCCCGAACAGGCGAAGGAGCGGAAAAAGGAATTCCTGAATGAATCGATGGAGAAGTTTCTCGGCACAGAAATGAAGAATCAGTCGCGTCCGCAGGTCACCTTCCTCACGATCGGCAATAACGTCATTCCTCCCGATGAGGATACACAAAAAGGTCTGTATACCTTCCACGCGGCGGACGCAAACGAGATCACAGAGGCAATGTCGAGTATGGCGGACCGCATTTCCGGACGGACGCGTCTGCAGAAACAGGACATCACTCAGGTGGACGACACGACCGTTCAGGTCTCGTCCTCTATCCCGCTTCTGAATATCGCCGTGTTCTCTCAGAACTCGGACGCTGTCGTCACGAGCGCCGCATACGGCAACGAGATGGATATCCCCGTTACCCGCAAGGCAGATCTGGCATATCCTCTGCCCGGCGGGGATCTGTACGGCAGCGCGGTGCTGCTCGGCGATTCGCAGAAGGTGATCGGCGCCGGCACCTATACCATCACCTTTGATAAAAAGATCAGCCTTGAGGACGTTGTCGTTCTGTTTGAACCGGCGCTGGAAATGCGGGTGTCGGTGACCCTCAACGGCAGGGAGATCGCGTCCAAGAATGAGTTGTCGGATGCCAGTGTCGGCGACAGGATCGCCGCCTCTTGCAAGATCTACGAAATGGGCACCGATACAGAGGTCGATCCGTCGCTGCTGCCTCCCGGGACGGGATTCGATATCACACTGAGGCAGAACGGCGATGTTGTCCGTCACACCGACAGTAAGGAAATGAAGATCGACGAGTACGAGCTGCAGGACGCGGATACGAACCTGCACGCCGCCGTTTCGATCGAGGGCTTCAATCCGATCGAGTACAACGCGGATTTTCATCCCAAGGACAAGCCCGACGTCGTGACTGTTTCCGCAGATTATCTGAATCAGACCAAGAGCATCAAGCTGGATCAACTCGCTTCCAACAGTGAGCTTGCGATCAGCTTTACGATATCCCTCAACGGGGAAAGGATCACCGACCCCGACGAGGTCAAGGCGTATCATCCCGTGATCAGCACGTCTGTGCCGGATAACGACGGCGACGTCACCTATTCGGATGGCGGCAGAATCATTTTCACGCCGCGATACGCAGGCGGCTATGAGGGAGGCGCCGACAGCTTTGACGTTACCGTTACCTGTACGCTGGATAACGGTGAGAGCGCCGGGCTGACATACACGGTCCTGATCTCCGATTACGCGGTGATCCCTATCGACGCGGAGGACGCGGTCCGCAAAACCGAATTTTACGAAAATCAGATCGGTGCGTCGTTTTATATTCTGAAGGACGGCGTCCGCCTCGGCAAATCACAGGTGGAAAAGGACATTTCCGTCAGCCTCAACGAGCCGTACGCAAAGCTGAAAACAAAGATCTCCGTCGCGGACGACGGACTGATCACCGTGGTTCCGTATGACGAGGAGGAGCACGAGATCAACTTCGGCAGCTGGTGGGGCAACTGGTGGTACTACTGGTTCGAGCTGAGCAATGACGACGTCGTCATCACGCTGCAGCATCCGTACGGTACCGCTGACGCGAAAATCAAGGTGACAGGAGCGACAACAGAGTACCTGATCCGGTGCGTCTGGCTTCCCTTGGCGGTCGAGATCTTCCTGTTGATCTGGCTGCTGTTCATTTTGATCAAGCCGAAGTTCAAGGGCGGATCCCTGTATGTCGGCTATCTGCTGTACGATGAAGTAAGACATCTCCATATCCTCAGCGACTTTAACGAGTACAGGCTGAGAAAATTCAGGAGAAAAGGATTGTTCAGTCCCAAGCCGGTAGCAAAGAAGGTCAACGTCGGCGGGATCATGGTCCGCGCAGCCTATAAGGGCAGGATCATCGTGGAATCGCCGACTCCCTGGTACAGGGATACGATCAATCCTTATGATATCAATCAGCCGCTCAATACGCCCGCGGACATCTGCGACTATCTGATGACCCAGACAATGGACAACAGCATCCCGATCAGGGAGATCCGTACCGATAACGTCGTCCCTGAGGACAATCGGTACCTTGACCATCAGTATGAGCAGCCGCTGGAATATACGGTCATTTCGACAACGGGAGAACCGAGCGAGATCAACGGCAGATTGGTAATTGAATCAGGTTGGATATTTATCTATCAGTAATGAAAGATAACGGAATAAATCTATCAACAAAATCGGAGGAAAACAATGGCACAATCATTATTAATCGGCTTAGGCGGCACCGGCAGCAGAGTAGTCAACGAAGTTGCCAGAGAGCTGACCAAAAACGGAAAAAGCTTCAACGACGGGTTGGGACAGATATGTCTTGCGGTATTGGACAGCAACACAAACGATAATAAGAGCATTATTGAAAGCAAAACGGGCGTGCCGGTGTATGAGATCAGCAAACCGAAAAAGATCGAGGGTTATCTGAACGATTACAATCACCTGGATATGCTGAGATGGTGTCCCGATTCTCCTTCCTTCAGAAAGGAGAGCATGACCGACGGCTGCTCGGAGATACGTGTCAAATCCAGGATCGCTTTCATGGATTGTTATGAATCCGGCGTGACCCGTGATCTTCAGATGAAGCTCAACGAGATCCTGAAGTTCAACGACAAATCGAAAATCAGGATCATGGTCGTTTCGTCGCTTTGCGGCGGTACCGGCTCCGGTATGTTTATCCAGATGGCGCTCTGGCTGCGTCAGATCCTTGCGCAGAGCGAGATCTCTATCCGCGGTATTTTCCTGATGCCCGACATTTTTATCGAGAACCTCGAGGATATCCGGAAAAATCCCTCTACCCAGGTGCGTCACTACGCCAATGCTTACGCGGCGATCCGCGAGCTGAACACCATCACCAAGCTGAGAAAAGAAACGGGCAGCCTCAAGCTTTCCGAGCGGATCGTGCTGGACAAGCTGTTTGACAGCAAATCCAATGTCGGCAAGGGCTCGCCGGTATACGATTTCGCGTTCTTTGTCGATAATCAGGACGAGAACGGCATCCGTCTGAACAGCATGGCGGAATATGAGAGAATGGTCGCCCAGCTGGTCTATATGCAGCTGTATGCGCCGATGGAAAGCGAAATGAAATCCGAGGAGGACAACACCTACGACAAGTATCGCAGCAGCCCCGAGCCCCTCTACGGTTCCTGCGGTACCTCAAAGGCGGTCTATCCGGTGGAAAGCGTCAAGATGTACTGCACTATCCGCGCGACCCAGGACAGCCTGTCCGGCAGCTGGAGAAGGATCGACGATGAAGTCGACGCGCTGAAGGAAGAAAGAGAGCGGAATGAATCCACCTACGGTTTCGATACCCGCTATGAGTATGTCAAGTTCTTTGAGGAAAAGGTCCATGAGGATCCGGACAAAGCAGGCTCCGATCACTTCCTGATCTCTCTGGTCGATGATATCAGAAATACCAAGCTTGAGAAAGGCTCTGACAATCAGATGCACAAGGTCCACACCGACAGGATCGGCGATTTTGTCAGCGCGATCAAAACATCCTTGATTGATACCTCCGTCCATGCACACGGCGGATATCACACCATCAAGCTGGACAGCGGTACGTTTTTGAAAAACACCAACGACAGCGTTGAAAAGATGCTGGCGCTGGTCAAGAACAAGGACCTTGCGATCGAAAGGGCGGTCAAAGACTTTACGGATCACGCCAAGGAATACGCGAGAGAAGTTGTCAACAAGGTCTTCACGTACAGCATGGGAGACGTCAAAGCGTCAAACGCAGAATCCGTTTACGGTCTGTTCTCCAGGGTGAACGAAGACGGCGAACGCCTCTTTATCCATCCTGTTTCCGCAAGATATCTGCTGTATAAGCTGTATGCAGCGCTCAAGGATATGAAAAACCGGTGCAATCCCGAAAGCGCCAAGGCGACTGCCCTCAAAAAGGAAGTTTCCAATTCCGATATCGATTACCCCTGGTCCTTTACGAAAACAGAGAAGAGCCCCACGGAATATCTGATGAGCCGCAAGAAGGTGCATCCCGAACAGGATTTCGTGATGGGATTCAAGAAAAAGTATCTGCCGTACCTGACAAAGAGAGTCGACCTTGTCGAAACCTATGAAAAAGAATTCCTGCAGCAGCTTGTTTACGAAGAGCTGATGTCCAGAGTCAAGGATCTGTACGAACAGTTTGAAGCCTTTTTCAAGACCCTGCCGGATACCAGGGACGCTCTCAATAACAAGCTTGAGGAGAATGTCATTGCCGATCAGGATGACAAGGTCATCTATGTTTTCAGCAAAAGAAAGGATAGAGAAGGCGTCTATCAGTCACTGGATCTGAAGCTGGATTCCAGCGACAGTGCGATCAATCAAAGCGTCATCAACGCCGCGTACGGTATCGTATGCGCAAACGCCAGACCGAAGAACGAGCTGAATATGCCGTATGCAAACTACAGTATTGCTTCGGGCTTTGTCAGAGAATCGCTGAAAACCTTCAGAGAGCGGATCGAAAATGACGAACAGAACGCGGCCAACGTCGAGATGGATATCTATACCGCGATCTGTAAAGAAAGCGATATCGCGGCGATGGAGGAAGAGGACGAAAACAAAAAGAAGAACAAACTCAAAAACAATATGCTGGATGATATCGACTTCAAGACCGGCAAGCAGATCGATACCGGCGTTTCTGTCAGAGAAAGACACAGAGTGGCATTCAAGAGCTACAAAGACCGTCTGTTCTCAAAGGCGGCGCCGTACCTCGTCCTTTCACCGGAACCGACACAGGGTAAATTCGGTTCAAGGACCATGCATCCGAAAACGTTCTGGGGCTTCCATCCCAGACTGACGCAGGCATATAACGGCGTAGGCGCAGAGCTGGGCACAAATGAGGAGATCGCTCAGAAGGACGCATACCCGTTCAACGAGCTTTACTGCTATCGTGCCGTTTACGGTCTGAAGGCCGTGTATATCCCGAAGTTTGTGGAAACGGAGGACGGAGTATATTACGCCGCTTACCGCGAGATCGTCGACAAGATGATCGCGGACTGTGAAAACGACGGAAACGAATACGCTCTCGCCAGCACGCCGCATCTGGACAAATACTGGCACAAGTACCTGCCGTATATCACCCCGGATATGCAGCAGCAGGGCGATACCGATTTCAGCCTCGGCATCCTGCTGGCGCTGGCTTACGGTCAGCTCAAGCTGGATAAGCAGGGCTGCTTCGTGATCCGCAGAGCGATCGATACCGGCTTCGGTACCCCTGTCAACAAGGACGTCCCCATTCTTTACAAGGATAAGCCCGTCAAGAGCACAGACGTCAAGGGCTTGATCGACGCCCTCAAGAAGGACGAGGTGTTCTCGAACATCGACATCCCCGCCCTGAAAAAGAAGTACGAGAAGGATCTTGATGATCTGGTGACCTACGAAGGCACCGACGTCTTCAAGGGTCTGACCGGCAGAGGCGAGGACTTCAAGCCCGTGACCGTCATCATTCGGTATAACGAGGCGCTCGGACACGACTTTTATATTACCGCCGGACTGATCGGCGCGCTGGAAAAGATCGCGTCCGATCTGGCTGAGCATTACAACATGGTCCGTTCCGACGAACAGATCGAAAAAGCCAAATTCAGGATTTGCAGAAGATTCTATGATTCCAGCAAGCGTATCGCCGGCAGAGAGAATCTCTTTGACGTATGGGAAGAAAAGTTCAAAGAGTTCGATATCAGGAAAGAAGCGCCCAAGTCATCCTCCCCAAAAAGCGCTTCCGGCAGCGGCTCTGCCGACAAAAAATAATTGATCCGATGCCTGAAGGCGCTCACGCGAGCGCCTTCAGGCGACTGCCTTGACAAGGGGGCATCGTATATGCATACATTTTTTATCAATACCTCCAAAAAGGATCTGAGCGTCTATGACGTTCTCTTTGAGATCCATTATGAGAGAAAATCGATGATATCGCTGGCCTGCCCGATGGACAAATGGGATGATCCCGAAAAGGGATACAAGGTCTGTGTGGAGAAAATGCGTGAGATGATCGAAGGCTTTGTAGAGCTGACCGACGCCTACAATCTGATCGTTTATATCGATCTGGCGGAAAACGAGGATTACGCATCTATCCCGAGAGGCGAGGAATACGACAGACAGCGTGAAGCTTACTGTCGCGCTATGTATATACTATACACTCGTGTCATCAATTCGACGATCGTCGACACCCTGGACAGAGCAGGCAGCAAGCCCCGCAATATCCTGCTGATGTTCGGTCAGGAAAAAGCGTTTCTGGATGAATTCAAGACAAAGGATGACGCAAAAGAAACAGAGGTCAGGGACCGGCTGTTCGGCTGTCTCGGTCTTCCCGATGAAAAGGCTGTCAAAAAAGTCAAATTCGGTTCGGACGGCAAAAAGCTGGAGGATCAGAGCCTTTTTGAAAAAGAGATCGCCAAGCTGTACGGCGAAGAGCTGATCCCCGGGATCCGGTTATGCTATCAGAACGAGCTGGAGCTTTGGATGGGTGAACTCTACAACCGCTCGGATCTCAACGCCGCGCAGGAGTATCTGTTCAGAAAAATCAAAGAAACATATTCTGCTGAGAAGGGAAAAAACGGGGTGGAGATGGTATCCTGCCCGTATGATTGCGAGGCCTCAAAGGTCAACAAAAGAGTTATGGCGCTCACCCGTCTGAACATCGCTCTGCACGTTTACAAATGCGTGGAAAACAATTCGATCTACGAGGTCAGTGCGGCTGAAAGCAGCGTTTCGGTCGCTCCCTATTATTCCTATACGGCCGAAGAGATCGCGCCGCTGCTGCTCAGCAAAAAGGATCAGTACACCGAAAAGGATAAGGAGCTCGGATCATTGGAGTCCACCTATTCGAAGCTGAAGCTTGCGCCGAAGCCTAGGGTGTTCGATCACAACAAATTCCATCTTGATGAATACGGCGGGAGAAAGATCAAGCTGGTCGTCAGCGATGTGCCGCCTCAGGAGAAAAATCCCGATCAGACCGACGCGCAGAAGGACAAGCATCACGACGTCGTGAAAGGCAAGGGAAACACCAAAAAGGTGGAGGCTGTTTACGCAAAGGGCGAGTCTCTGTTCAAGGCTGATGAATTCCGGCTTTTTGACAGCACCTTTGAGTATAACGGCGACGCTATGCTTGACAGAGATACAAAGCCGGATGAATTCATCGAGCAGGCGTACTGCGTCAGGATGCATCATATCAACTATCTGAAAAAGCTGAAGATCCATATCAAAAACGCGCTTTCCAATTATGCGGGAAACTCAAAGGACAACAAAGCCGCCCTGCTTCAGATGGGCCGCTATCGTTATGAAAAGGGAGACCACACCGATCAAGAAACCGATCAGGCGGCGATCCTCGAAACCAGAGAAGGTGTTGCCGAGCAGGCTTACAATACCGTGATGCGGCAGTATATGGAATTCAATGCAAGCAGGAACATCGAGATCACGGACATCGAGGAACAGTGCGATTGGTTCGTAAACAGAGTGGACCAGATCACCGAGAGCCTGAAACGGCTGAAGCTGGTCGCGGTAGGCGTGCTTGCCGGAATCGTCCTGCTGTACCTTCCTTTCCTGATCCTGCAGTTTGAGTCGATCGTGCGCAATGTCATCACGGTCGCCGTTGCCGCCGCGTCGTTTTTGGTCCCGGTCGGGATGCTGTACGCAATTTTCGGCTATGCGGTAAGAAAACAAAAGGACAGATATGTCGAAGCGTGGAAGGAATTCAAGAAAAAATCCGATGAAGCGCTGATGAACAATACCCGCGCCGCGCAGATGTATGACGAGCTGCTGTGCTTCGTGACGCCCTCGCTCCGCTGGGTATATGAATACCGGCTGGATATCGCGTACGCCGCAGAATGCTGCAGTGTCGCCGACGCGAAGATCAATCATCATAAGATGAAGATCCGGGAACGCATCGAGGCGATCGACAATATCCTCGGCGATCTGGAATATGTGAGATCAAAGGTAAAACGCGATCAGAAAAACAGCACGCCCGGCAGTATCGACTATTCGGTGCCGTTCTGCACAGGCGAGGATAATCAGAAATTCTATTCTGTTGTCGACCTGAACAGGCTGACACGGCGTAAGGCGTAAAGGAGGCGGAGGTATGACTTTTTTGACCGGTTTACTGAAGATCCTCTTTATCATCGCCACGATCCTTTTGATGGCGGCGCCGCTTGCGATGGAGTTTCTGACCTTCCGTCGGGACAAGATCAAAAAGATCAGCTACAAACGTTTCAGGATCATCGTATATACCTTTATTTATATCATTGCCGTAACGATCGGGCTGTATCTGCTCAAGGAAATATACCTGTGGGTGGAATCCCTTCCGTTCGTTCAGTGGATCTCGCAGAAAATCGCCTTCAGCGTGCGCCTCACCTATTGCGCGAAGGTGCTGGCCGCGATCCTGATCAACTTTGCCATCGGCATAATGTATGTAATTTTCAGCAAGTTTGTCAGGATCGGCCTGAAAAAGAAGAATCTGCTGAAGCCCAAAAAGAAAAACAAAGAGCTTGATTGGCGGCAGAAGCTGGAGCGCGGGATCATCCGCTTCTTCTGCACCGAAACATGGTTTTTCGTCGGCAGGATCGTCAAGGTTTTGAGCATCGGTCTTTCCGTCTTTTACGCCGCTGTCTTCGTCCTGTACCAGATCCCGGCGCTGTTCGGACTGAAATGGACCCCGTATCACTTCATTTCGATGCTGTTTGAATCGGGGTATATCTTCCCCGTGATCACGCTGTTGGCGCTTTGGGAGATCAGCTTCTTCCTCGAAGGCATCAGACAGGTGGCTGACGAATGTCCTGAGCTGCTCAGGGATGAAAAGAAAACCGTCAAGGTGACGGAGCCGGATCTGGAGGCGATCGACGAAGAGGTCCGCAAGCAGTTCGGCGATTATTACGCGTGTGATGCGGATATGTCCTCCATGGTCCATGTGGAGATCGCCTCGACCGACCGTGATCCGATCACGGAATTGATCGGCAAAGCGGTAGAGAACGATCAGCGCAATCCTCTTGTGAAAAACGAAGTCTATCTGGACGGGATCGACAAGCTGATTACCGGCAAGAAAGGCATCCTGATCAACGGCAATTTCTTTTCCGGCTTTTCGATGTATTTTCTGCGGTATCTGTCCGCGATCATCGCGCGCGGCGATAACGCGGTATTCGTATGCAACGATGACAGGCAGATCGATGAGGTATACAGCTTCATCACTCACGGATTTGAGCAGATATCCAGCCTGTACTGCAAGGATTTCCGGCAGGACGCCATCGATTTTGACGAGCCGATCTGGCGCGTTATCAAGGTCAGCGGAGAACACAGCGTGCTGGAGGAAGCGTCGGTCGATGAGAACAACATTCTTGTCACCTCGCTCGGATATCTGTGTTCCGACCGCTTTGAAGCGGAACGCAGTGCATTTATCGCGCTGGTTGATGTCGTTGTTTTTGTCGACGCGCTCAATACGGTCAATCAGTTCAACCGTCAGCTTGCCATGCTGAATACCCGCATCAAGAACCTGACCGCCAAGAATTCCCTGAAAGTCAAAAACAACGATTCGGACAATATCGACGAGAACGTTTATGTCTTCAGATATTTGTCACGTCAGGTACAGTATATCTGCTTTGACGATACCAGAACGCCCGGTCTGGATAAGGTGCTGAAAAATCTGCTGTCCGTCGACTTTGAGTCGGTCGACATCATGAACTATCATCCGAAGACGCTGGTACGCTGCTATCGCTATGAGGGCAAGCCGGATGAGAACGGCGAGAGGATCTGTCCGCATTTTGTCAATACGGAGGAAGAGCTGGGAGCCGTCATCAATATGGCGATCCTGTGCCTTGCCAAGGGCGCGTCCAATGTCACCGTATTTACGGACAACGCTATCCCGTACGGGAATTTTGCGGAATCCATCGCGGCGAACTCCGGTCAGATCAACGTTAAGGTGGATTCGGATAAGATCCGGCTGAACAAGCCGTTCTGGAACCCCGGGGATTATTCAGTGATCATCGCGGTGGACTCGAGGGACAATCTTCCTGCCGCGGTCAGAAAATACTCCGCTCTGGTAACGGAAAAGCCGACGCTGGTCATCATCTTTTCCCGTCCTTATCTGATGCGCGATTATTATCTTGCCAATATCGGCGATGTGCTGAATAACCAGCTGGAAAGGATCCCCGTTGAGGAGGAGACCAATAAGGATATCGCCCAGCGGATCCTGATAAAGGCGAACGAGGGCGGCATCTCTACGGACGAGGTCTTGCGGCTGGTGAACGGACTGCCGGGCTTTGAAAAGTACGTCGACAGCAGGGATGTCAGCGGCATTCTGCTCAAGATCATCGGCATCTATGACGAACAGCAGGACGCGTCGCAGATCGATAAAACATATCTGTACAAATGCTTTGAATTCATCTCGACGCAGGTCTTCGATGATAACGGAAAATACGCTTCTCTGGACAAGATCATCCTCCGTCGGGAAGGCAGACTGTTCGACAAGATCAACAGCCGCGACATGATCGTGATGACGAAGGGTGACGCCGAGGTGATACTCCCGCTGCCGCGTTCCAGAATCACACAAAATTATATCGCCGGTCAGAATCTGCTTTATAACGGCGAAATCTATTATATCCAGAAGATCAATACCGAGGCCGGCAAGATCTTTGCGCGGCTGGCTGTCGGCGGTAAAAACGATGAAGCATATCGGTATGTTCAGGTGCGCAGATATAACCTGCAGTTCAACGCCGAGACAGAGACCGTGTTCCCCGCCAAGCACGTTGTTTTGGGGCGTTCGGGTGACAGCGTCACCGTCAGCGACGTATATATTTCCGTATTCCGCACCCCGATGGAGGCAGTGACAAAGGGCTACTATGAGGTCGATCCGCACTCGCTGTCTGTCAACGTCGAAACGAACGCGTATCACAGCATCGACGACCCCGGCAACGATGTGCTGGCGAAACAGACCTACCGCATCTACGGCAAAGAGTTCGATAATCCGACCTATTCCACGGAAGAGATCATGAAAGTCACCCAGCTGAACCGCAAAATCAACGGAGCCTTGATGATGTCGCTGCGGATCTGCGGTCAGTTCGGTGAGGATACCGATAAAGCCGCAGCGCTTGCCGCGGCAATGCTCAACGAGCTGTTCCGCTCGATGTTCCCGTCGGTAGCGGATTCCGTCGCTGTCTGTCCGATACTGCATCAGACGCCGGATGACGAGGAATCGCAGCTGGTTCTCCGGACGCTGCCGCAAATCGCGTATTCGGGCGAGACCGACCTGATCTCTCAAGAGGATTTCGATCTCGTGATCATCGAGGACTGCGCGGCGGATCTGGGCGTCGTATCCATGCTGATGTCTGCCGGCGACGACATGCTCAAGCTGCTTTTCGGGCCCGTTTTCAAATACCTTGAATGGTATCTCAACGCGGGCGAAAAGAGCGATTATCTGTATTACGGACTGGATCATGAGCCGGCATGCTTTGATTTCAATTCCCTGTATCAGCTGTCCGAGCTTCTCGGCAGCGGCAGCTATCAAATGAGCTTTATGGATATCGGCACCATCGCGGAATACTATGTCTGCGACTTCTGCGGAAAGCATTATTCCGACAGTACGGATGTTGTCGAGCTGGATGACGGCAGAAAGATGTGCAGAGAATGCGCCGAGCACCTTATGGGCAACAACAAGAAGTATCTCAGATCGGCGCTTGCTCACGCCAGGATGTTCCTGGAGAGCAACTACGGGATCAAGCTGGATGACGATTATGAATTCTGCTTCGAGTCCACGGTTAAGATCATCAATACGCTCAAGATGAATCCCGGTCTTGCGGGACGCGGTTCCGATATCCCGCTGAAATCCTACGTGGGCGATAAAAAGAAGGTTCACCTCGAATATGACCTTCCGTCCGCCAGTCTCGGCGAGCTTCTTGTGCGCGAGCTGACGCATACATGGCAGCTCAAGCATCTGCCTGAGCTGGAGGAGGAGCTTGCCGAAGGTCACATCGCGCTGGTTTCGGTCCAGTATCTGAGGTACCTTAACCTGAATGCGATCCTTGCGGCACGGACGTCCTACTACGAAAGCACGGGCAATATCTCCGGCGTCGGCTACAGACGGCTGGTCAAGGAACTGCTGAATCATCCGGAATACCGGAACAACCCGTTCCGGTATCTGGCAGAGATCGCCGGATCGGTGGTTGTGGACGAGGTCATTCCCCCGAAAAAGAAAGACCCGGTGGGAGAATACGGACTGCCCTATAAGGCGCAGAAGCCCGACAGGACAAAAGACTCAAAGAGCGTGTATTTTTACCGTTCCAGGCTGTCCGAAAAGAGCGGAAAGCTGTATGACGATCTCGTTTCGGCGATCGGAAGCTTTGCGCCGACCGTGGAAGCGCCCGACTTTACGATCGATGAGGTCGGGGACATTCTGCTTTTGATCCAATATGACCATCCCGAGCTGTTCTGGTGTAACTACGGCTGTTCGATGACCGGCAGTACCGTCAGTCTGGGCTACTGCGCAGCTGCCGGCGAAGCGGCGAATCTGCAAAAACGGATCGACGAGGCGGCGGCAGAGTATCTTAACGGCATCGATGATTCCATGAGCGCGTATGACGTCGCTCTGCGTCTGCACGTCAAGCTGATCTCCAAGGTCGATTATGATACTCTTACGCTGCAAAAGGAGAAGGACGGCAGTTACTCCTCCGACAAAATCGACTATATCAGAACGATCTGCGGCGTATTTCTGGACGGTAAGGCGGTTTGCGCCGGATACAGCCGCGCGATGGAATATATGCTGCAGAAATGCGGTATCGAATGCACCTATGTCGCCGGCGTCTGCAAAAAGCCGTCGGGAGAGCCGGGGGGTCCCGGTGACAGGCACGCATGGATCGTCCTCAAGGTGGACGGTGACTATTATTATCTCGACACTACATGGGACGACAGCTCCAGTACCGTTCAGGTGGTCAAAAACTACGATCTGAGCTTTGATTACTTCTGCGTCACAGAGGAAGAGCTGATGAGAACGCGCACGATCGAAAAGCATCACGATCAGTTCCCGACCTGTACGGCGACGCGTGCGAATTATTTCAGCCACAACGATCTGGTCATCCAGACATACGATCCCGAAAAGCTGAAGACCATTGCCCGTACAGCCGCGGAGAGCGGTCAGAAGGAGTTCCGTTTCAAGTGCTCCTCCAAGGCGCTCTTTGATCAGATGATCGGCAGGTTCGGCGCTGTCAGCGATAACTGCTATTCAGAGATCGTTCGCTATGCCGCCAAGGGCAACAAGCGCATCCGAGGCGACTACTACCATTATGACAGAGACACCCATCTCTGGACCATCACCGTCAGATTTGTGGAGAAATAACGGGACTGTACCGAACCGCTGATACTGAAAGCCAACAATCACACAGCCGGCTTCGTCGTCATACGCAAAGGATATGACACGGAAGCCGGCTGCTTTTTGTCCGAAAATCCGGAATTGACGGAATTTGTCGCCGAGATCATGGACAAAATGAATTTTTTGATATATAATATACAATACTGCTTATGAATCACGGCATCACAGGAGGAGAACAGCCATGCTGCAAATACGGAACCTATCGTTCTCGGTCGATAGTCAGGGACAGGAAAAGGAAATACTCAGGGACATCTCCCTTGAAATACCCGACGGCAAGCTGTTCGTCATCACCGGACCCAACGGCGGCGGAAAATCCACCCTTGCCAAGCTGATCGCCGGTATCGAAAAACCGACGTCCGGTCAGATCCTGTTCAACGGAACGGACATCACCGATATGAGCATCACCGACCGCGCAAAAATGGGGATCGCTTTCGCGTTCCAGCAGCCGGTCCGCTTCAAGGGGATCCAGGTAGCGGATCTGATCCGCCTGGCGGCAGGCAAGGAGCTGACGATCTCCGAGGCGTGCGCCTATCTGTCGCAGGTCGGACTGTGCGCCAAGGATTATATCCATCGCGAGGTCAACGCCAGCCTTTCCGGCGGCGAGCTGAAACGCATCGAGATCGCCTCCGTGCTCGCGAGAAAATCTCTGCTGACGCTCTTTGACGAGCCCGAGGCGGGGATCGATCTGTGGAGCTTCAACAACCTGATCGAGGTATTCCGCGCCCAGCGCGAGGAGATCAGCGACCGTTCCATCCTGATCATCTCGCATCAGGAAAGGATCCTGAATATCGCGGACGAGATCGTCGTCCTCGAAAACGGCTCGCTCAAACAGAAGGGCGACAAGGAAAAGGTGCTGCCCGGCTTGATCGGCACGCCTTCCGCAGTGGCGAATTGTCAGGGAATAAGGAGTAAATGATATGCAGCTGAATGATATACAATTGGATCTGCTCAGGGAGATCGCCGACATCACCGATATTCCCACAGGCGCGTACAATATCCGCTCCGACAGTCAGTCTATCGGCAGACAGTCCAGCGCGAACATCGATATCGTCCCGAAGGAGGGCGTCAGCGGACTGGATATTTTTATCAAGCCCAACACCAAAAACGAGACCGTGCATATCCCCGTCGTGATGACAAAAAGCGGTCTCAAGGAAAAGGTCTATAACGATTTCTTCATCGGGGACAATGCCGATATCGAGATCGTCGCCGGCTGCGGCATCAACAACTGCGGCGCGCATGACTCTCAGCACGACGGCATCCACCGTTTTTACGTCGGCAAAAACGCACGCATCCGTTACGCCGAAAAGCATTACGGCTCCGGCGACGGAAGCGGAAAGCGGATCCTCAACCCGGTCACCGAGGTATATATGGAGGACGACAGCTACTGCGAGATGGAAATGGTGCAGATCAAGGGCGTCGACGATACCAAGCGCACAACGGTCGCAGAACTGAAGCAGGGCGCGAAGCTGGTCGTCAGAGAGCGCCTGATGACGCACGGCGTCCAGCAGGCTGACAGCGTGTATACCGTCAGCCTGAACGGGAAGGATTCCTCCGCGGACATCGTATCGCGCGGCGTCGCGAGAGACGATTCATTCCAGCGGCTGGATCTGAAAATCGTCGGA
Organism: uncultured Eubacteriales bacterium; assembly: GCA_900315815.1. Lineage (GTDB taxonomy): Bacteria > Bacillota > Clostridia > Oscillospirales > Acutalibacteraceae > Ruminococcoides. The sequence continues at coordinate 31,108 of ONAS01000008.1, forward strand.
AACGCGGAGTGCAAGGGGCATACCGAGTGCGACTCCATCATCATGGACAACGGAAAGATCCTAGCCGTGCCCGCGCTGGAGGCGAACAACGTGGACGCGTCGCTGGTGCATGAGGCGGCGATCGGCAAGATCGCCGGAGAACAGCTGATCAAGCTGATGACCCTCGGTCTGACGGAGGCTGAGGCAGAGGAACAGATCATCAACGGCTTTTTGAGATGATCGCTGAATGATACTGATACTCATTAAAACACATTAATTATTCGATATATTCCGCATAGCTGTGTTGGACTCCTTGACAGACGACAGTCTGCCTGCGTCGTCCGCCTTGCTCTGCGAAATATCTCGCTGATAAATATTTGAAGCATTTATTTTAGTATAAGAAAACAAAAACCGCGGGCGGCTGCTCGCGGTTTTTTCGTTATCCCGATAGGATCGCTTATGCGCTGATCGGCTTTCCGATACCTTCAAAGGCGGAAAGTCCGGCGATGTGGCGCTGGATAGAGGTCGCGTCAAGAATGGAAATGGAGCCGTCGTTGTCCGCGTCGGCAGCGGCCTCGATGAATCGCTTGATGATAAAATCTGCCAACTTCCGCTGAATGGTCGTCGCGTCGAGAATGGTTAACTCGCCGTCGCCGTCCGAGTCGCCTCTGATGATAACAGGCGGTGCGTCGGTGGGAGCGGCAGTGGGCGCTTCGGTAGGCGGATCGGTCGGAGCGGGTGTAGGCGCCTCGGTAGGCGGGTCGGTCGGAGCGGGTGTAGGCGCTTCGGTGGGAGGATCCGTCGGTGCGGGTGTAGGCGCCTCGGTAGGCGGATCCGTCGGTGCGGCAGTAGGCGCCTCGGTGGCGGCCGCCGTTACGGTGATCTCATATTCCGCCGTCAGTCCGCTGAAGGTGGACGCGGTGACCGTTGCGGTACCTGCGCCGACGCCTGTGACTTTACCGCCGCTGACCGTCAGGATACGATCGTCGGAGGACGTCCATGTGACGTCGTCGCTGAGAAAGACATGACCGCGCCATCCGCCGATGTTCGTATCGGCGATAAAGGTGAGATCGGCGGTATCACCGGATTCGACGGATTGCTCCCCGCTCAGACGCGGGTTGGACAGGTATTCTGTCTTGACCTCGATCGTGACGTTCATTTTTTCGGTGGGTGTACCGTATGTGGTGTCAAAGCCTTGTTTTGCGTCCGACAGCCAACAGCACAGGCTGGAATCATACGGACCGCAGTCGGAATGGAACCCGCCCACGCCCACGCTGTAGAAAGCGGGGCTGATCAGGGACGTATAGTGACCGGTCTGTCCGCCGGTCTTATTGATCCAGTCGGATTTTTCTTCGTAGAATTGATTGATGCCGGTCAGCATATCGGTGCTGTAGTTCCACGCCAGATTTTCACCTAACTGAGAGGCGGCGGTAAAGGTATTGACCGTGAAGCATCTCTTTCCGTTCGGGCGAGTGTGTCCGCGAAGCAGGATCGCCTCCGCCGCGCGGTAACGGGTGATCTTTTCCAGCTCTGAGGACCAGACGACAGGATGATAATCGTCAAGCGTCAGCGGATTGCCCGGGTTGACGGGATTTTCGATACCCTCCGCGCATGCCTCGTAGCGGATCTCGTTGATCCTGTCAACGGTCGCCTGGATATTGGTGAAATAAGAGCCGCTGACCTGTGCGGTCGTGATGCGGGGATCCTTGGGCGGTTCGATATACGCGCTGCCGAGGATCGATTTGATCTTGCCCGTGATATCTTCAACGCTCAGGTAACCGCAGCCCATATCGCGGACATTGCCCGCAGAGTCGATGAATACCATGACCGGCATCGACACGGATCCGTTGACATAATCGGCGATCAATCTCCACATCATACTGAGGTAGCTGCCGTAGCAGTATGTGATATCGGAAGAATACTTGCTTGCCATCTGAGCGATGACATCCTTGTCTTTGTTCGCGGTATCCGCGTAGATAAAACGGTACTCCCCGACCATCAGCAGCGTGGAATCGGACAGCTCATCCAGCATGACGGAGATATAGTAGTAGTCGGGAGAACCGAACAGGATCACGCTGAGCACTTCGGGTGATTCCGGAACGGCTGATACGGTCTCCTCGTCGATAGAGGTCAGCGTACAGCCCTCTGCGGAAACGGCAGAGGCGGAAATGCCGAAGGATGCCGGAAAGCCGGCAAGGGTACAGCACATCAAAAGGGATACGATCAAAAGGAAGGATAAGGACTTTTTCATAACAACACCTCCATAGTGATTACTTCTATTGTAGCATGATTTCAGGCGCGGGACAAGGGCGATCATGCGTTTATTCCAAAATCTTCAGAAAAAACCGGCACCCTGCATCCAAAAAGGAGCAGAGCGCCGGCAGAGTATGGGTCATTGGAGTCTCTGACCGCAGAATTCACAGAATGCAGAGCCGTTCTTCGCGGGCGTGCCGCAGTTCGGGCAGAATTGAGCGGATGTCTGCGGCTGCGCGGGAGTGTTGTCCGGATAATAAGGAGCGGAGTCGTAGGGAGAAGCATAGCCGGGATAGGCGGCGGCGGGATCCTGATAGGTCGGGTAGGTGTTCTGGTAAGGAGTCTGGGGCGGATAATACGCGCCGGGAGCGTTGGGTACAGCTGCCGCCTTCTTGAAGCCGAACGCCATGAGCGCCTCGATCACGTTGCCTGCAGCACCGACAAGGAACGCCAGAATGATACAGATCAACAAAATGATGACGGTGGCGGGAGCGGAACCGCGGGCCGCAGACAGCATGCGGATCAGGGAAACGGTCATCAGGATGCCGAAGCCGCCCTTGACGATCGCATTGATGATCTTGAAGGCGCCGTAAGCCGAAGCGCCGCCGGTATAAAAGGTGTTTTCGTTCATGGATTTCTGCACGTTGCAATAGAAGGTGTTGCGCAGGATCGCGGTCGGCAGCAGACAGAGAACGCCGATACCGGTCAGGATCAGCGAAATGATACCCGAGGCTTTGTCGGAGCCTGCGATAAGAACCGGCGAAGAAACCTGGGAGCTGCTTCTGGCGGTGACTGCGCCGATCAATATCAGCATCACAGAGAACGAGGCCATAAAGCCAACGATGGATAAGGTCAGTGATGAAGCGGAAACGGAACGAAGGATGGAGCCGTCGTTCGTCGGGTCGGTGGAACGGCTGAGAGAAACCGTCCACGCGATCGCCATACCGATCAGGATCAGGATCGGAATCATTTCCAGCAGGATCGCTCCCACGGATGCGACGCCTGCGCCGAAGGAACCCATGATGCCGAGGCTGACAGAGTTCGAGCCGGATGCAAATATCATTATGACTGCAACGATCATCAAAACCGCGCCGATGATCTTGAACACGCCGAGTGTTTTTGCATGACCTTTGGAAAAATATGCTTTTGCAGAATTTGTGTCGTTCATTTTATCCTCCTGAGGTTTGATTTGACATGATTTGCCTTTTCTATTATATAGTACCGTTTCTGAATAATCAATTCCCCGCAAAAAAAATACTGTCCCTTTTTTCAAAGGGACAGCGTATGATATGATCAGAGCTTTGATCCGCATTGACCGCAGAAGGGTGCGTCGGGATCGACCTTCGCGCCGCAGGAGGGACAGGTCGGTTCGGCTGCGGACTGCGTATCGTTATAGGGATTGACAAAGGTCGCTTCCTGTATGGAGACGTCCTGGTTCTGCTGCGAGGGCTGGGCAAGATAGCTGTAGGGATTGTTCTGCTGGGTGCTGACGCCTGCGCCCTGAGGAACATACGGGGTCGATGCGGGAGGCTCGCTGTAGCCGTACTTTTTGTCATCGATATACTGCGCGTAACCGAGCGCGAGCCTTGAGCGGATGATCAGGATCGCCAGCGAGACCGCGTTCATGATCAACGACATGACCATCGGCAGGGTGGTTTTTGCCTTGATGACGATGCCGTATTCACGGAGGACATCCAGATTGTTGGTAAACAGTGCGGAAATCGAAGAGATCAGGCTCAGTCCGGTGAAGACAGCAGCGATCACGCAGAAGATACCGTAGGGCTTCGCACCGCTGCGGCTCAGCTCAACGGAGGTCATGCCCTTTCTGACGGAAGAAATATAGCGCACGCGGTTGATGGTGACAAAGAGTGTGACAAAGCTGAGGATGATAAACAAGATGATCATAGCGATCGCCAGGATCAGCATCAGTGTCGCGTCGACCTTGAGCGGCTTATTGAAGACCGTGAAGGTGAACGCGAGATCGGGTTTGCGGGTAAACTCGGCATAAAGGATGAACAAAGCGACGATCAGGATGCACATCGAGACGGTCAGGATGATGGCGCCTACCAGAGAAAGGATCGCAAGGACATAAAGAATGGTAAAGCCTGCCGTCGGCGCAGTCTCGGGATTGCTGCTGCGGCTCATGAAGTAAACCAGCATGATGCCGACAACGGACAGGATTCCGACGATGGAAACAGAGCTTAACACGGAAAGCACGGAGGAACCGGCTGAGGAAACCTGACGCAGGGCGTTGGCGATCTGCTTTGCACCTTCCTGTGCGCTTGAGTCGGAAAAAGACGACTTGTCAAAGATATCCGCCGCAGCTGCGGTGATTTCCTTTGCAAGATCGGTGGACAACAAGGAATTCACGGCGGACAGAATCATTGAGACGATGCTCAGAATACCCAGTACCAGAACCATCGGCGACTTGAAGTAATTCTTGATGATGTCGATGTTGTTCCGATAAGGGTTATAAGGTTGTTCGTACATAACGGTGCTCCTTTATACATTAGTATATACTATTATATATGATACAGGGCAAAATTGCAAGAGGTCGGAATAAGGGGCATTGTCGGCGCAATTCGTGCCGGATCTCTGGGAAACGAGCCGATTTATGGGACTTTATTATTGTAAATCGGCGAACAGACCACAAGATATAGCGATTTTAAGCCATTTTTGGGACTATAAATTGGGGAGAAAAATTTTTTGGATTTTTTTAAAAAAAGACTTGACTTTTGCGCATCTACGCAGTATAATTTGAATGTTCGCTAATCAAGAACACGACCGCGAAAACGCTTCGGAATCCGCTTCCGGACTGGCTTTCAAACCGTATTTTTGAGCGGCGGCAAGGACCTTGAAAATTAAACAACGAAGAAGAACCCGTAATTACTTTGAGAGCATTTGTGGAGACACAAAGAGTACTCAAGAAATTACAGATGTTAAACTTTAACATCAGGTAATCTGGAGAACAGATTATTCAAAACGCGAAAGCGAATGATGAGCAGATTAGCTCTGAGAATGATTTTAAGTCCTTAGGGATTTGAGATACCATTTTTAGAGAGTTTGATCCTGGCTCAGGATGAACGCTGGCGGCGTGCTTAACACATGCAAGTCGAACGGAGTTAGGCGCTGGTTTGATGGCAGCTTGCTGCTGGATTTCCATGCTTAACTTAGTGGCGGACGGGTGAGTAACGCGTGAGTAACCTGCCCTTGAGTGGGGAATAACGTTCTGAAAAGAACGCTAATACCGCATAACACATATTTGCCGCATGACAGATATGTCAAAGATTTATCGCTCAAGGATGGACTCGCGTCCGATTAGCTTGTTGGTGAGGTAACGGCTCACCAAGGCGACGATCGGTAGCCGGACTGAGAGGTTGAACGGCCACATTGGGACTGAGACACGGCCCAGACTCCTACGGGAGGCAGCAGTGGGGGATAT
>ONAS01000087.1 GCA_900315815.1 uncultured Eubacteriales bacterium
AAGCTGTATCTTGACTCCGGTACGCTTACACCGGTTTTGAAGAGTTTGGAGTCTAAGGGTTATGTATACAGACACCGTTCTTTAAAGGATGAAAGAGTTTTGCTCGTTGATGTTACTGAGGAGGGGCAAAGACTGCGTGACAAGGCGGTCAGAGTTCCCGAAAAAGTTTCAAAGTTTCTCGGGCTTACATCAGAGGAGGCAGTTACCCTTTATCGTCTTTTGTACAAGCTGCTTGATTCTGATGAGGATTCGGCAGAGTAGTCTGTATTTGAAGATTTATAAAATGAAAGCGGCACAAAGGTATTGAAAAGTACCCTTGTGCCGTTTTATTTTTAAAATCCGTTATTACAGAGCCAGAAAAACAAGCTCCTGAATGCGTAATGTAAACGCAATATTGACTTTTAACGCTTTAAACCTTATACTAATTCCTGATTGAAAAAATTGTCATCATTCCGAATCTACTGTAAAGGGAAGAAGCTCCTTTTTTAACTGGGACGGCATATTATCTGTTGTCTGAAGCGTAAGCTTCCTGTTAAGGTCAAGGCTAAGTACTCCCATAATGGAGTGAGGGTCAATCTCGAGATTATCGCTTTTTATAGACATATGTATATCGGGATACCTTTCCATTACATCAACAAACCTCCTTGCAGTGGCAATGTCAGGAATGTAAATAGTCGTAAAATACATAGATGGTTCCTCCTAAATGAATATTCTTTATTTTATCACTTATTTTCTTTAAAATCAATCAGCTTGCATAATATTGATACGTTTTTTTATATGCACATATAATTTGTCAACATATTTAAATATTATGTAAAATTTGGAGAAAGCAGGTTTTTTTATGAAGTTTCACATATTTACACTGGGCTGCAAGGTCAATCAGTATGAGTCGCAGGCTATGCTTGAAAGGCTTGAAAACAGCGGAAGAATGTGCTATGATGATAACTCCGAAAACCTCAACGCTGCCGGGAGTTCCCTGTGATGGGATGACGACCGCCGTCCCGTATCGCGATAAGGCGTCCGGCAGCCGACCGATTTTTTTCAAATGACAGCAGAAATGTATGGCAATTTTCCCCGCAGCGTGTTATGATTACTGCAGAAGAAGGATCGGACGCCATTACCGCGGCAATACTTCAGACAAGAGTCAGGATATACGATTATGGAAAATATGATTTATGCAGAGAATCTGCGCAAGGAATTCAAGAAAATCATCAAGGAGCCCGGCGTCAAGGGCTCCGTCAAGGCGCTCTTCAAGCCGAAAAAGGAGATCATCAAGGCGGTCGACGGCATTTCCTTTTCCGTGCCGAAGGGCGAGATCCTCGGCTTCATCGGGCCGAACGGAGCGGGGAAAAGCACGGTCATCAAAATGCTGACAGGCATCCTGATGCCGACCTCCGGCAAATGCGTCATCAACGGTCAGATCCCGCAGGAGAACCGCAAGAACTATGTGCGGGAGATCGGCGTGGTGTTCGGTCAGCGGACCCAGCTGTGGTGGGATCTGGCGCTCAGGGAGACCTATGCGGTATTGAAGGAGATCTACGAGGTGCCCGACGACCGCTACAAGCAGCGCATGGCGTTCCTCAACGAGGTGCTGGAGCTGGACGATTTCATCACCAGCCCCGTGCGTACCCTGTCGCTGGGTCAGCGGATGCGCGCCGATATCGCAGCCGCTCTGCTGCATTCTCCCAAGGTGCTGTTCCTGGACGAGCCGACCATCGGTCTGGATGTGGTGGTCAAGGAGAACATCCGCAGCGCGATCCGGAAGATCAACAGGGAAGAGGGCACGACCGTCATCCTGACGACGCATGACTTAGCCGACATCGAACTGCTGTGTGAGCGGATCGTCATGATCGATAAGGGCAAAAAAGTCTTTGACGGCGGGATCGAAGAGCTGAAGCACAACTTCGGCAACGTCCGCACCTTTGCGTTTGAGCTGACAAATCCCGACGATTTCAGTAAACTGGATTATAGAACGAAGTACAGACTAAGCGACGATGATATATCCGTAGAGCGGGATAAATCCTGCGTTACCGTAAAATACTCTACTGACAAGGTATCGGTGGAGGATATCGTTTCCTATACGCTCTCTGCCGTCCACGTCAAGGACATGCAGATCAAGGACGTGGAGATCGAGGAGATCATCAAGCGGCTGTACCGGCGGGAGGTGGAGGTATGACCGGAGTAAAGCGCTTCTTCCGCACCTACCGTCAGTTCACCCGTTCGGGCATGCAGGAGCTGGTCGCCTACCGCGCGAATTTCATCTGCTTCTTCATCGGAGAGATCATGTCCGCGTTCATTATGTATTTCGTATGGAAGGCGGTTTTCCTCAGCACGGATTCCGAGACCTTCATGGGCTTCACGATGGAGGATATGGTCGTATACCTCTTCATCGCGTTTCTGACCGGCTATCTGACCTATTCCGACGGCGCCTTCGCGGTCGGCGAGGAGATCGTCGACGGCTCCATCGCTTTCCGCATGCTGCGTCCCTGCTCGTTCGAGATGTGCTTTCTGTTCAAGGAGCTGGGCAGCCGCATCATCAGCATCGCGATGATTTTCGTGCCGATCGTGGCGGGCGTGGAGGTCTATCGCTTCTGCGTCACCGGCGAGGTGCGGCTGGATCCCGTCTGCTTCGGCTTCTATCTGCTGAGCACGGCGATCGCCTATCTGATCTCGTTTTATTTCAATGTCTGCTACGGCTATATCGCGTTCTTTTTCAAGAATCTGTGGGGCACGTCGCTCATCAAGGAGACCCTCGTCGGCTTCCTCTCCGGCGGCACGATCCCGCTGGCGTTCCTGCCCGCAGGACTGGCGACGGTGCTGAATTTCCTGCCGTTCGCCTCGCTGGCGTATACGCCCGTCATGATCTATATGGGTATGTATCCCATCGGCGAGATACTGTGGCGCATGGCGCTCCAGCTGTTCTGGCTTCTGGTGATGATCGGTGTGTCGAAGCTGGTCTGGAACAGCGCCGTCAGGCATCTGTCGATACAGGGAGGCTGAGCGTATGAGAAGATATTTCCGTCTCCACCGCATCTTCATCGCCCAGTATCTCAAGCGGCTGATGGAGTACAAAGGCGATTTCCTGCTCGGGGCGGTCGGTCTGCTGTTCTCCCAGGCGATCCAGATCCTGTTCATCGGCATCATCTTCAGTCAGATCCCGCGTCTGCAGGGCTGGACGTTCGAGGAGATCCTGTTCATCTACGGCTTCTCGCTGATCCCGAAATCGATCGACCATCTGTTTTTCGACAATCTGTGGATGGTCGGCTACCGCATCGTGCGCAAGGGTGAGTTCGACAAGTATCTGACCCGCCCTGTCAACAGCCTGTATCACGTGATCGTGGAGAATTTCTGCGTGGACGCGTTCGGAGAGATGCTGACCTGCGGTCTGCTGCTGGGCTATGCGCTCCCGAGCCTGAACCTGCCGTTTTACTGGTACACGATCCCCGTACTGCTTGTCGTGGTGGTGTTCGCGACGATGATCTATACCGCGCTGAAGATCATGACCGCGGCGTTCGCCTTCTGGACAAAGTCGAGCGGTCACATCACGCACATGCTGTACATGACCAACGACTTTTCGAAATACCCCGTTACGATCTATAACAAGGCGGTGCAGACGATCATCACCTATGTGATCCCGTTCGCCTTTACCGCATATTATCCCGCAAGCTGGTTCCTGACCGGCAAGGATCCGCTGTTCTGCATCGGCGGTACGGTGATCGCCGGTACGGTGCTGATGGCGATCGCGCTGTTTGTGTGGAACAAGGGCGTCAACGCCTACGAATCCGCCGGATCCTGAGCCCGTCATCCGTGAATTGAGGTGAGCTTATGTCCAATCCGTTCCTGTTCGTTTCCGAGATCGACAATACCGAATATCTGACGCCGCGCGTATCCATGAACCGCGCCGTGATGGCAAAATGCCCCGTCGCCGGGGTAGAGGAGGGTCTTGACGGAAGACGCTTCAAGGAGATCTTCTCTCCGGGCGCGATCGTCGCGGAGATGCGCCGCGTATCGCGCTATTACGGGATCGATTACTCCCACCTGCCGGATTTTGCCCTGCCCAAGGAGCTGGACAAGGCGCTCCGCAGCGAAGATGTGCGGTTTCACCAGATGGGCGAGAGGATCGCCCGCAAGTTCGGCAACCGTCTGGGACTGCTGCTGCTGACGCTGAAAACCGGTCTGCCCGAGAACCGCGCCGCCCGCGAGGACTGGGACGACAGCTGCTGGGAGTGCTGGAGATCGCTTGAAACGGTCATCCTGATGGGCGGTCTGGCAAGCTCGATGCTGGGCAGACGCTTCAAGGAGCAGGTACAGAAGGTCTTTGACCATGCCGGTGTGAAGCCCTACAATATCATGCTGTTCGAAAACAGCGCCTATCTGGGCGTGATGGGGCTGGGTCAGCGGATGATGGAGGACGATACCGCGTCGCTGGTGCTGGATATGGGACAGACCTACTTCAAGCGCGCCGTCCTGAAAAAATCCGGCGGCATGATCAGCAGCATCAATACCCTTGACAGCCTGCCGTCGCGCTATATGCAGATCCCCTTTGAGGACGAGGGCGAAAAATACGCCTGCGCCTATGATCTGCACAACTATATCGTCAACATCGTATCGACCACCTATAAGGAGGCGTCGATCTCGACCCCGCTGAATGAGCGCATCTATATCAGCATCGCGAATTATACGCACTCCGGTATCCTCAACCCGGTCCGCGGCGGCTACGCGAAGCTGGCGATGCTGGGCGATAATTACGCCGCGCTGCTGGCGGAGCAGCTTTCCGGCGAGCTGAGGAAAAGCATCGAGGTGCGTCTGGTGCATGACGCGACCGCGACAGCGCTGTATTTCTCGGATATCCCCGACTCGGTGGTGATCACCCTCGGCACCGGCTTCGGCGTGGGATTCCCGCAGATACGGCTGTGAGCATCAACTGAATCAACGCTTTGAACAAGAGCTGAAACCGACGACCGTACACCGTGTGCGGTCGTTTCGTTATGCGTGGATATTTGGTTATTTTTCTGAGTGCTTTGTTGGAAATCACTAAATTGAATTCCAAAAGATTGTGCAATAATTTGTCGGGAAATCCTGACATTTTCATTTATTATTTTTCACCAATATGATATAATTATCGTAACTGGAATTCGGTAATTTTTACTCAAAGGAGAGGATTTTATGAAATCACGCAGGATAATCTGTATCTTACTGGTCGCCATGCTTCTGCTGACGACCGTGAGCGTTGCGGCCCATGCCGAAAACATGGATCTGGCAGAGACCGGCTACTACAACCAGAGTTATCTTGAAACCTACGCCGCGAAGGCCGCGAATGAATCCGGCTACGGCTGTACCTATTCCAAGAGCGCGACCACCTTCAAGGTATGGGCTCCTGAGGCGACGTCCGTCGAGGTCAAGAGATACTCGACCGGTACCGACGCCGAGTCCGGCGCGGCTGTTCTGGGCACCACCAAGATGAACTACAACAGCACCACCGGTGCATGGACCCTGACGCTGTCCGGCGACCACAAGAACGAGTATTATACCTACATCGTCAACCGCAAGGGCATCATCAATGAGACGCAGGACCCCTACGCGACAGCAGTAGGCGCGAACGGCAACCGTTCCATGGTCTGCGACCTCGATTCCACCGATCCCGACGGCTGGGAAAACGACAAGCACGTCTTCTTTGACAACCCCGGCGAGGCGGTCGTCTGGGAGGTCCATGTACGCGACTTCTCCATCGACGCCAGCTCCGGCGTCAGCGACGCCAACAAGGGCAAATACCTTGCGTTCACCGAGGGCAATACCACCGTCAACGGCGCCGGCAAGGTCGCATCCTGTGTCGACTATCTCGTAGAGCATAACGTCAACTGCGTACAGCTCATGCCGATCGAGGACTTTGCCTCTATCGACGAGACCGACGACGCTGTCCGCCGCAACTGGGGCTATGACCCGAAGAACTACAACGTTCCCGAAGGCTCCTACTCCTCCGATCCCTATGACGGCAACACCCGCATCAAGGAATTCAAGATGCTGGTACAGGCATTGCATGACCGCGGCATCGCCGTCGTCATGGACGTCGTATACAACCACACCTTCGTTCTGGAAGGCTCCTCCCTCAACCTGACCACCCCCAACTACTATTACCGCAAATCCTCCGCGGAGAACTATCACAACGGCTCCGGTCTCGGAAACGTTCTGTCCTCCGAGAAGGCGATGACCTCCAAGTTCATCTCCGACTCTCTGATCCACTGGGTCAACGAGTATCACATCGACGGCTTCCGCTTCGACCTGATGGGCTGTCACGACCTCACCAACATGAAGAAATGGCGCGCGAATCTCGACAGGATCGATCAGCGCGTCCTGATGTACGGCGAGCCGTGGGCAGGCGGCGGCGATAACGGTATCTCCAACGGCATCAACAATACCAACCTCGCTCAGCTGACCCGCGTCGGCGCGTTCAACCAGACCTATTCCGACTCCCTCAAGGGCAACCATGAGCTGAACAACACCAACGGCACCGGCTTCCTCAACGGCAAGTCCGATTCCGAGATCCGCAACGCGGGCGCCGGCAAGGCGACCTACTTCAACGGCGCAAAGGTCAACCAGTTCATCAACTATCTGGATAACCACGACAACCTGACCATTTTCGATAAGATCCTCGCCGGCAACGGCACGTCCGGCTTTATCGCCGGTAAGGACGGCAAGACCTCCACCGGCAGATCGCTGTATGACAACAACAAGAACGCTGTCAATAATCCGAGCGCGCAGGTGCTCGGTCAGATGAAGCTGGCGATCACCTCCGCTCTGACCTCTCAGGGCATCCCGTTCGCCGTCGCGGGCACCGAGTTCTGCCGCACCAAGTACGGCGACGCGAACTCCTACCGCTCCGCCGACCAGATCAACGCGATCGACTGGAACCGCGCCCAGACCTATGCGTCTGTCGCGGATTACTACGCAGGTCTGATCGCGATCCGCAAGGCGTACAACGCGTTCACCAACTCCACATCCGTCAATACGACCTCTGTCAGCGGCTGTACCGCATGGCAGATCAATAACAGCGCGTCCGGCCAGTGGAGCAAGATCATCGTCGCGCTGAACAATACCTCCTCCGCGAAGTCCATCTCCTGCTCCGGC
>ONAS01000025.1 GCA_900315815.1 uncultured Eubacteriales bacterium
ATGTCCAGTTCGCGCCGTACGAGCAGCCCGGTACTCCCGAGTTCAATAAGCAGCAGGCGGAATACTCTGCTCTGAGCAATACCAAGAGGAGCATCATCGATTCCTTCACCAAACTCTGATAACAGCAAAAGGCTGCCGAAATCCGGCAGCCTCTCTTTTTTTGATAAAATTGTGTTCCGGCAACAAAAATCCCGCTGCCGGAGCGAACCGACAGCGGGCGTGATATTACTGGCTGTAGATCTTGAACGACGTCAGCGCCATGATATCGGTGCTTACGTCCGTGATCTCGGGGAAGTCGAATTCCAGCCGCAGGACATTCCTGTCGAGCGTGTCGATCGGGATCAGGAAATTCAATCCGTTCTGACGGATGACGGAATCCAGCTCACCGCTGTAGATCTCTTCACCGTCGGAGTAGATCACGATCGGCGTTTTCTCATAGATGGTCAATACATTGAAGTAAGCGTGCAGGTCCTCGACGTTCTCGGGGATCTTATCGATGGGGATCTCCATCACCGCGCGGTTTCCGTGAATGATGGTGCGCCAGCCGTTGGTACGGCCGAAGCCCTCGCTGCAATAGATCGCGGCGGTCTCGTCAGTGGTAAAGGTCAGCTCCTTGCCGAGCGTGTAGTTTTCCACGTTGCCGCCGTTGATGCGGTACTCGGCGATCTTCTCCATGTTGTCGGGATCCGACGCGTCGCCCTTGCAGCGGTATTCTTCGATCCTCGACGCGGCGTTGCTGCCGGCGTTGCGATAGAACAGCCGTTCACGGTTTGAGGGCTTTTTCTCCGCGTCCCTGAAGGTGACGCCGGTGCCGTAGTCGGAATAGTCGTCCGTGACGGTCGAAGCAAGCGTCGCCGTCAGATCAAAGAGCGATACCGGCGCCTTGGACACGGTGTAGCCGTCGACATTGCCGATGTCCTTGTACAGCAGCATCGGATTCTGTCCCTGATCCAGCTCGCCGTTGTCGGCTGTGATGATGATGCGTGTGTTCTCGTACATGCCGCGTTTTTTGATATCGCGGATCATATCGAGGATGATCTTGAAATCGCCCTCCGTCTGCTCCTTCTGCGAGGTCCCCTCGCGCACCTTTTCGGCGCTGCTGTTCAGACGGTACGGCTCTTTTGCACCCTGAAGCTGATAGATCCTCAGCGATTTGTGATATTTTTCGGTGACGTCAAAGCCGTCGTTCTTCACGTAATTGCCGTACAGCACATCGTCGTTATAGGCGTCGAAGGTGATATTGCTTTTGTATTCGGAGTAATCCTTGATGTTCATCCAGAAGAACCGTTTGAGATAATGCGGCATACAGTTGTACATCGTATAGCGGTAGACGGTACTGCCGATGACCTTGTAGCTTTCCGGATCCTGTACGCGGTCGACGATGTTGTCGATCCTGCGGACCGCGCCGTTGCCGAAGTACATATCGTCGCAGAAGATGCGGACGTCCGTAGCGTTTTCCTGCAAAAGGTCATACAGGGTGTCGCCGCTCCAGATACTGCGCAGATAATCGGTATACTTGGTATCCTTTTTGTAGACCTCGCCCGTCATCAGCGACGGCAGGGATACCATCGTACCGGCGCCTGTCGCGAGCGTATTGTCATACTGGGTGAATCCCGTCAGCTCACGCTCGATCTCGGGATGATCCTTTTTATAATCCTTGAAGTAGCTGTTGTCCATGGAGCTGACCACAAAGACAAGGGTGTTTTCTTCGTCGGCAAGGTCATAGATGCCCGCCTGTGTCACCTCATGGCTGAGCTTGTTCAGGGTATTCTGATTCTGATAGATGCTGACGGCAAGACTGCCGACCTGCAGGACGACGATAACGCCCGCCGCGATCATCAGCGCGTGACGCCACGACCGCTTGAACACCATGTAAAGCGCAAACGGGAGGGCGATACAGCCCGCCCACATCGCAGAGTCGATCGCGCCGTAGGTGGTGTAGTCGCTCCAGATGATCTGAGAGCCGTCCAGCACGCCTGAGCCGTAGTTGATGTTGAAGAAGGTGCATTGCAGATAGAACCCCAGCCCCAGTCCGAACGCAAGACAGCACAGCAGCTTGTGAAAGGCACGCGGCACCAGCGACAGCAGCGCGCACAGAACGACGAACGAAATGGCGGAGACCATCGCGATAGGCGCCAGCAGCGTGCGGAAGCTGAACCACATATCGTCGTTGCCCTTGACGTAGAGCATCAGCGGAGCGAACACCAGGAGGGTGATGCACAAAAAACCGCTCATTGCCGCGCCGAATGCGAAACGATGCTTCAATTGTAAGTGTTTATCTTCCATTTTTGTTCTCCGGATAGATTTAATTACCCTATATCATACTAGATTTCACGCAGATAGTCAAGATTTTTGCCGCAATAAGGCGTGTTGGCGGCGCTTTGAAAGACGTGTGCGGACATATTTGCATTTTTTACCGTTATATGGTAATATAGTATTTGTATAAATCTGCGCATTATCTGCGCCGGAGGTGACGGTATGGATATCCGTATCGGCGACGAGCTGATGATGAAAAAGGCCCATCCCTGCGGCGGGGACCGTTTCGCGGTGCTGAGGGTCGGCATGGATTTCAGGATCCGCTGTACAAAGTGCTCCCGTGAGGTCATGCTTCCCCGCAAAAAGGCGGAAAAGAACATCAAGGCCGTCTTCCGCGGCGGTGAGAAGCTGTCATTGGCCCAATTGCAGGGAACAGCGGCTGACGGCGACCCGCGATCGTAACGCCCCCTTATCGGAGGATCTTTCTTCCGTGATCCGTTGACTGAAAGGAAACCTATGTTCAAACGACTTGAAATTTTCGAAAAGCGATACCTTGAGCTGGAAAAGCGCATGTACGAGCCGGATGTCGTCAGCGACCCCGACCGGTATCAGAAGGTGATGAAGGAGTATTCCTCCATCGAGCCTGTCGTCAAAAAATACCGCGAGTACAAGGCGGCGCAGCAGACCGTTTCCGACTCGCTGGCGATTCTGGACGATCCCGCAAGCGATGAAGAGCTCCGCGAGCTTGCCTCTCTCGAGCTGGACGACGCGAAAAAGCGGCTGCCCGCGCTGGAGGAGGAGCTGAAGATCCTGCTTCTGCCCAAGGACCCGAACGACGACCGCAGCGTCATCGTAGAGATACGCGGCGGTACCGGCGGCGAGGAAAGCTCCCTGTTTGCGGCGGATCTGTTCCGTATGTACTCCATGTACGCCGAACGCAGGGGCTATAAGATCGAGGTCATCAGCGTCAATGAGACCGGGCTCGGCGGCTACAAGGAGATCAGCTTCATCGTCAGCGGTCAGGGCGCGTACAGCCGCTTCAAATTTGAATCCGGCACCCATCGCGTCCAGCGCGTGCCCCAGACGGAAAGCTCCGGACGCATCCACACCTCCGCGGCAACGGTCGCGGTGCTGCCGGAGGCGGACGACGTCGAGGTGGAGATCAACCCGAACGATATCGAGATCGACACCTTCCGATCCTCCGGAGCGGGCGGTCAGCATATCAACAAGACCTCCTCCGCGATCCGCATCACCCACAAGCCGACCGGTATGGTGGTCGAGTGTCAGGACGAACGCTCCCAGTATAAAAACAAGGACAAGGCGATGAAGGTGCTGAAATCCCGCCTGCTGAAAATGGAGCAGGACAAGCAGAACGAGGCGATCGCCTCCGACCGCCGCAGTCAGGTAGGCTCCGGCGACCGCAGCGAAAAGATCCGCACCTACAATTTCCCCCAGAGCCGTCTGACCGATCACCGCATCGGACTGACTCTCTACAAGCTCGACGAGATCATGAACGGCAATCTTGACGAGGTCATCGACGCCCTCGTCACCGCCCAGCGCGCCGAACAGCTGAAAGCGTCCATGAACAGCTGAACGGCGGCAGTATGCCGGATGCTCCCCGCACCGGATATGAATCACAGTTATGAAGACCTTATATTTATCGAATTCCCAACAGGATATCGCGACCGCGGCTGCCGTGCTTCGTGACGGCGGTCTGGTCGCCATGCCCACGGAAACAGTCTACGGACTTGCCGCGAACGCGCTGGACGGCAGCGCTGTCCGCCGCATATTTGAGGCGAAGGGCAGACCGATGGACAACCCCCTGATCGTCCATGTCGCCGATGTATCCGATATCGGACGGCTCGGTCTGGTCGCGGAATTCCCCGAAAAAGCCCGCCGTCTTGCCGACGCGTTCTGGCCGGGGCCGCTGACGATCATCATGAAGAAGGGCGGCGTCATCCCCGACGAGGTGAGCGCCGGACTCGATACCGTCGCGATCCGCCTTCCGTCGCATCCCGACGCAAGAAGCCTGATCCGCGAGAGCGGACTGCCGCTGGCGGCGCCCTCCGCGAACACCTCCGGCAAGCCCAGTCCTACCACCGCCCGCCACGTAGCGGACGATATGGACGGCAGGATCGAAGCTATCGTTGACGGCGGCGCGTGCGGCGTCGGCGTCGAAAGCACCGTGATCACCGTTGCGGCCGACGTCCCGCGCATTCTCCGTCCGGGCATCGTCACCCGCGAGGAGATCGAGGCGGTCATCGGACCCGTCGAGGTCGACCGCGCTGTCCTCAATAAACTGGAAAACAATGAAAAGGCCGCGTCGCCCGGCATGAAATACAAGCATTACGCGCCCCGTGCGCGGGTGATCCTGGTACGCGGCTCCGATGAAAAGTACACCGCGTTCGTGAATCGATGCTACAAGCGGGACGGCGACTGTGCCGCGATGTGCTACTCTGAGGATGTTCCGTCCATCGATTGTCCTGCCGTTTCTCTCGGCTCCAAGTCCGATCTGAAGCAGCAGGCGCAGGCGCTGTTCGACGCGCTCCGTGCCGTGGATGAGATCGACGGCGTCACCACCGTCTACGCGCATTGTCCGACGGCCGAAGGCGTCGGCATGGCGCTGTACAACCGCCTGATCCGCGCCGCGGCGTTTCAGGTGCTGAACCTGCCCGACAAGCGGATCATCGGACTCAGCGGTCAGACCGGCGCGGGCAAAAGCGAGGTCGCCGCGATACTCGCCGAGCTGGGCGCGGGCGTCGTGTCCGCCGATACCGCCGCACGGCAGGCAGTCGAGGAGGCGGACGTCAAGGCCGCCCTTTGCGCGGCGTTCGGCGACGTGCTGAATCCCGACCGCAGCCTGAACCGTTCCCGCGTGGCGCGGATCGCGTTCGGCTCCAAAAAGAACCTGCAGATGCTGAACCATATCACCCATCCGCGGATCGTGGAGATCATGCTCGAAATGGCGGCAGACTGCGCGGGCGATACCGTGATCTTTGACGCGCCTCAGCTGTTCGAGGCACGCGCGGACGTATTCTGCGAAAAGATCATCTCCGTTCTGTCCGACCGCGAAAAGCGGCTCGAGCGTCTGGTGCGCCGCGACAATCTCCGCAAGGAGGAGGTCGAGCTGCGGATGTCCGCCCAGTATGACGAACAGTTCTTTATTGCTCACTCCGACAGTATTATTGATAATAACGGTACGGTAGAAGAGCTGCGCGAACGTGTAAAAGAGGTATACGGGAGGTTGACCGATGGAGAATAAGCGCCGCCGCAAAAAGAAAAAAAGCGGCTGTCTGACCGGTGTCATCGTCGCGATCGCCGCGATCGCCCTGTTCTGTGTCCTGCTGTTCACGACGAATTGGTTCAACGGGTTGAAGTTCAAGGTGCTCAGCCTGTTTTATCCGCAGACCTATTCCGAAGAGGTACAGGCGTCCGCAAAGGAGTTCAGCGTCGATGAAAACCTGATCTACGCCGTCATCTATACCGAAAGCGGCTTCCGAGCGGACGCGGAAAGCGGCGCGGGGGCGGTCGGGCTGATGCAGCTCATGCCGGAGACCTTCACATGGCTGCAGGAGAGGCTCGACGGCGAGGTCGTCTATTCGGAGGACGCGCTGAAAACGCCGTCCGTCAATATCCGATACGGCACCTATTTCCTGTCTTATCTGCTGGAGCAGTACAGCGACGTGCCGACCGCGCTTGCCGCCTATAACGCCGGCACCACCAACGTCGACCGATGGCTGTCCGACAGCGCCTATTCCTCCGACGGAAAAACCCTTGACGATATTCCCTATGACGAAACCAGAAACTATGTCAAGAAGGTCACCGACGTCCGGAAAAAGTACGAAAACATATACGGCGGATAACGCTGTTGATAATCGGAAACGTTTGATATATAATAATCTCAGTCAATAAAAACATTGCACATACAGGAGGAAAAAACCATGAGCAACGCAAAAGAGCTTCGCGAGAAGCTGATGATGAAAGAGAGAAAGGGAGCGGCTACCTTCAGCCCCGAGGTCCTCAAGGAAGCGGACGACTTCGCCGTCGGCTACAAGAGATTCCTTGATAATTCGCGCACCGAGCGTGAGGCGGTCGCTTATACCAAGAAGCTTGCCGAGGAAGCGGGCTTTGTCGCGTTCGAGCAGGACAAGAAGTACAATCCCGGCGACCGCGTCTATATCATCAACCGCGAAAAGGCGATCGGTCTGGCGGTCATCGGCAAAAACGGCACCGATAACGGCGTGCGTCTTGCCATCGCCCATATCGATTCCCCGCGTATCGACTTAAAGCCCAATCCCCTTTATCAGGACGGCGGTCTCGCACTGCTGAAATCCCACTACTACGGCGGCATCAAAAAGTACCAGTGGACGACCGTTCCGCTCGCGCTCCACGGCAGAGTCATCAAGCTTGACGGCACCGCCGTCGATATCCGCGTCGGTGAGAACGACGACGAGGAGTGCTTCCTGATCACCGACCTGCTGCCTCATCTGGATAAAGAGGATAAGCCGGTGAGAAAGGCGATCGACGCCGAAAATATGAACGTCCTGATCGGCTCCTATCCTTTTGATGACTCCGACGAAAAGGATCTGATCGCCCTGAACGTCATGAAGCTGCTGAACGATCGCTTCGGCATCACCGAGAACGATTTCCTCTCTGCCGAGCTGACCTTCTGCCCCGCCTACAAGACCCGTGATATCGGCTTTGACCGTTCGCTGATCGGCGGCTACGGCCACGACGACAAGTGCTGTGCTTATCCCTCCGTGATGGCGGCGATCGATACAAAGATCCCCGAATGCACCTGCATTACCTACCTGACCGACAAGGAGGAGACCGGCTCCGACGGCAACACCGGCATGCAGTCCGATTTCCTGCGCTATTTCATCTATGACCTCGCGAAGGCGGACGGCAACGAGGGCTACCGCGTCCTCAGCAAGAGCAAATGCCTTTCTGCCGACGTCAACGCCGCGTTCGATCCGTCCTACGCTTCCGCGTATGAGGCGAAGAACTGCTCCTACGTCAACGAGGGCGTCGTCATCAGCAAGTACACCGGTCACGGCGGCAAGTATGATACGTCAGACGCGTCCGCCGAGTTCATGGGTGAGATCCGCGCGATGCTCGAGCGCGACAACGTCAAGTGGCAGATCGGCGAGCTGGGCAAGGTCGACGTCGGCGGCGGCGGTACGATCGCCAAGTACGTCGCCAATATGAACGTTGACGTCGTCGATCTCGGCGTCGCCGTGCTGAACATGCACGCCCCGATGGAGGTCATCAGCAAGCCCGACCTCTATATGGCGTACAAAGCCTTCTACGGCCTGTTCAACTGAATCCATGTGCTTTATCTGTGACCGTATCGATCTGATCAAAAGGGGAGAGAACCCGTATTTTGTCAAGGAGCTGGAAACCGGCTATGTCGTCATCGGCGACAACCAGCGCTTCTTCGGCTATACCGTGTTTCTCTGCAAGCGCCATGTCAGCGAGCTGTTCGATCTGGAGCCTGATTTCCGCGCAAAGCACCTGATAGAGATGACGTATGTCGCACAGGCGGTGAAAAACGCCTTCCCCTGCGAGAAAATGAACTATGAGTGCCTCGGCAACGGCGAAAGCCACGTCCACTGGCACCTCTGTCCGCGGCGCGCGGGTGATCTCGGCGATCACGGCGTGAACGGAAAGGGACCCGTCTGGTTCCTGCCCGCCGAGGAACGCTGGTGGGAGGATCGCATCACCGGCGAAGAAGCCGAAGCGATGAAAAGAAAGCTGCTCACAGAGCTGGATCAACGATAACAAAAGCGTCTGCTGTTTTTCCGACAGCAGACGCTTTTTCACTTTCGGTCAAACGCCGATTATTTCCGTGCCTGATAATCCTCGGCGATCTCTTCACTCCAGTCCGCCTGTATCGGCGCGCACGCTCTGGCACGGCACACCGCCTTGCCGACCGCGCCGAATACGACCGCGGTCCCTTTTTTATCGGCGTGATAGTTGACCGCTCTGTCCTCGCTGATGCCGAAGTGCTTCGCGGTCTCCACCGCGTCGATATTCGCGCCGATGAACAGGAATTCCCAGCCCTCCTTTTTCTTGTCCCCGATCATTTTCTTCACCTGATCGCTCGTGTACTCCTTGCTGGCATTCTCCAGCCCGTCGGTCGTGATGACGAACATCGTCGTCGCGGGGACGTCCTCGGGACGCGCGTATTTGTGGATCGATGAGATCCTGCTGACGGTACTGCCGATCGCGTCGATCAGGGCGGTACAGCCGCGCACGGTGTAATCCTTATCGGTCAGCGGCGCGATATCCGAGAGTCTGATGCGGTCGTGCAGGGTGCTGATCTCGTGGTCGAACAGCACAGTGGTCACGTAGCACGTGCCCTCCTCGTCCTTCTGCTTGGATATCATCGAGTTGAAGCCCCCGATGGTGTCCTCCTCCAGTCCTGCCATCGAGCCGGAGCGGTCGAGGATGAACACCAGCTCGGTGATGCTGTTATTCTTTTCCTTGTTGACATTCTCTGCGGGAGCGTCCGTTTTGTTGACGGGTCTGCCGAATATTTTCCTGATTTTCATGACGATACCTCCTGAAATACGATAAAATAATAAAAAGCGGCCGTAAGGCTTTCTTTACCTTACGACCGTATCATAGCGTATTTGAGGATCGATTTGGTCGCTTTTGAAGCGACATTATTCCGTCAGATCAGGGGCTGGTCATATTCGTACAGCGCGAGATTCAGCTCATGGATGCTGTACCGACCGTTACGGATAAAATACGCGACGATGACGTCGGCCTTCGAGGAACGGCTCAGCGCGTAGCCTGCCTTCCTCAGCAGCTCGACCGCCTCGTCATAGCTCAGCTCCAGCGCCATGCAAAAGGCGATCGCCGTCGTCTTTTTCGGCTTGTAGAGAGGATTGGAGCGGATCTTGGAAAACAGCTTGCGGTCGATCCCCGCCCGCTTGTAGCATTCGCTGTCCTTCATCCCTTTTTCGTCGATCTTTCTCAGCAGCATCTCCTGAAAGCTCTCGTCAAGTTCTCCGAGCGCCTGTTCAAGGCTCTGCGGCGTCGCCGCGGGCTGCATCGGCGCTCCGTACAGCGGTTCGGCACGCTTTGCGGTCGGCGCGCTGATCTTTTTTGCTCTTTTCGGCGCTTTGACCGCGCCCGCGCTCTCAGCCCGTGCAAGCGGGACCGCTTTGTCCTCACAGACAGCCGCCTCCTCCGGCGGCAGGTAGTATTGTTCAAGATAGCTGTCGATGGCGCGTTTCAGCTTTGCCGACAGCGATTTACGGAACAGCATCCGATCACCTCGCTTTTTTGTGAGTATATCACAGAATCCGTCGGTTGTCTATACACCGTATTTCAGCTTGATCCTGCCAAGCTTGTCGCCCATCGGCTTTCTCATCAGCAGCAGAAACCCGACGTTCGATACTGCGTACAGCGCGGTATACGGCAGGGCGGACACGATCGCCGTCAGATACAGCGTTCCGTCAAACGAGCCGTTGTACCACAGCACCGTCCAGACGTCCATCAGCATCGAATACGCGATGCCCGCAAGCACGCCGTACCCGATCAGCAGTACGCGGCTTTTCAGGAGCGGCAGACTCAGATATCCCGCAAAAAGCCCGATCAGCCCGAACCCGAGCATCTGGAACGGTGTCCACGGTCCCTGACCGAAGTAGATATTGGATACCAGCACGCTCAGCGCGCCGCACAGAAAGCCCGCCTCGGCGCCGAGATACATCGCCGTCATCACGCACAGCGCGGTGATCGGCTTGAACAGCGGGATGAACCGCCCGATGACCGCCATCGCGGTCATCACCGCGACGATCACCATTCTCCGCGAGCCGATATTTTTCTTTTCGATCCCCGCCGCGAACAGCGCGAGCGCCAGCATCGCGACGCCCAGAGAGATCAGCAGGTACCGCTTTTCTCCGAACACCGCCGCGCCCGTGACGACCAGCGCGGGGATCAGCACCAGCGGGATGCCGAACCGCATCACAGACCGCACCCTGCGGTTTTCGATCACCGTCATCCGACCACCGCCCCTTCATGCCTCCCGCGCAGGATCCGCACGGCGGCAGTCGTGTAATAGCGGTTGCCGTTCATGAAGCCGTCGGTCTCCTCACACGCGGCGATCGCGCCGTCGAAGAACAGCGCGCACCGATCGGCGCACACGGCGGCAAATTCCACGTCATGACTCACCATGAGGACGGTCACGCCGCTGTTTTTCAGCTGTATCAGCAGCTCAGCAAGCCGCCGCTTCGATACCGGGTCCAGCCCCTTTGACGGCTCGTCCAGGATCAGCAGTCGCGGCTTGCTTTTCAGCGCCCTGCACAGCGCGACCAGTTGACGCTCGCCGCCGGAAATATCATAGGGGTGGCGGGAAAACAGGGGAGAGAGGTCAAAGGGCAGCTTAGCCAATACTTCTTCACAGCCCTCCAGCTCCTCCTTCACGCTCGCTCTGAGGAATACGCTTTCCGCGTCCTGCGGGAGCAGGCTGACGTTTTCCTTGTACAGACTGCCGTTTTTGTATTCCTTCAGCGCCCTGCCGAACAGTTTCACCTTGCCGCTGTACGGCTTTTTCAGTCCCGCGATCACCGCGGCGGCGGTGCTTTTTCCGCATCCGTTCGCGCCCAGCACCGCGAAGATCTCTCCCGCATATACCGTCGCGCTCAGTCCGCTGAGGACATCCGGCGCGTCCTTTTCGTAGCGGAAGAATACATCCATTATCTCAAGCGCGGCGGTTCTGTCATCTTCTGACCGACGCGCTGTTTTGCTTTCATTCGTCTGCGTGCCGCCGAAGATCCTTCTGCCCTCGCGCACACTCAGCGGACACCTGCCCGCCTTTCCGCTTTCGATGAACATCCGCGCCGCCTGCGGAAGATAGGGGAGATACGGGCTGCTTTTATCCAGCCGATCCGCGATATCCCGCGGCGCGTCGTCATACACGACACACCCTTTGTCCAGCACGATCATCCTGTCGCACAGCGGGATCAGCTCCTCCGCGCGGTGCTCGCTGATCACCACCGTCACGCCGGTCTCACGGTTCAGCTTGTACAGCGTGTCGATGAACCGTGCCGCTGTGATCGGATCCAGCTGAGCGGTCGGCTCATCCAGGATCAGAACGTCCGGCTCTCCGACCATGACTGACGCGAGGTTCAGCAGCTGCTTCTGTCCGCCGGACAACTGTGCGGTCGCCTGACGGTACCACGGCGCGATGCCGAAGTACGCCGCCGTTTCCGCGACTCTGCGCGCGATCTCGCTCTGCTTCATGCCCAGATTCTCCGCTGTGAACGCCAGCTCGTGCCACACCTTGTCGGTGACGATCTGCTCCTCGGGACTCTGCGCGACAAAGCTGATCCTTGCCGCGGACTCCCTCGCATCCAGCGTGTGAAGCGGCTTGCCGTCAAAGCGGATCTTGCCGCCGATCTCCCCGTTGAACTGCATCTCGGGCTTCAGCAGTCGCAGCAGGGTGCTTTTTCCGGAGCCGGTCGGACCGACGAGGGTGACAAAATCCCCCTGGCCGATCACGATATCCACGTCCTTGAGCGCGTACGCTTCGCTTTTGGGATACCGAAAGCTCAGACCGCTGATCTCAAATAACGCCATCGTACCGCCTCCTTTGTATTGATGATGACCGGCAGGATCGAAAGGACCGCAAAGCCGCCGTATCCCGCGATACTCACAGGCTCGGTCAGATCCATTCCGATCGCCGGGTAATAGACGATCTTTGCCGCGCCGATCCCGATGACGCCGAGCGCAGTCAGCGCGATGAAAACGATCACTAAGATCGCGTCGGATGATCGGAAACGGAACATCCGGAACGACATCCGCCGCCCGGTCCCGTAGCCTCTCGCTTCCATGCTTTCGGCGGTGATGATGCCGTTCTCGATCGCCCATGTGATGAGGATCGACAGCACCCGCGCACTGCCCTTGAGCGCATCGATCGGATTCCCGTCGTCATACAGTCCGAGCGCCCTCTGCGTATCCCGGATCCTGCGCCATCGTCCGCGCAGAAGCTCGACATAGCGGATGGACATCGACAGGATCAGAGAGAGCTTCGGCGACAGCCTGCCGAACAGATACAGCAGGCGATCGCTTGTCATCGCCTTGGTGAACAGCCGTATCCAGTACAGCGACGCGACGACCGTCCCCGCCGTGACCAGTCCGTAGATACACGCCTCGGCGGTGATCGGGCGGTCGTTGAGATAGAACAGCACCGTCATACCGTTGTGGTTGACAAGCGGGTTCACCGCCGTAAGAACGATCAAAAGGACCGCGGAAAAGACATGCGGCTTCACACCGCCTTCGGCGTACAGACAGTAGTTCAGCACAGAGGCAAGGAGGGAGATGCTGATGATCACGGGATTCACCGAAAACATCGTGACCCCGGTCACACAAAGATAGTACAGCGCGACCGCCGCCGGGTTGCTGTCATGAAATCTCCGCATGTCTTTCCTCCTTTCCTTGAAAGGGAGCCCTTTGCTCCCGCAGAATGATCACAGATCTTTTCCGATATTTTTTGTATACAGCCATTCGATCTTGTCGCCGTCATGCAGGAGATAACTCTGGCATCCGACGTCGGGAAATTCTCCGTTCACCTTGTACATCCATCCCGACAGATCGCCGTAGTCGAATTCATACAGATACCCGATCCCCGCGATGTAGGCGCTTCCCGCCGCGCCGCGGTTATCGACCTGGATACTGCACCGCTGGGAAGCCTCCATCAGGATGTGATAGACGGTGTCCTTGCCTTCGATCGCAAAGGTCGTCGTGTCCAGTATGATACAGTCATCGGGGATATATGACGGCTTTTTCTCGTCTTTCAGGGTATCACAGCGGATGCTGATGGTGACTCTGCCGACAGTGTCGGCTTTCTCCTCAACGGTGTGATAGCTCTCCACGCTCTGAAAATTCGTCAGCAGTATGAACAGGATCCCGACCGCCGCGAGGATTCCGACGGCGATATAGTGCTTTTTGTTCCGCTTTTTCAGCAGGAACAGCACGCCTGCCGCGGCGAGCGCCGCCGCAAGCACCGCGCCGATCGCATAGGGCTTATAGCTTTCTTTTGCCGTCGGCGCCGCTTCATCGACGGACGCTTTCTGTGATGCGGTCGCGGTCGGCTGGAACAGCCCCGCGCCCTTTCCCGCGTCACGTACGGTCGGCTTCTCGGGCGGCACCGTCGCGGACTGAGTTGCGCTGACGGCAACGGTTTCCTTTCGGCCCTTGCTGTCGGTCGCCTCGCTGTACGCCTGACCGTTGATATAGATGATGTTTTGTCCCGATCGGGATTGCTCCTGATGATCGCCGCCGCTGTCTTGGTTCCCGCCGTCATCGTTATCGGCCGCCTGCCGCTGTTCCTGTTTATCGTCCGTTCGGTGATCGGGCGTGTCCTCGTTGAGCGGGACGATCGGACGGCGATGATCCAGCACATACAGCGGCCCCTGTCCTCTGCAGAAGCGGATATACGCTGTCAGCGCGTAGAATGCCTCGACGGTAGCGCTCTCGTTATACCCGCTGCCCGTGTGCGCAAACGATCCGTCCGCGTTGCGATAGGAGACCAGCGCGTCAAGCACACTGCTGCCGTTTTTGATAAAGCGGCTGTCCGCGTTCGCGTCGATGCCGAGATCACTCAGCGCGCACAGCACCTGCGCGGCGCTCTCACAGTTTTCCACGCCCATCCCGAAGAAGCCGCCGTCGTTCTGCTGTGCGTCCGACAACAGCGTCAGCGCGCGGTCAACGGCGCTCTCGACGTCGGAGTACAAGTGGTAATACGGCGCGAGCGCCTGCAGTGTCATCGCCGTGACGTCCACGTCGCCGCGGTCGCCGATGACCGCCCAGCCGCCGTCGCCCAGCTGATACCCGAGGATGGTGTTTACCAGCCCCTCTGCAGAGTACAGCCGGCTCGGACAGCCGTTGTTCAGCAGGTGCAGTCCGAACACAAGGCTCATCAGCCCCTGTCCGCCGATGGCTTCGTCGGCGACCTGAGCGATATAGCGATCCTGACTGCCCGCCGCCATCAGCGCGAGGGCATATTTCTCCCGTGAGGTCGCGGAGTAGATCTCATTCTCCCCGAGATATCGCAGAAGCGCGTTCTCATACGCGGAAAAATCATAGCTGCCGCTCTGACTCAGGGCGATGACGTAGAATTCCGCGCTGATGCCCGCGTCCGCGCACAGCCCGTTGTCGATGAAATCCTGTGCGCCGCCGCCAGCCTTATAACCGACGATACCGTCGCGAAGGCTCTCAGCCTCGGCGACGGTATACGAGTGCCCGGCTTTGACCGCGGTCGTGCCGACGGTCAGGAAAACCGTCAGGCACAGCAGCAGACTCAGCAGCTTATTTCTCATATTTTTTCCTGAACACAGCGATGCCGAAGCCGATCGCCGCCATCGCGAGGATCAGGTAAAGCACCACGGGTGACGCACCGGTCTTTACGGCATTGGTATTGGTGTTGGTTTTGGCTTGGTCGGGGGTCGAAACGCCGGTCGCCGCCTGAGTCGGCGCTTGGGAAGGCGCTTCGGTCGGATCGGCTGCCTCGGTCGCCTCGGGCGCGCCGCTGACGGCCGCAAGGAATACCGGAGGAGTGATGGTCACCGCGTCGGCCTTTGCCGATACGACAGCCTTGCCGTTTTTTGCAAAGGTGATTTTTGCTTTACCGTTTTCATCGGTCGTGACGCCGGACGCTTCTCCGTCGATCAGGATCTGTGCGCCTGCGAGCGGCTTGAAAACGGGCATATAGGATGCGTCGTATTCCGCGACATAGGTGAGCGTCAGCTCTGTGCCTTCGCTTGCGTCGACGTCGCCCATGAACTTGTCAAAGGTGCTGAACTTATCGCTCCATGCGGTGAGGTCGGTGTAGACGAACGCGTAAAGGTAGTCGCCTGTATTGACTGCGTCGGTCAGCGACCACGCGGACGCGCCGTTGACATAATAGCCGTAGCTGCCGCCGTTTGCGGCGCCCCACAGCTTGTTCAGCGAAAGACCGTACTGGGTGCTGCCGGTCGCATAGCCTGCGGCGGCGCCGCCCTCATAAAACGCCTCGTGCGCACAGTACAGCGCGTCGTTGATCGTCAGTGCGCCGTCCTTGTCGGCGTCGGTGACGGTGACCTTTTCTGCCGCGACAGCCAGCTTGCCGTCCTTGTCGGCGATGGTGACCCATACGTCTGCGCTGTCTTCGGCCGCGGCGCACACAACGCCGATCGACAGGATGATAAGAACGGATAGGATAACGGATAATGTTTTTTTCATGATAATGCCTCTTTCTTTCTGATCATTTGCCTTTTCAATAAAAAAGACTCTTTCATATGAAAGAGCGTGACAATAACAGCATAGGCGACGCGCGCATACGCTGATCCGCACGCTTCTCGCCAAAGTTGCTGTTTTCGGATGCGGCAGGTCTCCTGACTCATGAGGAAGCGATCGTCGGACCGCGCGGATGTATTCCTTCTCACAGCAGGCTGCAATGGACATATACATCCTCTTCTCAAATACAGTAGTGGCGGCTGTTCCGGATTCGAACCGGATTCCCTATTGATTTACTCAGCGTACAGCTTTTCAAACCGTATCCCTATTCAGTTACCGTTATTATACAATGAACACCCGCCGAAATCAACATAAAAAGGGTTACAGTTCATTTCAAAAAAGTATCAGGCAGAGCCTCCGCCCTGCCTGATATCTCTGTCATAGCATTTGTTACAGCTTGATGATCTCGTCGTACAGCGCCTTGTTCGCGCCGATGCTCTCGGAGCTTCCGACCGTACAGTACGCTCTGCCGCTGACGCATTGCGTCATCCGCTTTCCGACGGCGTTGATTTTTCCGAGATCCGCCGCCAGCAGCTCGTCACGTTCCTTCTGCAGCATTTCATCCGTTCTGCCCGACAGGTACAGGACGTCGCACAGATACGCCTGTGCCTGCGGCATCTGCGGCGTGTCGAGCGTTCTGATACAGCTGATGATATAATCCTCGACGGTGCGCTCGCTCAGCTTGAGTCCGCTGAGGAACTCTGCCGCAGCGTCAAAGGTATCCAGCGTGATCCTGATCTGCGGATCGCGGTACGACCACATATCCAGCCTTCTCGCGGCTCCGGGATTCGCTCCGCAGCCGTAGGCGCCGTTTTCGACGCGGATCTTCTGCCACAGGTATTCCAGCGACAGGATCTTCTTGCACAGCATCAGCTCGCCGCCGCTGACGTCGTCCGCGACAGGATAGCTGTATCCGTTGAATACGATATCGCACGGCGCGGCGACGGCGATGTTGCCTTCAAGCAGCGCGCATTCGGCGTTTTCGAGACCGTCACACAGCCTTTCTGCCATCGGCAGATCTATGCCCTTGATCTTTTCAAAGGTCTCCTCGTCACACGCGACGGAAAGCACCGCTCTGCCGTTCACAAAGAACTTGTCATAAACCGACTCCAGTGCGGTTTTCAAATCGTCAAACGCGTTGGCAGAGCCGTCAAGCCTTTGCTTGAGCTCCTTGATGCGCGTATAGAACGTCAGACCCCTCACCTTGTCGTTGACAGCGTCGCGGACATAGTGGTTTGCCGCGGCTCTCGCTGCGGCGATCTGACTGGAGTTGTTGATCAGACCCAGCTGCATGTCGGTCGTGATCTGACTGACCAGATCCACGATCGCCTTCCGATCGCTGAAATCGGTTTTTGTCAGGATCTCTTCGGCAAGCGCGCAGGCATTCCCATAATGCTCCGCCATCGCCTTGAAGCGCATCACCGCGGCGCTGATTACACGTCCGCTGTTGTCATAGACGGCGTGATTTGCCGCCATCGAGCCGGTATACAGCCCCAAAACGGTCTGCAGCCTCTCGCCGCTGCAGCTTTCTGTACCGAGATTGGTCAGCAGGTTTTCGATAAGGCTGAGATAAAACAGCTCGTCGTCATCGGCGTGCGCCGTGTCGAAGTACAGGCTTGTGTAAACGATGCCGTCGGTTTTCAGCGGATGATACAGATAGCCCGTGCCGTCCGATTCACGCGTCTGAGTGACATACGGCACTGTCTTTTTATCGATATCGCAGAGATTCAGATGCGGGGTCGGGTCGCTGCTGCTTCTGCGGTTTTCCGCGGTGTAGCCGTCGGGCATCGCGTCCGGCTCGCTGTAGCGGTTCTCACCTGCCTTGGGGGTCATGACGACCTCGCTTTGACAGGCGTTCTCCAGCAGAACGGATCGGATCAGATTTTCAAAATAGCCGTCCTCAAGCCCGTTCTTGATATTTTCCAGCGCGCTCTCATATTCCAGATACTGCCACGGATCACAGCCGTACAGCCAGCTCCCGGCGATCTGGATACCGTAGTAAAGTCCCTTTGTCAGACCCGCGCCGTTGCCTTCTCTGAGGGCAAATTCCGCGGTGCTGAGCTTTGCTCTCGCCGCTTCCCTGTCGATCCCGTTCGCGGCGAGCTCGTTCAGACAGTCGAAGATCTCCTTGCGGATCTCCCCGACCCTGCCTGCGTCACAGTGTTGCAGCTTGATCGTGAACAGCGGATAGCAGATATCCTCGATCACCGCGCAGTCGACCTCGACCGCCAGCCCCTTGTCGAGGATGCGCTTTTTCAGCGGGTCATAGTTGGTTTCGCTGAGGATCGACGCCAGCACGTTCAGTCCGAGGAACTGCTCCATCCCCGGCATAAAGCCGACGGGAAAGCTCAGCGCATAGTAGTCCTCGCCCTGCTTTTCCTCGTCTGCGGTGTAGGTGCAGTAAAACGGCTTGTCCTGCTTTTTCACGTGTACAGGAGGCTCCGCGACTGCCTCCTGCCGGTCGACCTTGCTCAGGTATTCCTCATCCAGAAAGCGCAGTTTTTCCTCGACGTCCATTTTGCCGTACAGATAGAACCGCGCGTTAGAGGGATGATAGTGCTTTCTGTGGGTATCG
This sequence comes from uncultured Eubacteriales bacterium, assembly GCA_900315815.1. GTDB lineage: Bacteria > Bacillota > Clostridia > Oscillospirales > Acutalibacteraceae > Ruminococcoides. Next base: position 18,116 of record ONAS01000025.1, read on the forward strand.
ATGAACTGCTCATAGGTGAGCTTGATGATATGATCGGGATGACCGCCCGATACCGTGGTATACTGACACGGCTCGAACGCCTCTTTGAAAACGGCGTTATACAGCGTTTCCTCCGGATCGCCCAGCGCGCCCTTCATCTCATTGTACACGACGCCCTGATAATAGGGCTTTCCGTTTTCGTCTGTCTCGATATGCCAGCCCTCCTGACGGAAAGCGTTCTCATTGTCGTAGATCAGCGGGCGGAACACCGCGTCGGTATACACGGACATCAGGTTCATCAGGTCCTTCTCGTTCATGCTCGACACGGGATACATGGTCTTGTCCGGGAACGTCATCGCGTTGAGGAAGGTGTACAGCGAGCTTTTCATCAGCTCGACAAAGGGATCGTCCACCGGATATTTCTGTGAGCCGCAGAGGACGGAATGCTCCAGGATGTGGAACACGCCGGTCGAGTCCTTCGACGGGGTCGCGAAGGTCACCGCGTAGGTCATATTGCGGTCGTCGTTGTCCACATAGCACAGTCCGGCGCCGCTGTGTTCATGCCGCATGATATACAGGTCTCCGCCGATCTCCTTGATATGCTTGCTTTGCTCTACGACAAAGCCTTGGATCTTTTCTCCGATTTGATATTTCATATTGTCACTCCGATCGCGCCGTGCGCTTGTTATTTTTGTGTGCCCTGTGTCATTTCCTCCAGCGCCTCGACCGCGTGTTTACAGCAGTTTTCACACGAGCAAAGCGTTCTTCCGGTCACAAAGCCCTTGATGTCCGCGCAGATCGTCGCGCCGACGCGCTCTTCAAATCTACCGAACAGTTCGCGGGAATACCGGTTCATGGAGCCGCCGCGGTATCCCAGCAGTCCCAGCGCCATTTCCGCTCCGACCAGGGCGCCGCAGGTACCCTTGACGCCGCCCATACCGGAGCCGAAGGTCGACCCCATCGCAAGCAGCGTGTTTCTGTCGAACGGCAGCAGATCCTCATACGCAAGCAGCACCGCCTGACAGCAGTTGCACGATTGTTTCAGCGCCGCGGCGTTTTCAGCACGTGTCATCGTCATCATCCTTTACAATTATTGTAGGTATTACAAGGATAATTATGCTACGTTTCAGCGTATGTGTCAAGTAAAATCCGTATCTTCAGACCCTGATGCGGCCATGTTCCTCTGGTACAAAGCCCGACACACAATCGGTCGATTTTTAGGCAAATATCCGAATTATCCTGCCGCCTATTGACAAACCCTCGGATTTTGTTGTATAACGCAGGTGGAAATGATTATTACACGGAGGTATTATCATGGAAAAACGCGAACAGATTTATGAAGGCAAGGCAAAAAAGGTCTTTCTGACCGACGATCCCGGTCTTGTCATCGTTGACTACAAGGACGACGCTACCGCCTTCAACGGACTGAAAAAAGGCACCATCACCGGTAAGGGCGTCATCAACAACAAAATGAGCAACCTGCTCATGCAGAAGCTGGAAGCCGCCGGTATCCCGACCCATTTTGTCGAGGAGCTGTCCGACCGCGAGACCCTCGTCCGCAAGGTCGATATCGTTCCGCTCGAGGTCATCATCCGCAACATCGCCGCCGGCTCCTTCTCCAAGAACTACGGCGTCAAGGAGGGCACTCCCTTCGAGCAGCCCACCATCGAGTTTTCCTATAAGAACGACGATCTCGGCGATCCGCTGATCAATGAATACCACGCTCTCGCTTTGAAGCTCGCCACCAAGGAAGAGATCGACCTGATCAAAAAATACGCCTTTGCCGTCAATGACTTCATGAAGGCCTACTGGCTGGAGCGCGGCGTCATCCTCGTCGACTTCAAGCTCGAGTTCGGCAAGACCGCTGACGGCGCCATCGTCCTCGCCGACGAGATCAGCCCCGATACCTGCCGCTTCTGGGACGCAAAGACCATGGAAAAGCTGGACAAGGACCGTTTCCGCCGTGATATGGGCGGTGTTGAGGACGCCTACAACGAGATCATGGGCAGACTTTCATAAACGATACCGTTAAGCCGAAGCACCCGCTTCGGCTTTTTGTTTTACCGCTTTATTGACTTAAAGCGCCGCATATGTTAATATAGTGTTCGGTAATTGAAAAAACCGATTGTCAACAGCCAATCGAAACCAACGGAGTGATACAATGCGAATCGTCATCAAGGTAGGCACCTCTACCTTAGCCCACAAAACGGGGCTTCTCAATATCAAGCGCGTCGAAAAAATGTGCAAGGTCATATCCGACCTGAAGAACGCGGGACATGAGATCGTCCTCGTATCCTCGGGCGCGATCGGCATGGGACTGGGCAAGATCGGACTGACCAAGCGGCCTGACGACATCAGCACCTGTCAGGCGGCCGCCGCGATCGGCCAGTGCGAGCTGATGTACACCTACGACAAGCTCTTTGCCGAGTACAACCATACCGTCGCCCAGATCCTGATCACCGGCGCGTTTGTCGCGGTGGAGGATTACGGCAAGAACCTGAACAACACCCTGTACCGCCTTTTGCAGCTGGGCGTGATCCCGATCGTCAACGAAAACGACACCGTCACCACCGAAGAGATCATCATCGGCGACAACGATACCCTCGGCGCGATCATCGCCAACCGCGTGAACGCCGATCTGCTGATCATCCTGTCCGATATCGACGGCTTCTTCACCGGTGACCCCAATACCGATCCGAACGCCGAGCGCATCAGCGTGGTGCGCGAGGTCACCGATGAGCTGGAGGCTCTCGCGGGCAAGCCCGGCTCCCGACTCGGAACCGGCGGCATGGTCACCAAGATCAGGGCGGCAAAGCTCGTGACCGAAAACGGTATCGATATGGTGATCGCCAACGGCAAGGACCCTGATATTTTATACGACATTCTTGACGGCACCGCCGTCTGCACACGATTTATCGGAAGGAAGAAATAATATGACGACACAAGAATTATTGAAAAAAGCAAAAGCCGCAAAAAGCACCCTCGGCAGCTATTCCGTCGAGGATATCGACCGCGCGCTGACCGCGATGGCTGACGCGCTGATCGAGGACGCCGACGCGATCCTCGCCGAGAACGCCGCCGATATCGCCGCCTCCAGAGGCGTCATCAGCGACGTGATGATCGACCGTCTGTCCCTCTCCGCAGACCGCATTGCGGGCATGGCGCAGGGCATCCGCGACGTCGTCAGCCTGCCCTCGCCCGTCGGCAAGGTGCTCAAGCGCGTCGAGCGTCCCGGCGGTCTGGTGATCGAAAAGACCTCCGTCGCCCTCGGCGTCGTCGCGATCATCTACGAGAGCCGCCCGAACGTCACCTCCGACGCTGCCGCTCTTTCGCTGAAAAGCGGCAACGTCTGCGTCCTGCGCTGCGGCAAGGAAGCTCACAAAAGCGCCGCCGCGATCGTCAAAGCCCTCAGAAAGGGTCTGACCAACGCCGGACTCCCCGAGGATCTGGTGCTTCTCGTCGAGGACACCACCCGTCAGAGCGCGACCGAGCTGATGACAGCCGACGGCTATGTCGATCTGCTGATCCCCCGCGGCGGTCCCGGACTGATCAATGCCTGCGTCAAAAACGCCACCGTGCCCTGCATCCAGACCGGTACGGGCATCTGTCATATCTATGTTGATTCCACCGCTGATATCGACATGGCGCTGAACATCATCGAAAACGCAAAATGCTCCCGTCCCTCCGTCTGCAATGCGGAGGAGGTGCTGGTCGTCGCGCGCGATATCGCGCCCGCGTTCCTGCCCAAGCTCAAACAGCGGCTGGTGGACGCCCGCGCCGAAAATCCCGTCGAGCTGCGCCTCGATACAGAAGCCGCGAAGATCATCGACGGTACCCCTGCCGGTGAGAACGACTTTGATACCGAGTTCCTCGACTACATCCTCGCCGTGAAGATCGTTTCCGACGTCGATGAGGCGATCGCTCACATCAACCGTCATTCCACCGGTCACAGCGAGGCGATCATCACCTCCGATACGACAGCCGCCGACAAATTCGCCCGCGGCATCGATTCCTCATCCGTCTATGTCAACGCCTCCACCCGCTTTACGGACGGCGGCGAGTTCGGACTCGGCTGTGAGATGGGCATCTCCACCCAGAAGCTCCACGCCCGCGGACCGATGGGCCTTGAGGAGCTGAACACCTATAAATACATCATCCGCGGCTGCGGCAATATTCGTTAGTCGATAGTTGTCAGTCGGGACAGTGCCTGCGGCGCTGTCGGGAGCGCTGTGCGCCCGGATCAAATAAAAAGAGGTAAACCATTATGTACACATTCGGATTCATCGGCACCGGCAACATGGGCGGCGCACTGGCAAAGGCCGCCGCAAAAAGCACAAAGAACATCCTGCTTGCCGATCACTTTGCCGAAAAAGCAGAGGCATTAGCCGCTCAGCTCGGCTGTGACAGCGCCGACAACATCGCCGTTGTCAAAAACTGCCGTTATGTATTCTTAGGCGTCAAGCCCCAGATGATGGCGGACATGCTGTCTGCCGTGCGCGACGCCTTATGCTGCCGTGACGATATCATCCTCGTCACCATGGCGGCGGGTCTGTCCATCGAAACCATCCGCACCCTCGCCGGCGGCGACTATAAGACCATCCGCATCATGCCCAATACGCCCGTCGAGGTAGGGGAGGGCGAGATCCTTTACACCCCCGCTGAAAATGTGTCGCAGGAGGAGCTGGACGAGTTCCTCTCCCTCATGCAGTATGCGGGCAAGCTGACCGCGATCCCCGAAAGCCTGATGGATGCGGGATGCTCGCTGTCCGGCTGCGGACCCGCGTTCGTGTTCAAATTCATCCGTGCGCTGGCGCAGGGCGGCGTCAACGCCGGTATCGACGAGGTCACCGCGATCGAGCTCGCCGCCCAGACCGTGATCGGCGCGGCAAAGCTGCTGACCGCCGGCCCGCTGGATCCCGCGACGCTGATCAAAAACGTCTGCTCGCCCGGCGGCAGTACCATCGAGGGCGTCCGCTCTCTCGACGCCGACGATTTTGAAGCCGTGGTCGCCAGGGCGATTGCCGCGTCCTACAAGCGCAATCAGGAGCTGGGCAAACAATGAACCACACCGGACTCGTCCTTGAGGGCGGCGCGATGCGCGGCCTTTTCACCATGGGCGTACTGGACACCTTTCTCAAACACGATATCATCATCCCGCAGGTCGTCGGCGTGTCGGCAGGCGCGGCGTTCGGATGCAACTACAAATCCGGTCAGATCGGACGCGCCCTGCGCTATAATCTGAAATACTGCCGCGATCATCGCTATTGCTCGTTTTTATCGCTGCTGCTGACCGGTGATCTGTTCGGCGCGGAGTTCTGCTACAAGACCCTGCCGTTCAGGCTGGATCCCTTCGACTGCCTTTCCTTCGACACCTCGTCGATGGAGTTCACCGTAGTCTGCACGGACGTCCTGACCGGAAAGCCGGTCTATCATCAGATCGAGCGCGTCGATGACACCGCCATGGACTGGATCCGCGCCTCGGCGAGCATGCCGATGGTCTCCCGACCCGTCAAGGTCGGCGGCTATACCCTGCTCGACGGCGGCATGAGCGATTCCATCCCGCTGAAATACATGGAGGAACAGGGGTGCACCAAAAATGTCGTGATCCTCACCCGACCCCGCGATTATGTCAAAGCGCCGTCATGCACGCTTCCGTTCAGGCTGATGCTCCGCAAATATCCTGCGATGGTCAAGACCATGAAGGACCGCCACGCGATGTATGCGTTCCAGCGATCCTACGTGTTCGAGCAGGAAAAGCAGGGGAATGCCTTTGTCATCTGTCCCGACGCGCCGCTCGCCGTCGGGCGCACAGAGCATGATCCCGCGCGCATACAGGCGGCATACGACGAGGGCGTCCGCATCGCGAAGATCTCTCTGAAAGCCCTGAGAGCATTTCTGAAATAACGCAATAACGCATGCAAAAACGGACTGTCCGATCGGGCAGTCCGTTTTTGTCAGGAAAATCAAAATGAGGTTTTATGAAAAAGTTCAGGAGTAAGCAAATTGATCAGTTGGATTTGGAGCCGGGCTTTTCGGGAGGAGTACCGCCGTCTCCGGGGCCGTGACCGTCGCCGGGCTTATCGGGAGCGCCGCCCCCGCCGGTGGATACGACCTCGATCGCGGTGCCGGTCGATGCGGAGCCCGCCGTGTATTCCGTGCCGTTGATATAGAGCTTGTGACCGTTGAGATCGATGCTGTCCGCATCACATGTCAGCGAGGTGATATAGCTGTCGCCGGTGAGCACCCATTTTGAGCCGCTGCTGAGGTCCACGTAGACCTCGCCTGCCTGACCGTCGCTGTTGATCGCGCCGCTGAAGGTCGAGCCGTCGCTCAGATACAGGTTCAGGTGCGATACGTCGTCAACCAGCATATCGCCGTTGATGACCTGCTTCGACGCGTACAGGCTGACCTGACCGCCGTTATTGCCCTCGCTGCCCCAGCCTGCCGCCGCGGCTCTTAGGAAGTATCCGCCGCTGTCGTTGTTGACGATCTGCGCGTCTGTCAGCCGGATCTCGGTTGCCGTGTTGTTGACAAAGAAGATATCGCCGTTCTGGTTGGTCAGCGTGCCGCCCTCCATCGTAAAGGATGACAGTCCTTCCGCCGCGTCTCCGGACATGCTCTGATAGATCATGACCGCCTGATACCATTCCGACTTGTCGCTGTTTTTGGTATTGTTGTCCGCATTGAGGGTGACATTTTTGAGGGTGACGCTGTTCTTGCCCTCTACGACGACGCCCTGAGAAGCGGTCGAGGTCATATCCGCGTTGCTGACGGTGATATCCGCCGTGCTGTAGATGACCGGAGAGCCGGTGCCCGAGGTCGTGTAGCTTCCCCCGTCGACGTTGACGGTACCGCCGCCTCTGTCGGAGCGGATCGCCGCCGACGAATTGCCCGACGTCGTGATGGTCAGATTCGAGGCGTTCATTGTGCCGCCGCCCGTCGTCATCAGACCGCCCGAGCAGTTGCCGCTCGTTTCGATGTACGAGTCACTGATGTTGACGGTCGTACCCTCACCGTAGCTGAATACGCCGTTCGCGTGGAGACCGTCCGTTTTGATGACCGTTTGGCTCAGATCGAGCGCTGCGCCGTTCGTCGCGAAAATTGCCGCGTTCTCGCCGTAGAAGTCCGCCTCGTCGCCGCTGCTGCTGTCGCCGGTTTTGACGACCTTTATATTGCTGTAGCTTGCG
>ONAS01000002.1 GCA_900315815.1 uncultured Eubacteriales bacterium
TATCTGGGCATGTTCTTCGATTCTTCACCTTCCCAGGAGAGATCTGGTGGACGTTCTGCAGAGGCTGGTGGATACCGGCAACACCGTGATCGTCATCGAGCACAATCTGGAGCTGATCAAGACCGCCGATCACATCATCGACCTCGGACCCGAGGGCGGCGATATGGGCGGTACGGTGGTCGTCGAGGGAACGCCCGAGGAGGTCGCCGCGTGTGAGGCGTCCTATACGGGACAGTATCTGAAGCCCCTGCTGGAGAAAAACACAGAAGCAGCCGACGAATAACAAAAACGCTGAACGGTCACCGTTCAGCGTTTTTTGATGCTTGATGTTTTGCTTTTATCCGCGGCTGAAAGCCCGGCAGCACACAGCGTCCGATCTGTCCTTTGCCGGAGCGGGCGACCTCCGCCGCGCTCTGCGAGATCTTCCGCTGATATCTATTTTAATGTCTTGCATTGAATACCGGTATCAGAAATTCAGTTCATACAGGTTGAAGACGGGGATCTGCGGGATACCGCGGCGGATATCCTTTGTCCCCGCGTAGGTGAAGCCGTTTTTGACATACAGGGCGTTCGCGGGATGATTATCGGGAACGGTGTCGAGGCGGATCGCCCGATAGCCGTTTTCCTTCGCGACGCGGATACACTCCCGCACCATCTGATTGCCGATGCCTCTGCGGGCATAGGCGGGACGTACCGCGAAAAGATGCACGGTCAGATATTCGCCGCGTTCGAGGCTGACGCTCCATTCGCCGACCCCGTAATCGCCCTCGGGATCCTCGCCGAGCGCGACCGCGCCGACGATCTCATCGCCGTCCGTCAGGATGTACAGCTCGCCGTGATCGATCGCGTCGGAGAGCCCCTGCGCGGTAGGACGGTCGTCGTCCCATTTCGGATAGTTGACGGTCGCTTCCAGATGCTTGACCACCTCGCGGTAAAAGCCAAATACCTGCTGCAGCTGTGTTTTCCTGCATCGTGTAAAAATCATATCCATAAACCTCGGTACCCTTGATTCAAGCTTACCCGATTATACCATTTGTCCTGCGGCTTGTCCATGAATCCCGTGAAGTTTTCGGTAAAATTTTCGCAATTTTCTTTACGGTATTTATATCCGGCGAAATTTGTGATATAACCAATAATGTATTTGTATGTCAGAATGCAGGAGGGTTAAGGAATGAAAATCGGTTTTGACAATGAAAAATACCTGAATATGCAGAGCCAGCATATCCGCGACCGTATCGCTCAGTTCGGCGGCAAGCTGTATCTGGAATTCGGCGGCAAGCTCTTTGACGACTACCACGCGTCGCGCGTGCTGCCGGGCTTCAAGCCCGATTCCAAGCTGCAGATGCTCATGCAGCTCAAGGACGAGGCGGAGATCGTCATCGTCATCAGCGCCGACGACATCGAGAAAAACAAGGTGCGCGGCGATTTGGGCATCACCTACGATCTCGACGTCATGCGTCTGATCGACGTGTTCTCCAAGCGCGGGCTGTATGTCGGCAGTGTCGTGCTGACACGCTTTGCGGAGCAGCCGGACGCCATGAAATTTCAGAAGAAGCTCGAGGAAAACGGCATCAGGGTCTACCACCACTTCTCCATCCCCAACTATCCCTCCGATATCGATCTGATCGTCAGCGACAACGGCTACGGCAAAAACGACTATGTAGAGACCTCCCGCCGTCTGGTGGTCATCACCGCGCCGGGCCCCGGCTCGGGCAAGATGGCGGTATGCCTGAGCCAGCTGTATCATGAGAACAAGCGCGGCATCCAGGCGGGCTACGCGAAATTCGAGACCTTCCCGATCTGGAACCTGCCGCTCAAGCATCCGGTCAACGTCGCCTATGAAGCGGCGACCGCCGATCTCAACGACGTCAATATGATCGACCCCTTCCATCTGGAGGCGTACGGCGAAACGACCGTCAACTATAACCGCGACATCGAGATCTTCCCGGTGCTCGACACCATGTTCGAGTCCATCCTCGGCGAGTCCCCCTACAAATCCCCGACCGACATGGGCGTCAATATGGCGGGCAACTGCATCATCGACGATGAAGTGACCTGCGCCGCCGCCAATCAGGAGATCATCCGCCGCTACTACGACGCGATGTGCAACCACACCAAGGGCAACGGCTCCCCCGACGAGGCGTACAAGATTGGTCTGCTGATGAAGCAGAACAAGCTGACCGCCGCCGACCGTGTCGTCATCGCGCCTGCGCTGGCGCTGGCGGAACAGACCGGCGCGCCCGCCGCCGCGCTGGAACTGAGCGACGGCAGGATCATCACCGGCAAAACCACCGATCTGCTCGGCGCCTGCTCGGCGATGCTGCTGAACGCCCTGAAGACCCTCGGCGATATCCCTAAGAAGGTCGACCTGATCGACCCGGCGGTCATCGAGCCGATCCAGAAGCTCAAGGTCGAGAATTTCGGCTCCGAAAACCCGCGTCTGCATACCGACGAGGTACTGATCGCCCTGTCGATCTCCGCGGTCACCAATCCCACCGCGCGGCTTGCGATGCAGCAGCTCGAAAAGCTCCGCGACACCGAGGCGCACGCGACGGTCATCCTGTCCGAGACCGATACCCGCACCCTCAAAAAGCTCGGCATCCGCTTCACCACGGAGCCGCACTACGAAACCAAGAAACTGTACCAGAAATAACGCGGTCGCCTCTCGTTTTGCGGGAGGCGATCCTTGCGTATCATATGTCGTTTTTGAGCGAATTTGAGCGGCTTTTCGGCGGGGTAGGACAAATTACCTAAATGCGGCAAAAAATTTCGCTTTTCTATTAACATATTTTTCAATTACACCTTGATTTAATTACAGTTTTGTAGTAAAATATCCATGATGTAACTAAATTACATTTAATTAAATGATAGGAGGAATTTTCTATGTCAGTTAAAGTTGCAATCAACGGCTTTGGTCGTATCGGTCGTCTGGCTTTCCGTCAGATGTTCGGCGCAGAGGGTTATGAGGTTGTTGCGATCAACGATCTTACCAACCCCGATATGCTTGCAAACCTTCTGAAGTATGATACTGCTCAGAAAGGCTACTGCGGCGTTATCGGCGAGAACCTGCACACTGTTGAGGCCGGTGAGAACTCCATTATCGTCGACGGTAAGGAAATCACCATTTATGCCGAGGCAGACGCGTCCAAGCTCCCCTGGGGCGAGATCGGCGTTGACGTCGTTCTCGAGTGCACCGGCTTCTACTGCTCCAAGGAGAAGTCCATGGCTCACATCAACGCCGGCGCTAAGAAGGTCGTTATCTCTGCTCCCGCAGGCAAAGACCTCAAGACCATCGTATTCAGCGTAAACGAGGGCACCCTCACCGCTGACGATCAGATCATCTCCGCGGCTTCCTGCACCACCAACTGCCTGGCTCCGATGGCGGATACCCTCAACAAGTATGCTCCCATCCAGACCGGTATCATGTGCACCGTTCACGCCTACACCGGCGACCAGATGATCCTGGACGGCCCCCACAGAAAGGGCGACAAGAGAAGAGCCCGCGCAGGCGCCTGCAACATCGTTCCCAACTCCACCGGCGCTGCCAAGGCGATCGGCCTGGTCATCCCCGAGCTGAACGGCAAGCTCATCGGCGCTGCTCAGCGTGTTCCGGTATGCACCGGCTCCACCACCATCCTGACCGCTGTTGTCAAGGGTGACGACGTAACCGTAGAGGGCATCAACGCCGCTATGAAGGCTGCCGCTTCCGACAGCTTCGGTTACAACGAGGATCCGATCGTTTCTTCCGATGTTATCGGTATGAGATTCGGCTCCCTGTTCGACGCTACCCAGACCATGGTATCTCCCATCGGCGACGGTCTGTATGAGGTTCAGGTCGTATCCTGGTACGACAACGAGAACTCTTACACCTCTCAGATGGTAAGAACAATCAAGTATTTTGCTGAGCTGTAAGTAACGCTTTACAACTCAGTTACCGACGATAGGGACAAGCCCTGATTGAGAATCCGGCTTTCACGGCGCGACCCTATCAAGGTTCAACAAGCAGAACGCGGCTGTGCTCACGCACAGCCGTTTTTTGCTGTCTGCGGACGTCCGGGCGGTTTAGCGCTGTGATATAGTAAAGTTTTTAAGTAATAAAACAGGAATTTATTGACAAAAGAATTCTGTTATTGTATAATTGTCAAAGTTGCTGTTATTCGTTTTTTCGCATGGATAACAGGAAAAATTAAAATGAGGAGAATTCTGAATGAAAAAAGTATTAGCACTTGTTCTGGCAGTTGCGATGATCGCTTCCGCTCTGGTACTCACCGGCTGCGGCAAGGACGGCGGCAAGGACGGCGGTAAAGACAGTGAAAAGACCTACATCATCTATTCCGATAACGCGTTCGCTCCGTTCGAGTATCTCGATACCGATACCAACGAGTATGTCGGCGTTGATATGGAGATCATGAAGGCGGTTGCCGAGGATCAGGGCATCAAGTATGAGATGCACAACGAAGGCTTTGACCCCGCTATGGGCGCTGTTCAGGCAGGTCAGGCAGACGGCATGATCGCCGGCATGTCCATCAAGGAAGAGCGCAAGAAGACCTTTGATTTCTCTGAGCCTTATTTCGAGGACGGTCAGGTATTCGTCGGCAAGAAGGGTACCACCATGGAAGACCTCAAGGGCAAGACCGTTGCGGCTAAGACCTCTACCGTCGGCGGTGAGTATGCCGAGTCCGTCAAGGATCAGTACGGCTTCACCATCAACTACTATGAGGGTTCCGACAACATGTATCAGGCAGTTCTCGCCGGAACCGACGTCGCTTGTGTAGAGGACTTCTCTGTTATCGGTTACGCGATCAAGAGCGGTAAGGTCGATCTGGAAATGATCACCACTGAGCCCGCAAACGTTCTCGGCTACGGCTTTGCGGTCAAGAAGGGCGAGAACGCTGAGCTCCTCGAGAAGTTCAACGCCGGCCTCAAGGCTATCAAGGACAACGGCAAGCTCAAGGAGATCCTTGCGAAGTACGGTTATTAATTCCGGTTTATCCACTTACCACGTTGTCCGCATCAACGGACAGTAAAAGTTGAAATCTTTTGTTCGGCACGGTAAGTTTCTTATCGTGCCGAATTTATGTAAGGCAGTTGTAGATTATGGATTTTAGCAGAGTTTTTAACGAAGCGATGCCCCTGTTATGGGATGGCTTGAAGATCACGGCTTTCGTATCGATCGTTTCGATCGCCATCGGTATGGTCATCGGACTGGTGATCTGTCTGATGAAGATGTCGAAGTTCATTGTCCCCAGAGCGATCGCGGGCATCTATATCTGGATCATCCGCGGCACGCCGATGCTGGTTCAGGCGTTCATCGTCTTTTACGGCGTTCCGCTTCTTATCCAGATGTTCACACCGTTCCGTATGGACGCGACCACCGCGGGCATCATCACCCTGTCGCTGAACGCGGGCGCTTACCTCGCCGAGATCTATCGCGGCGGCATCATGGCGGTGCCGAAGGGTCAGAGTGAGGCGGCAAGATCGCTGGGTCTTTCCAAGACGCAGACGATGTGGAAGGTCGTTCTTCCCCAGGCGTTCAAGTTTTCCATTCCCTCTCTGGTCAACCAGTTCATCATCACCATCAAGGATACCTCTATCCTCGCGATGATCGGTTTGCCCGAGATCGTCAACAAGGCGAAAACCTATGTCGGCAGTACCTATGTGTACTTCGAGACCTACATGGTCGTCGCCGTGATGTATCTGGCGATCATCTCCGTATTGATGCTCATCTCCAACTACATCGAAAAGAAATTAAAGTATGAAGGGAAGAAGAAACGCTCGTGACGAATATCAATAAGAACAACGAAAAGGTTGTTGTAACGAACCTTCATAAATACTTTGACCATATCGAGGTGCTGACCGGCATCGACGCGACCATCTATGAGGGCGAGGTCGTCTGTGTCATCGGTCCCTCCGGCTCCGGCAAATCCACCTTTCTGCGCTGTCTGAACAAGCTGGAGGACGCGACGAGCGGCGAGATCATCATCGACGGCTATGACATCACCGACAAAAAGGTGAACATCAACAAGGTGCGCGAGAATATCGGCATGGTGTTCCAGCAGTTCAACCTGTTCCAGAACATGAACGTGCTGAAAAACATCATGATGGCGCCCGTGTCGCTCAAGAAGATGACCAAGGAGGAAGCCGAGAAAAAGGCGAGAGAGCTGCTTGAGCGCGTCGGTCTTGCCGACAAGGCGGGGTCCTTCCCGGGCGAGCTTTCCGGCGGTCAGCAGCAGCGTGTGGCGATCGCCCGCGCACTCGCGATGAATCCCGACATCATGCTCTTCGACGAGCCTACCTCCGCGCTCGACCCCGAAATGGTCGGCGAGGTACTGGACGTCATGAAGGAGCTTGCCGCCGAGGGCATGACGATGATCGTCGTCACCCACGAGATGGGCTTTGCCCGCGAGGTCGCCGACCGTGTACTGTTCATGGCGGACGGCGTGATCATGGAGCAGGGCACCCCCGAGGATGTTTTCGGCAATCCGCAGAACCCGCGCACGCAGGACTTCCTCAGCAAGGTTTTATAATTCTCTATCAGAATAAATAATCAGGAAAGGCAGGAGAGATCCTGCCTTTTTTGTTTGACAGGAAATGACAGCAAACAGGATCATCCTTTCATCCGCTCTGTATGATCATCAGCTATCGTATGACTGCTTTTGCCGAAGCGATCATCGGTGACGGCTGTGCGAAACGCACGCAGAGCGCGTTTTTTTGGCGCCTGAAACGTCTGCAGTCAAAGATCCGTCATAATGATAGAATCATTTTAGCACGGTGAAACAATTCGGCGTTTTCGTGCATGTATATAGTGAAGGGGGGAGAACATGGCGGATAAAATGTATTCCGGACTGACATTTGAAGAAGCCGTGCAAAAGTATGCCTCCTGTGTCCGCTCCGCGTGCGTGATGCGGCTCGGCAGCGAACATGACGCTGACGACTGCTTCCAGAACACCTTCCTCAAGCTCTATACCGCCGCTCCCGACTTCAACGAGGAAGAACATCTCAAAGCGTGGCTGCTGCGCGTCGCGATCAACGAATGCAGGCAATTGATCCGCTATAACCGCCGCACCGTCCCCCTCGACAGCGTTGGTCATCTGACGCTGCCGCCGACCGAGGACGCGCGTGACATCTCATGGGCGATCCTGCGGCTGGAGCCGAAGTACCGCGAGGTGCTGTATCTGTACTACGCCGAGGGCTACTCGACTGAGGAGATCGCGCGGATCCTCAACAAAAACCACAGCACCGTCCGCACGATGATGCGCCGCGGTCGTGAAAAACTAAAAACGATTTACGGAGGTGACGAGAATGAATGAGTTTAACTGCAATTCATTGAAGAACCTCCCCGTTCCGGAGAAGCTGATACAAAAGGCGCTGGCGATCCCCGAGACCGCCGAAAAAGCCCCCGCCGTTCTGCCGCGGTACCGACGGGGCAGGATGACGGCGACAGCGGCGAGCATCGTGCTGGTCACTGTGCTGGGCATCTCGCTATATTTCTTATTCGGAAATATAGATCCGCCTGTCGAGCCATCCGTCACCCCCGCGCGGGAGTCGGTCTCCGATACCGCTCCCGATGAAACCGCGAAGAATACCGCACCGCCGCTGACGGTCAAGCCGTCCGACGGGGTTTCCTCGGCGACTGACGGAACACAGAAGCCCTCTCAGCCCGCCGTACCGCCCTCAGCGCAGACCGCGACCGACAGCGCGGGCAGGATCGTGAGCGCACCCCCGACAGGCGCGCCTGAAATCACTCCCACCGAGGCGCGGCGATCCGCCCCGACAAAACAGCCGGGCACTGCGCAAAAACAGGAACCGACGCAAAAGCCGGGACCGACCCGGCTCGCGACAGAGAATCCGGTCACACCGACGTCGCAGCCGATCACTCACCCGCCGACCGAAGCGCTGCTGCCGACCGTTGAGCCTGCCATCGTCACAGAACCGGAATGGGAGCAGCCGTCGCCGACGGAGCCGGCACATGAGCCTCAAAGCGCCGCGACGCAGCCGCCTGTCGATACGGTCCTGACCTTTCGCAGTACGATCCGCGTGCGCGACCCTCAGTACAGCGGAAAGGTCTATTGCAGGATCTACGATCGGAATGCCCGCGCAGCGCTGGGCGATCCGGATCGCTTTGCAGACTCACACAGAGCAGAATACACGCTGAACGGCAATGCCATGACCGCCGTCTATCGCCCCTCGGAGCACGGGATCAGCGTCCCGCCCGGGAGCTACGCCGTCTCCTTTTACGACGAGAGCGGCGACATATTCATCGGTTGGTATGAAACCGTCCGTTAGCGCCCGACAGCCGTGAGATGAATCATAAAGGAGGAAGAACCATGAAGAAAACAATCGCAATCATTTTGGCCGTTGTGATGACCGTATCGTGTCTGATCATCCCTGTCAGCGCGGACGCCGTCACGGATAAGATCGACCCCGCCGTGCTGGAGCAGATCAAAAACGGCAGCTTTGACGGCATGGTGGTGGAGATACGCCATCACAACCCCGCGTATCCCACCGAGGGCGTATCCGATCAGGATGCTGTCTATAACGATGTGGCGGCACAGCAGGCGCTGTTCCGGCAGATCGGCGAATTCAGTCATTATGAGGTCGGCACGTTCTCGATCGGAAAGGTGAACGTCGGTCTGCCGTACAGCTCGATCGAAAAGGTCGCCGCACTGCCGAATGTGGACTATATCGCTATGCCTGAGGAAGGCTGTTATGTTCCTGCAGAGCAGAAGATCAGCGACGCGTCGAAGGAGAAGCTCGCCGCTCTGAACGATAGTGACACGGTCGATCTGGTGATCTGGCTGGCGTACACTCAACAGGTTTATATCGGTATGGATGCGCCGGATGATGATGCTACCCACGAAACTGTTGACGCGTATCTCAGGAATAAAAAAGACAGAAGAAAGGCATACATCACTGCCAAAAACGAGGAATTTGTCAAGCGGATCTCCGCCGCCGTCGACGTGGAAGAAATCACCGCGCTGAATCTGACGCCGATCGCGTTTGTACGCACCACCGCCGACAAGGTGATGAAGATCGCCGCTCTGCCGGAGGTCTGGACGCTGGGTGTTAACGATCAGGCTGATCCGGTCGATCCGCCGATGGAAGAAACAGAGCCGGAAGATAAGCCTGCGACCGTTTCCGAAAAATTCGAGCAGTGGATGTGGGATACCGTCAAGGCTGTTCGCGAAGACGATCCCGATATGATTGTCCGTTATGATGAAAAGCTCGACTACCGCGACTATGAGGAGCTGTACACCTGCGGCGAGTGGACGCTGATCCAAGCGCATACCTGCGGTATGCTCGAGCCGTGGGATATGATTTTTTCAATCGATTTCGGCAGCAGGATCCTGTCATGGTGGACGGAGGGCGCTTGCCTTTATCCGTATGCCCTCTTTGTCTATGACGCGGCGCAGGATACCTTTTTTCCGATCGAAAAGGTCAATCCCGACGACTATGCGGGGATCCTCGACGCGATGGATGCGCTGAAGGTCGGCAGACCGCTCGGCGACGCCGACGGCGACAAAGACCTGACGATCCTCGACGCGACCGCGATCCAGCGCGATATCGCCGAGCTTTCAAAGCTGCCGCAGAATGATACGTATACGCTGGAGGTCAACGCCGTTCCGTGGCCGTGCTACGCTTATTCCGACGCCGACCGCGACGGCGAAACCACCGTCATGGACGCGACGCGGATCCAGCGGATGATCGCGGATCTGGACGACAGCGGCGGAAATGAAGTGAAGTGATAACCTCTTATTCCCCTTTCAGAGGGCGGGTACCGCGTGTATCCGCTCTCTTTTTCTGTTTGATCATCCGTTTTTGAACAATTTGTGAATAATCAAATTTGACCTTGACTTTCTTTGACCAATGATGTACAATAGAGTCAAAGGTCAGGGAAGGTCAGTTGTTGGTCGGTGGTTGATAGTTGATAGTTGTTAGTTGTTAGTTGGCGGTTGATAGTTGATAGTTGATAGTTATCAGTTGTCAGTTGTCAGTTGTCAGTTGTCAGTTGTCAGTTGTCAGTTGTCAGTTGTCAGTTGTCAGTTGTCAGTTGTCAGTTGTCAGTTGACAGCCTCTGACCGGCAAATCTCCATAGCGTGTCAGCGTTCGCCGACAGACCGCCGGCTTCTGACCGACAACCACTTACGATGCTTCGAAAGAAGGGTTTATTATGCGTATGAGCGATCTTGTGGCAGAGTATATCAACGATATTCTGGAGGCGCAGGACGGCGCGGCGGAGATCCGCCGCAATGAGCTGGCGATGACCCTCGGCTGCGTCCCCAGCCAGATCAACTACGTGATCGCCTCCCGCTTCACGCCGGAGCAGGGCTACATCGTAGAGTCACGGCGCGGCGGCGGCGGGTACATCCGCATCACGCGGATCAAGACCACGCGCGGCGGTGCGATCATGCACATCGTCAATTCCATCGGCAGCACGCTCGACAAGGCGACCGCCGAGGTCATGCTGAAAAACATGCTCGGACGCGGCGTCATCGACGCACGCACGGCGCGGCTGATGGCGGCGGCGCTGGGAGAGAGGGCGTATATGGACGTCCCCCAGCAGTACCGCGATACCGTCCGCGCGACGGTATTCAAGAATATGCTGCTCACACTGCTCGACGGATAGATACAAACTATCCGCAAGGTATATGATAAAGTTTAGAGAGAATTTCAGAACGGAGGAATCATTATGTTATGTCAACACTGTCAGAAGAATGAGGCTACCACTCATGTCAAGACCGTCATAAACGGCAAAACTGCCGAGTACCGGCTCTGTCCGGAATGCGCTCACGCGCTGGGATACGATCACATGTTCCCGGATCTTACCGCGGATTTCGGCGGTATCCTGGGATCCTTTTTGAGTGCGGCGCTGCCTGCGCGCTCCGGCGCGACACACTGCAGGCTCTGCGGCAGCACCATGAACGATATCAAAAAGACCGGCAAGGTCGGCTGCAGCGAATGCTATGACACCTTCTTCTCAGATCTGATGCCCACCATCCGCAGTATCCACGGCAACACCGAGCACATCGGCAAGCGTCCCGTGATCGAATACGAAACATCCGGCGACAAACAGCCCGAAAAGGATCAGGCGGACGTCGGCGCGCTCAGAGCGGAGCTGAAAAAGGCGATCGAGGAAGAGAATTTCGAACGCGCCGCCGAGCTGCGCGATCGGATCAAGGAGATGGAGGGATAACCATGAGCGAAGCAGTCGTATCAACCAGAGTGCGCCTGGCGCGCAATCTCAGCGATTATCCGTTCCCGATCCGCCTGTCCGACGACAAGGCGAAGGAGATCGCGGATAAGGTGGACGAAGCGCTCAGGGACTGCGGCGTCAGATTCCACCGCATCGACCTGAGCACCGTATCCGACACCATCAGGGTCGCGCTTCTGGAGCGCCATCTGATCAGCCCGGACTTTGTCCGCGGCGACAAGGGACGCGCGGTGTTCCTCAGCGATGACAACACCGTATCCATCATGGTCAACGAAGAGGATCATATCCGTCTGCAGGTGCTGCGCGACGGCTTTGAGCCGGACGAAGCGTATGAGATCGCCGATCGGCTGGACAACGCGCTGTCGCGCAAGCTGAACTACGCGTTCCACGAAAAGCTCGGCTACCTGACCCAATGCCCGACCAACCTCGGCACGGGGATGCGGGCGTCGGTGATGCTGCATCTGCCCGCTTTGGATATCACCGGAGCGGTCCACCGCATCGGCGCGAACCTCAGCAAGCTGGGACTGACCATCCGCGGTCTCTACGGCGAAAGCACCAAGCCCGTGGGGGCGTTCTTCCAGCTGAGCAATCAGGTGACGCTGGGCATCTCCGAGAAGGCGGCGATCGCCAACCTCAAGAACATCACCGCTCAGCTGATCGCGCAGGAGATGAAGGCGCGTGAACAGCTGCTCGGAAAGATCGAGGTGCGGGACAAGATCGCCCGCGCCCTGGGCGTCCTGAAAACGGCGCTGGTCATGGATCACGGCGAGGCGATGAGCCTGCTGTCGCTGGTGCGTCTGGGCGTCGCTTCCAAACAGCTCAGCACCCTGTCTACCGACAGCATCGACCGCCTGATCGTCGAGATCCAGCCGGCTTCCGTCATGACGAAATTCGGCGAGGAGATGACCCCGCAGGAGCGGGATATCAAGCGCGCCGAAATGATCAGAGAAAGATTCGAATAAATGATCCCGCGACACAGTCGCATTAAAGGAGGTATGTGTTATGAAATACACTTTCAAAGGATTCACCGAAAAAGCAAACAGCGCCCTGAACCTCGCGATCGAATCCGCTGAGGCGATGGGACACACCTACATCGGCTCCGAGCATATCCTGCTCGGCCTTTGTAAGGAGAACAGCGGCGTTGCCTATGCCGCGCTGAGCGACAGCGGCGTCACCGCGGAAAAGGTCGAGGCGCTGATCGCCTCGGGTACCGGCATCGGCACTCACACTAGCCTCACCCCCGAAGATTTTACCCCGCGTACCAAGCGCGTCATGCAGAACGCGATGATGTATTCCGCCCGCACCGGCGCAGGCTTCGTCGGTACGGAGCATTTGCTGATCGCGCTGATCTCCGACGGCGACAGCTACGCGATCCGCTATCTGAATGAGCTGGGCGCAGGTCCGCGCACCATCGCGAACGCGCTCGGCGAAAAGCTCGGCGGTTCCCCGGAGGAAGGCTATGAGCCCGCGTCCGGCAAGGAGACCGCAAAGGGCGACGGCGCCACCAAGACGCTGGACAGCTTCTCACGCGATCTGACCGAGGCGGCGAAAAAGGGCGAGATCGACCCTGTCATCGGCAGGGAAGAGGAGATCCAGCGGATCATCCAGATCCTGTCACGCCGCACCAAGAACAACCCCTGTCTGATCGGCGAGCCGGGCGTCGGCAAAACCGCCATCGCAGAGGGACTTGCGCTGAAGATCGCAGAGGGTCAGATTCCCGAGCATCTCAGAGACAAGCGTGTCGTCGCGCTCGACCTCACCGGTATGCTGGCGGGCACCAAGTACCGCGGCGAGTTTGAGGAGCGCATCAAGGGCGCGATCGACGAGCTGAAAAAGAGCAAGAACGTCATCCTGTTCATCGACGAGCTGCACACGATCATCGGCGCGGGCTCTGCGGAGGGCAGCGCTGACGCCGCCAATATCCTCAAGCCCTCGCTTGCCAGAGGCGACTTCCAGGTCATCGGCGCGACCACCCTTGAGGAGTACCGCAAGTATATCGAAAAGGACGCGGCGCTGGAGCGTCGTTTCCAGCCCGTGACCGTCGGCGAGCCGAGCGAAGAGGACGCGATCGCGATCCTCAAGGGACTGCGCGACCGTTACGAGGCGCACCACAAGGTGAAGATCACCGACGAGGCGATCAACGCAGCCGTGAGGCTGAGCTCCAGATACATCGCCGACCGCTTCCTGCCCGACAAGGCGATCGACCTGATCGACGAAGCGGCGTCCAAGGTCCGCCTGTCCGCTCTGACCTACCCCGAGGAGATCAAGGAGCTGGAGGAGACCTACGAGAAGCTGGAGCAGGAAAAGACCGCGGCCGTCAGCGAGCAGGACTTTGAGCGTGCCGCCGCGCTGCGCGACGAACAGAAGAACGTCAAGGAAAGCCTGGACAAGGCAAAGACGGAGTGGCAGGAGCGCTCGACAGAGCATTCCGGCGAGGTATCCGCCGAGGATATCGCCGCGATCGTGTCCTCGTGGACAAAGATCCCCGTCGTTGAGCTGACGCGCGAGGAATCCGAACGCCTGCTGAATATGGAAAAGATCCTGCATGAGCGCGTCGTCGGTCAGGAGGAAGCGGTCTCCGCCGTCTCCCGCGCGATCCGCCGCGGCAGGGTCGGCATCAAGGATCCGAAGCGTCCGATCGGCTCGTTCATCTTCTTAGGACCCACCGGCGTCGGCAAGACCGAGCTGTGCAAGGCGCTCGCCCAGGCGATGTTCGGCGATGAGAACGCCATGCTGAGGCTGGATATGTCCGAATACATGGAAAAGCACACCGTGTCGCGTCTGGTCGGTTCGCCTCCCGGCTACGTCGGCTACGACGAGGGCGGTCAGCTGACCGAGGCAGTCCGCCGCAAGCCCTATTCCGTCGTGCTGTTCGACGAGATCGAAAAGGCGCACCCCGACGTCTTCAACATGCTCCTGCAGATCCTGGAGGACGGCAGACTGACCGACAGCCAGGGCCGCACCGTGGACTTCAAGAACACCATCATCATCATGACCTCGAACGTCGGCGCACGCAGGATCACCGAGAAGCAGACCGCTCTCGGCTTCGGCGACAATACCGCCGCCGAAAAGGAGAACGTCCGTGAGATGGTCATGGGCGAGCTCAAGCAGGTCTTCCGCCCCGAGTTCCTCAACCGCGTGGACGACATCATCGTGTTCAGCAAGCTGACCAAGGATGAGATCAAGGAGATCGCCGGCAAGATGCTCGCGACCCTGTCTGAGCGACTGGAAGGTCTGGGCGTGACGGTGAGCTTCACCGACAGGGCGGTGGAGAAGATCGCCGACGAGGGCTTTGACGACACCTACGGCGCAAGACCGCTGCGCAGGGCGATCACCACCTGCATCGAGGACGCGCTGAGCGAGAAAATGCTGGAGCCGGACTTCGACGCAAAGCGCCCGATCGTCTGTGATCACGACGGTGACAAATTCACTTTTAATTCTGCTAAAGAATAATAAACGGCATAAAAACAGCCCGAGCCTTCACGGTTCGGGCTTTTGTCGTTGTATGACGTCGATGTTGCGCCGGATGCTAGAGATTCCAGTGCAGGATCGTTTTTCCGAAGGCTTTTTTGGCGTCGATCTCAAACGCCTTCTTGATGTCCGGAAAGGCGTTGACCTCGACGATGTTGCCCACAAGGCGGGAGAGGTACATCGGTATCGTCGGATAGTCGCGGTAGAGCTGTACCGTGCGTCGGAAGTCCGTTTTTCCGGAGCGGCTGGTGCCGAAGAGCCTCAGCCCCTTTTCCAGGATCATGCGCGTGTTGACCGGCACGGGATATTCGCTGACGCCGAGGATGGAGACGGTGCCCTCGGGGCGGATCAGACCGATGATCTGCTCGATGGCGACGGGCGAGCCGTTGCCGCCGACGCACTCAAAGGCGTGGTCGAGTTGCAGATCGGCGGGGATATCGGTGGTCAGGCGGGCGCTGTCCGCAAAGGAGAAATCGGAGAGCTTCTCGCGGCTGATGCCGAAGACATGTACGCGGCTGTCGGGAAGCATCTTTTTGAGCAGCAGCGCGGTGATGAACGCCAGATTGCCGTCGCCCCATACGCCGATGTTGTCTCTGCGGGCGTGGGCGATGGTCTCAAAGCGGCTGACCGCGTGGACGCTGACGGATACCAGCTCGGTGAACGCGGCGACGTCCGGGTCGAGTCCGTCGGGGAGCAGCACCAGCCGCTCGGGCGACAGAGAGATGTATTCCTGCAGGAAGCCGTCCGCGGAGCTGCCGCAGAATTTGCTGGAGCGCAGGTAATTCTCCGCGATGCAGGGGTCTTCCTCGCAGGGGATATTCGGCACCATGACGACCTTGTCGCCGGGGCGGAACTGTCCCTGAGGGTCATAGACGACCTGACCGATCCCCTCGTGGATCAGCGCCATCGGGAGCTTTTCCTTCAGCACGCGGATGTCGCGGGTGCCCTGATAGTAGCGCTGGTCGGCGTTGCAGATCGAAAGGTGGGTCGGACGCACCAGCACGCCGCCCGAAAGGCCGACGTCCTCGAACGCGATCTCGAACCGCCGCGGAGAACGCAGGCGATAGACGGTGTTAATCATGGCTTTCTTCCTCTAACAGCGAGCGGGCGATCTTGAGATCGTAGGGATAGGTGATCTTGATGTTGAAGGTCTCGCCCTGAACAAGGCTGACCTGATAGCCCTTGAGCACCAGGATCTTCGCGGCGTCGGTGAGGATCTCCTTTTCCTGTGCGCTGAGGCTGCGGTAGGTATCGCGCAGCAGCTTAGCTTTGAAGCTCTGCGGCGTCTGACCCTGATACATGCGCCGTCTGTCGGGGATCGCGGTGATCGCGCTGCCGTCGCCCTCGACGATCGTGTCGGTGGCGGGGATCACGGTATCGCACGCGCCGTCGCGCAGAGCGGCCTCGATGTTCTCCTCGATGATGCGGTGGGTCAGGAACGGACGGACCGAGTCGTGGGTCACGATCACGGTGTCGTCGTCAAGGGTATAGTTCCGGTCGATGTAGTCGATCGCGTTCATGATGGTCTCGTTGCGGGTCGCACCGCCCTCGATCACCGCGATGCGGTCGGTCTTGCCGGTGTATTTGCGGATGATCTCCTCGGTGTGATGCACCCACTTTCTCGGCGAGAGGACGATGATCTTCTCAAAGCGGGGATTGGGGAGGAATTTTTCGATGGTGTGGTTGATGATGGGCTTGCCCTTGATCTCCAGAAATTGCTTGGGCATGTCGTTGGAGCCCATCCGCGAGCCGGTGCCGCCCGCTAAAATGACTGCGAAAATCATATTTTGCTCCTTAATGCGATCTCGTCGCGGTGAATGGTGATGGCAGCCGCCTCGGCGATACTGCGATCCCTCGGTCAGCTTGCGCTGACGGCTCCTTTTGCGTAAGGAGACTATTTCAGCTCCCCGAAGAAGTCGAAGCCGATCGCCTTTGCGTCGGGGATGTGCGTGCCTAAGTCAAGACGGTAGTAGTCGTGGTAGGGGGTCTGCTTGTACAGCGGGAGCATCTTCATGTAATCCTCGCCGTACCAGATCTTCAGGAAGCCGTCGTACCCCTTGGGCATGAAGGTGTCCACGTCCTCGAATTTCCACTCGATGACCTCGGTGAACCACTCGCGCGGCATCATGTCGCGGTAGATGTGATCGGTGGCGGGGACCATGACGGTATGGCTGTCGGAATGCTCATATTTCCGCGTCGCCTTGTCGTAGGAGGCGGAATAGCTGTCCATGCTCTTCAGCCGCAGGAACGGCAGCAGCAGCTTGGATATGAGCCGCGCCTTGCCCTCTCCGCGGGGAGCGTTTTTCCAGCGCACGTTCATGAAGAGCCGCTTGTTCATCAGGCGCTTCCAGTGTTTGCGCCATGTTTTCGGGTCGTCGGGAACACGGTCGTAGACGAAGATATCCACGGAAAAGCCCTTGGGCATTTCGTAGCCGTCGGAGTAGCGCGAGGCGAAGTAGGTGCTTTTTGCCGTGATGCGGTCGAAGAAATAGTGGTAGCCGCTGCGGTTGGTGAAGCTCTGATAGCTGAATCGTTCGTCCAGCTCTGCGGGAGCGACCGCCTTGAAGCGCTCAAAATCCTCACGCAGCATGCCGACGTCCACGTCGTCGTCCCACGGGATGAAGCCGCCGTGTCTGGCGGCGCCCAGCATGGAGCCGCCGGAGAGAAAATAGCGGATATCATGCTTGCGGCAGATGCGATCGAGCTCTCGGAGCATATCCAGCAAGAGCCTGCGCAGGAAGCTGAGCTTCCCGCTGTAGCCGTCGGCGATCACCGACGGACGGAAATCGGTTTTTTTCAGCAGGGCGAGCAGGGTGAAGCGTATCGCCTCGTCCGCCGTGCAGACCGGCTCAAAGCCCAGCGAGCGCAGCTTGCCGTCGGATAGGGCGGAATAGCGTGCCTCGCAGGGGGGATCATCGCTGAGCGAAAGCGTCACGCCGCCGCGGGCGAGCAGGGAATAGACCTTGCTTTTCAGCTCATAGCGGCTGAGCGAGAACGACGAAGCGTTGTAGACATTGCCCGGCTTGCCGAATTTGCTGACGGTGTAAACCGCCGTCACCGCGTCGGGCAGGTACAGTGCGGAGGAACAGATCGGCGCGTCGGTATTGCTGAGGGTGACCGTGCCGCTTTCCTCTGCTTCCCTCGCGATCGCGGACAATCCGAGGGGATCGCTGTCCGCGCAGAACAGCCGATCACAGAAGAGCGCCCGGATGCTGCCGCCCTTGCGGCAGGATGACGCGAGCTTCCCGCGAAGTTCTGCCAGCACGGGATGGGTGGCGATCAGCTCCATCTCGGCGTATTTCTGGATGACGGAATGGGGCTTAATATTCGATAAAAGAACAATAACGGTCAGCTCGACCTGATTTTCCGTACACAGCGCGAGCACTGCGTCCAGATCGGCGGCGTCATGAGCGGCGGCGTCGATGATGTACCACAGCTTGCCGCTGCCCGCGCGGATCTCGTCGGCGGAGCAGAACAGGCGCAGCTCTCCGAGCGCCTTCGCGGTCGACGCGAGCGCGTCTGCAAGCAGTCCCTTGCCTATGATACAAACGCCGCTGTCCGAAAGGGACCTGCGGCGTATGGCTTCGGCACAAAGAGCTATTTCATTTTCTCTGACTGTGTTGAGCATATAGACCTCCGGTTGGCAGTCGGCGGTTGGCAGTTGATAGTCGGAAGTTGATAGTCGGCAGTTGATAGTCGGCAGTTGATAGTCGGAAGTTGATAGTTGGCAGTTGATAGTTGATGGTTGATAGTCGGAAGTTGATAGTTGATGGTTGGCAGTCGGAAGTCGGCGGTCGGCGCAGCGCTTCACGCTTACTTCTTGACTGTCTTACTGTTGACCTTTTCGAGCTTTTTCTCGATATCTCTCAGCTCGGCGAGCTTTTCGGCTTTCTTTGCCGCGTTTTTGGCTTCCTTCTTCTTGCGATCCTCTTCCTTGTCGCGCTCGTAGATCTCGAACGCCTCTTCTACGGTGCCGTCATAAAGGATCGCGCCCTTTCTCAGGTAGATGGCGCGGTTGCAGATCTCCTGAACGGTCTCGGGGTGATGGCTGACGTACAGGATGGTAGTGCCTGCCGCCATGATCTCCGCGATGCGCTGGCGGCACTTTTTGCGGAAGGTCGCGTCGCCGACGGACAGTGCCTCGTCGATGACCAGGATCTCCGGGTCGATGTTGACGTTGATGGCAAAGCCCAGACGCATCTTCATACCGCTGGAATAGGTGCGGACCGGCTGGTCGATATAGACGTCCAGCTCGGCAAAATCGATGATGCGCTCTTCGATCTCTTTGATATAGGCGTCCTCAAGTCCGAGGATATAGCCCTTGAGGTAGATGTTCTCGCGGCCGGTCATCTCCGGCACAAAGCCCGCAGTCAGCTCCAGCAGCGCCGCGACGGTGCCGCCGACAAAGACCTCGCCCTCGTCGGGGAAGGTGACGCCCGTGATCATTTTCAGCAGGGTGGATTTGCCCGCGCCGTTGTCGCCGATGACGCCGACGCTCTCGCCGCGCTTGAGGCTGAACGTCACGTCGTTGAGGGCGCGCTTGATCTTGGCGTTCTTCGGCTTTCTGAACAGGGCGCGGAAACGCTCCTGGTCGTTTTTATACAGGGTGTATTCCTTAGAGATATGGTTGAAGGCAACGATGACGTCCTTGTCGAGTGACTGGACGAATGCCGACTTTTCTTTTTCTTTCGCCATGATGCTCCTCCTTACAGTACGTCGGGCAGCTTTTTGCGCAGACGGTTGTAGTTGAAGATACCCAGTGCGATCAGTATCACGAATTCGATCATGACGATGATGAACTCGGTCGGATACTGCCAGAACCAGCGGTTGTAGATGAAGGTGTTGCGGTAGCCGTTGGCAAAGAAGGTGATCGGGTTGACCAGCATGATGCGGCGCAGCGGATCGTCGAGGCTGTAGGTGTCATAGACGATACCGGAGAGCCAGAACACGCCGGACATGATGGAAATGATCATGTTCTCAAAGTCGCGCGAGAACGCCGCCATCGGCGCCGCCGACCAGATGAACACGAGGAAGAACGCGAACATCAGCGGGGTGTAGAAGAAATACTGCAGGTTGTAGACGCTGGGGGCGATGCCTCCCTGCACGCCGTTGACGGTGCCGCCGACGAAGATCAGGAAGATGTACATCATCAGGCTGAGGAACAGGTGGACGTACAGCCGCGCGACCTGCGTGAAGGTCATGATGGTGGAAACGGGGAAGCTGACCTTGGTGACGAACTGCTTGTTGAGGATGATCGCACGCGATCCCTGCAGGATGCTGTCCTGGATGAAGAACCACGGGATAAAGCCGACCAGCATGAACAGGAATCGGCTGTAGGTGCCCAGATCGGTGCCGTCCTCCATGATGACATGCACCGCGCCGGCTTTTCTCAGACCGATGTCAAACGCGAACCAGTACACGAACAGGGTGAACAGCGGCTTGACGACAGCCCAGAAGGGGCCGATGATGGCGCCCTTGTACTTTTTGATCAATTCGTTTTTCGCAAGCAGGAAGATCTGCTTGCTGAAACCCTTATGTTCTCTTGCAATCTGAAACATAAAAAAACTCCTTAACTCACGGTCGACGGAACAGCCTGATATTCGGTGGACTCCTTTCGTTTACGGTACTCGGAGCATGATTGAACCGCACTGATCCATAATAACCATAGTTACAATAATTATATAACATCTGCGGGATTTGTCAATATCGTATGATTCTAACTATATTGACAAAAACTACGCATTTTTTGGCTATATTTCTACAATTATATTTCTCCGTATTTCTTGACAAAATATCCCTGTTTCCGTATAATTCTTTATTGAACGCTTTAACGGGTTAATACGTCAGCCTGTTGGCATAAGCGGTGGAGCCGCGGGTTCGCATAGATTTCTCCCGACGGTTCTGAAAGAAGGAGGTCAGATAGTTGAAAAAATCTGTAGTATCTTTGAAAGATATCAACTTCAAGTATTCGAACGAGGTGATCCTGAACCATATCAACCTCGACATCTACGACAAGGAATTCATTACCCTGCTGGGTCCGTCCGGCTGCGGTAAAACCACCACCCTGCGCATCATCGCGGGCTTTGAGACCCCGCAGGAGGGCGAGGTGTTCTTTGACGGCGAAAAGGTCAACGACCTGCCGCCCTACAAGCGCAACGTCAATACCGTCTTTCAGAAGTATGCCCTGTTTCCGCACCTGAATGTATTCGACAACGTCGCCTTCGGACTGAAGCTCAAGAAGCTGCCGAAGAAGGAGATCGAGGAAAAGGTCAAGCGTATGCTTGCGATCGTCGACCTCAAGGGCTACGAAAAGCGCCCCGTCAAGGCGCTGTCGGGCGGTCAGCAGCAGCGTGTGGCGATCGCCAGAGCGCTGGTGTGCGACCCGAAGCTGGTATTGCTGGATGAGCCGCTGGGCGCGCTGGATCTGAAGCTGAGAAAGGATATGCAGATCGAGCTCAAGCAGCTCCAACAAAAGACCCAAAAAACCTTTGTATATGTTACCCACGATCAGGAAGAGGCGCTGACCATGTCTGACCGCGTGGTCGTCATGAACAACGGCGTCATCGCCCAGATCGGCACCCCGGAGGACGTTTACAACGAGCCGGCAAACGCCTTTGTCGCGGACTTCATCGGCGAGGCGAACATCCTCAACGGCACCATGCTGGAGGATAAGAAGGTCCGTATCCTCGGCGTGGAGCTGGACTGTGTGGACAAGGGCTTCGAGCATAATCAGCCTGTCGACGTGGTCATCCGTCCCGAGGACGTCGAGGTCGTCCCGCCCGAACAGGCAAAGCTGGTCGGCGTCGTCGAGGACGTCGTCTTCAAGGGCGTGCATTTCGAGATGTCCGTGCGCTGCCACAACTGTCAGTGGCTGATCCACTCCACCGTCGCCCAGAAGGTCGGCGAGGAGATCGGCATGCGCGTGGATCCGTTCAATATCCACATCATGAACAAAATGTTCCTTGAGCCGGACAACACCATCCTCACCGAGGTGTATTATTCCGATAAAGAAAATAACACCACTACCTTCAAGC
This sequence comes from uncultured Eubacteriales bacterium, assembly GCA_900315815.1. Classification (GTDB taxonomy): domain Bacteria; phylum Bacillota; class Clostridia; order Oscillospirales; family Acutalibacteraceae; genus Ruminococcoides. The sequence goes on from ONAS01000002.1 coordinate 21,718, forward strand.
TGGAGGGCGAGGAGATCACCATCCCCGATACCTTCTTTGAGGAGGGAACTAAGCTGAAGATCGTCCTGCCTCCCGACGCGCTGTATATCGCGGGCGACGGCGTAGGCATGCTGGACGAGGTCTATATCGAGTCGGTCATCTGGAAGGGCGAGCACAACGAGATCATCCTGGAGTCCGACGAGCGCAAGTGGATCATGCAGAGCGACGTGGACGAGCAGGTCGCGACCTACGTACCCGTCTGCTTTGATTTTTCCAAGGCGGCGGTCAGCGAGGTAGAAGCAGATGAAATCTAAAAAGCCTTCTATCCCGTACCTCGGCTGGATGCTGGTATTCACCATCGTCCCGCTGCTGATGGTGCTGTACTACGCCTTTACCGACGACACCGGCGCGTTCACGCTGAACAATTTCCAAAACGTTTCCGACTACAGCCACATCTTCCTGTACTCCCTGTATGTGGCGCTGATCTCCACCGTGATCTGCCTTGTACTGGCATATCCGCTGGCATTTTCCATCTCCCGCTGTACGCAGCGCAAGCAGAGCCTCATCATCATGTTCCTGATGGTGCCGATGTGGATGAATTTCCTGCTGCGCGTCTACGCGTGGGTGCTGATCCTGCAGAGCTACGGTCCGCTGGACACCATGCTGCAGTTCTTCGGCATCCATATCAAGCTGATTGGCAACACCGGCGCGATCGTCGTCGGCATGGTCTACGAGTTCCTGCCGATCATGATCCTGCCCATCCACGCCGTGATGAGCAAGATCGACGACTCGCTGATCGAGGCGGCTCAGGATCTGGGCTGCAACGGCTTCTATGTGTTCCGCAAGGTCATCTTCCCGCTGTCGGTGCCCGGCATCATTTCCGGCGTGACGATGGTGTTCGTGCCGACCGCGTCGACCTTCCTTGTCGCCCAGTATTTGGGCGGCGACCAGCTGATGATCGGCGACGTCATCGAGCGCGTGTTCCAGTTCAACCACAATACCGGTTCGGCGATCGCCCTGGTGCTGATGGTCGTCATCCTCGGCTTCCTGGTCTTTATGAACCGCTTCGGAGATAAGGAGGCGGTCGGAAGATGAAAAAGAAGGGACAAAAGATCTACTTTGCCGTTATCATGGCGTTTCTGTATCTGCCGCTGATCTACCTGATCGCCTACTCCTTCAACGACGGCAAGACCTCGGTCTGGAAGGGCTTTACCATGAAGTGGTACACCGCCCTGTTCAATGATTCCCAGATCATGACCAGCCTTTACAATACCCTGATCATCGCCCTGCTCGCTTCGATCCTCGCGACCGTTCTGGGCACGCTGGCGGCGATCGGCATCTATAACTTCAAGGGCGGCGTGCGCTCCGCCATCCAGAACGTTTCCAATATCCCCATCGTCAATCCCGAGATCGTCACGGGCGTCTCGCTGATGCTGCTGTTCACCTTTGCGGGCACCATGATGGGCTTCGAAATGGGCTTCTGGACGGTGTTGCTGGCGCATATCGGCTTCTGTACGCCCTACGTCATCCTCAACGTCACCCCGCGCATCAAGCAGATGGATTCCTCGCTGTATGAGGCGGCGCTGGATCTGGGCTGTTCTCCGGTGCAGGCGTTCTTCAAGGTCGTGCTGCACGAGCTGATGCCCGGCATCTTCTCCGGCTTCCTCATCAGCTTCACCTACTCGCTGGACGACTTCGTCATCACGTATTTCACCCGCGGCTCGCGGTTCCAGACCCTGCCCGTGCAGATCTACACCATGACCCACCAGCGCATCAATCCCAAGGCGAACGCATTGTCCGCACTGCTGTTCGTGACCGTTCTCGTGATCCTGATCATCTCCAACGCGGTCAGCTCGCGCAAGGATAAGGAGGCGGCACGATGAAAAGAGGGCTGTGTATCCTGACGGCGCTGATGCTGATACTGCTGAGCGCCGCGTGTCTGACGTCCTGCGAGTCGTCGGAAGCATCCGCCGAGGACAGCGCGAAAAGCACCGCTACCGCCGACAGCGCGTCGAACGCACGCGAGGTCAACGTCTACAACTGGGGCGAGTACATCGCTCCCGGCGACGACGGCGGCATGAACGTCATCGCGGAATTTGAGAAGCGCTACGGCATCAAGGTCAACTACACCAACTTTGAGACCAATGAGGAGCTGTACAACGTCCTCAAGAATTCCAACTCGTCCTACGACGTCATCATCCCCTCCGACTACATGGTCGCGCGTCTGAGGGAAGAGGGCATGCTCGAAAAGCTGAACTTCGACAACATCCCCAATTACAAGAACATCGACGAGCGCTTCCTCAATCAGGACTTCGATCCCGACAGCGAGTACAGCGTGCCGTATTCATGGGGCTTTATCGCGATGGTCTACAATAAAGCGATGATCCCCGAGGGAGAGCTGACGGGCTTTCACGATATGTGGAACCCCAAGTACGAAAACGGCGTGCTGATGTTCAACAACTCCCGCGACGCGATGGCAATCGCGATGCAGCTGTGCGATCCGCCGATCGATCCGGGCGCAAAGAGCTTCTCCGAGGAGGATATCTCCCGCGCGACCGACAAGCTGATCGAGCTCAAGGAGTGCGGCGCCCTGAAAAAGTACGTCATGGATCAGGTCTTTACCGAGATGGAGGGCTCCCAGGCGGCGATCGCGGCATATTATGCCGGCGATATCTCCACCATGATGGACAACAACGAGGATCTGGACTATGTCATCCCCGAGGAAGGCTCCAACCTGTTCATCGACTCGATGTGCATCCCGACCTGCTGTAAGCACAAGGAGAACGCCGAGCTGTTCATCAACTTCATGTGCGAGCCGGAGATCGCCGCGGAAAACGCCGCGTATATCTACTACGGCACGCCCAACAAGGAGGCGCTGGAGCTGATGGACGAGGACTATCTGGAGTCCGAGCTGACCAATCCTCCCGAGGAATATCTGGATAAGTGCTACACCTTCACCAACCTTGACGACAAGACCTATTCCCGTATGCAGGAGGACTTCATCAAGGCATGCACCGGCAAGGCGAGCGACGCGTCTGTCGTGACCGTCGCGGTACTGCTGGGGCTTGTCCTGCTGGCGACCCTGACGATCACGGTACTCAACATCCGCCGCGCGATCCGCAACCGCGGCAGGATCAATAAACTGTAAGCGAAGCAAAGGGACTGACTCCCGGCTCTGTATGAGTCCGGAGCCGGTCCTTTTTTTGCATCACGGCTCGCCGGGAGCATCAGCGATAAGAAACCAATTGCTTTTTTTGCTTATTTTTTTAGCTAAGACAAAGACAAGAAAAAGAGAAAGAAAAAATAAAGTCAATGAAATGAAATGAGAAAGAAAATGAAAAGAAAAAGACAACGCCCTGCGGGTTATCAACATATCAACATGTTTTCCTTGCTTTCCACATAAAGAAAGCTCCCTGCCATTTTGGTTGACAGGGAGCAGCTGCATCATATGCGGTTGAAATGCCGTGGAAGGATCATTGACGGATCTCCTTGAGCTGGCGGACGTTCTCCTTGGTCAGCTCGTCGGAGATGGCGATCTTTTTGATCAGGTTGTGCACGGTGCGGTTGAGCTGGCTTTTCTCGCTGTAGTCGGCGGGGAAGATGAAGTCCACCCGGTCGCGCAGCAGCAGCTCTTCGACCTTGGAGCGGTTGTTGTCCTGATAGACCGCGATCGCACAGCCGCCGTATGCCTTCATCATCTTCATGCACGGCACGTCGGACAGTCCGTCGCCGATGTAGATCATGTTGGTGAACGGAACCCGCTTGCTGTCGTCCGGCATGGAGCGGTTGAGGTCGTTATCGTTGCTGATATCCAGAACGCCCTTGTTGATGCGGTAGACGAACTGGGTCTTGTTGGTGTAGTTGACGGCGGTTTTCGGCCAGATGGCGACGCCGTTTTCATCGTAGCAGAACTCGCAGGCAAACACCTTGGTGAATTTGTCGGCGATGCCGGAGCCCTCGATGATCTCCTTGAGTCCCGAGGAGATGACATAATGCTCTACCTGAACGCCCTGCGCCGCGCCGTAGAGGTTGACGCGGTCGAACCAGTCGCGCACGCCCTCAAACAGCTCGATGCCCCTGCCGCTTTCGACAAGGCTGTCGCGCGTGACGGGAACATTCAGCCGCTTGCCCTCTTCGATCATGGTGTAGAGGTACGCCAGCACGCTGTCCATTTCCTGCGCGGTGCCGAATCGGTTGGCGGCCGCCCAGAATTCGGAGGGCTGCATATTCAGGCTGGGGATAAAACCGTAGTCCTGCATGTCCTTGGTGCAGAGGGTCTTATCAAAGTCGTACATGATAGCGACGATAGGTCTTTCCATGGGAACCTCCGGGGTAGTTGGAAGTCAGTTGGTAGTTGGCGGTTGTTAGTTGGTAGTTGTTAGTTGTTAGTTGGTGGTTGGTAGTTGGCGGTTGTTAGTTGGTAGTTGGTGGTTGGTAGTTGGTAGTTGGCGGTTGACGGGCGGTCCCCCGCATCCGATCAGCCGTTTGAGGAACGCATAACGATCAATAGGTCGTGATCTCTACCGAGTCGAGGGTGACCTTCTCCGCGGGAGCTTCGCCGACGACCGCTACGTTTGCGATCTCGTCAACGACCTCCATGCCCTCGTATACCTGACCGAATACGGTGTAGTCGCCGTCCAGCCAGTTGTTGTTTGCCTGATTGATGTAGAACTGGGAGCCGTTGGAGTCGGGCATCGCGCTGTGCGCCATCGCGACCGCGCCGGGGATGTTCAGCACATAGTCGCTGATCTCATAGCCGAAGGTCTCGCCGTAGATGGATTCGCCGCCGGTGCCGTTGAAATTGGTGAAATCGCCGCCCTGGATCATGAAGTCCTTGATCACGCGGTGGAAGATGGTGTTGTCATACTTGCCCGCCTTCGCCAGCGCGATGAAGTTGTTGACCGCCTTGGGAGCGACCTCCGGGAAGAAGCGCATCTTGATGTCGCCGTGGTTGGTGTGAAGGATCGCGACCACGTCGCCCGACTTGGGAGCCGCTGTCTGATAATCGGTGTCGATCTTGCTCAGGTCCGCTGCCGGGACGTCGCTCAGATTTGTGATGCTGCCTGAAAGTACCATTCCGTATTCCCCGCTTTCTGTTGTTGATGGTTTGCTGTCGTTTTTCGGCGCTTCGGTTTCGTTCTGTGAGGCGGATTTTTCGGTAGTGCCCTTGGATACGACCTGCTTGCCGCAGCCCGCCAGCACCGCTGCCGTCATCAGAAGACACAGCGCCAGTGAAATGATTTTTTTCATGGTTAGTTCCTTTCTGTACAGCCGACATACCGCCGGCTGATGGTCAACATATCCATTGTAATACATTTGCGCCGCATTTTCAATAGCTGACGGATCGATTCACGGATTTTTAACAAATCGCGCCCGCAGGCATATCCCGCGCCGCCGATTCATAGATTGGTACTATGAAAAAGCGCAGGAGGAATACAAATGGCAGAATATCTCCCGGAGGGAAAACGGATCGATACAGCCCGCAATCTGGGCTTTCTCAGCTCGCCGCGGACGGTCCGCGAGGCGATGGAGCGCGGCGAGATCCTGGAGGCGCGGGCAGTGCTGTGCGACAGCGAGCATAACCTGAGCGTCGACATGGGCTGTATGCGGGGTCTGATCCCGCGCATCGAGGGTGCGGTCGGAATCCGCGAGGGCACTGTGCGGGACATCGCGGTGATCTCACGCGTCGGCAAGGTCGTGTGTTTTCTGGTCAGCGACATCGTGACGGACGCGCGGGGCAGAGAGCTTGCCGTCCTCTCCCGCGCCGCGGCACAGCGCAGGTGCGTCGCGGAATACGTCAATACGCTTTCGCCGGGCGATATCATCCCGGCGCGGGTGACCCATCTGGAGCCGTTCGGCGCGTTCTGCGATATCGGCTGCGGGGTGGTCGCGCTCATGCCCATCGATACGGTCTCCGTGTCACGCATCGAGCATCCCGACGAGCGCTTCACGGTGGGCATGGATATCCGCGCGGTCATCAAGTCGCGCGTCGGGACGCGCATCACCCTGAGCCACAAGGAGCTGCTGGGCACGTGGGAGGAGAACGCCGCGGCGTTTTCGGTCGGAGAGACCGTCCCCGGCGTGATCCGCTCCGTGGAGAATTACGGCGCGTTCGTGGAGCTGAAGCCCAATTTGGCGGGGCTTGCCGAGCTGAGGGATGACCTGAGGGTCGGCTCTGCCGCCAGCGTGTACATCAAGAGCATCATCCCGCAGCGCATGAAGATCAAGCTGATCATCATCGACAGCTTTGACCGCCCGCCGACGGCGGAGGAGCCGCGGTATTTCCTGACGCAGGGGCATATCGACCGCTTTGTCTACTCGCCCTCGGACTGTGACAAATACGTCGCCACGGATTTTACGGCGCAATAATTTCGCACAAAAGTTTGACATTTTCCGCCGCATGGTATACAATATGCTGTATAAGCAGGTCATCGGTAGGGCAGATACCGGTATCCCGTCCGCAAGATCCCCCTGTCACGGCGAACGCCTGCAGGAGAACGGGATCCCCGCGGCAGGATGCTGTCCCTTTCGGGATGACCGCCGATCCGAGGTGCGAAATGGAACTGTATCAATTCATCATCCTGGCAATACTGGCTGCGGCGGCGATCGCCGTCGGGATCGCCGCGATCGTTATTATTCCGAAAAAGAATCAAACAAACAGTGCGGAGCTGAGCCGGCTGCGTCAGGAGGTCGTCAATTCCACCCAGAGCTCCGTGCGGAACATGGGCGAGGTGATCTCCGCCAACCAGCAGAGCTTTTCCGTATCCCAGAGCGAGATGCTCAGCCGTTTCGAGGATCGGCTGAAAACCTTTTCGCTGGAAAACGACCGCAGGCTGGAGAGCATCCGCCGCACGATGGAAAAGGGACTCGCCGATATCCGCGAGGACAACAACCGCAAGCTGGAGGAGATGCGCGCCACCGTGGACGAAAAGCTCCAGAAGACCCTTGAGGACAAGATGAACAAGAGCTTTGCGCTGGTCAACGAGCGGCTGGAGCAGGTGTACAGGGGACTGGGCGAGATGCAGACCCTCGCCGTGGGCGTCGGCGACCTGAAAAAGGTGCTGTCCAACGTCAAGACCCGCGGCATCGTGGGCGAGATCCAGCTCGGGAGCATCCTGGAGGAGATCCTCAGCCCCGAGCAGTACGGCGTCAACATCTGCACCAAAAAGGGTTCCCGCGACGTCGTCGAATTCGCCGTCAGACTGCCCGCGCATGACGACGGCTTCATCTGGCTGCCGATCGACGCAAAATTCCCGGGCGATACCTACGCCGCTCTGCGCGACGCCTATGACAGCGGCTCAAGGGAGGCGGTCGACGAGGCCGCCAAGGCGCTGATGAACACCATCCGCCGCGAGGCGAAGGATATCCGCGACAAATACATCGATCCGCCCAACACCACCGAGTTCGCGATCATGTTCCTGCCCTTTGAGGGACTGTACAGCGAGGTCGTCAACCGCGGCATGGTCGAGCAGCTGCAAAGAGAGTACAAGGTCAACATCGCCGGTCCGTCCACGATGGCGGCGCTGCTGAATTCCATCCAGATGGGCTTCAAGACCCTTGCCGTCCAGAAGCGGAGCGCAGAGGTGTGGAAGATCCTCGGCTCCGTCAAGACGGAGTTCGAAAAATTCAACGAGGTGCTGCTGCTGACCCAGCAGCGCATCGATCAGGCAAACAAGGAGCTGGATAAGCTGGTCGGCGTGCGCTCCCGACAGATCAGCCGCAGACTCTCTGCCGTCGAAAGCAGCGCGGATCCCGTCACGTCGTATTTTGACGGCGGCTCTCAGGAATAACGTCTCTGAATGAAACACACCCCTCGGGGCAATACTATTGACAGTATTGTTCCGGGGGGATTTTTTGCAGTATAACAAGGTCGAGATCTGCGGTGTGGACACCGCGAAGCTCAGGGTGCTTTCAGAAGCGCGCAAAAAGGAGCTGCTGGAGAAAATGCACAGCGGCACGCCCGCAGAGCGCAGGTCGGCGCGTGAGGAGATGATCAGCGGCAATCTGCGGCTGGTGCTCAGCGTGGTACAGCGGTTTTCGGGACGCGGCGAGAATATGGACGACCTCTTCCAGGTCGGCGTGATCGGGCTGATCAAGGCGATCGACAACTTCGATCCTTCGCTGGACGTGCGGTTTTCCACCTACGGCGTGCCGATGGTGATGGGCGAGATCCGCCGCCACCTGCGGGATATGGGCGCTGTTCATGTTTCAAGGTCCATGCGGGACACCGCCTACCACGCGATGCAGGTCAAGGAGGAGCTGCAGGGTACGCTCGGTCGCGAGCCGACCGTCGAGGAGATCGCAAAGCGGCTCGGCACCGAAAAGGAGACCGTCGTGCTGGCGCTGGAGGCGATCGTGGAGCCGGTATCGCTGTATGAGCCGGTGTTCTCAGACGGCGCGGATACCATCTACGTGATGGATCAGGTGGGGGACAAGTCCGACGACCGCGACTGGCTGGAGGAGATCGCCTTCAAGGAGGCGCTGAGAAAGCTCTCTCCCCGCGAGAAGAAGATCCTGTCGCTCCGGTATTTTAAAGGCAAAACACAGATGGAGGTCGCCGAGGAGATCGGCATCTCACAGGCGCAGGTCAGCCGTATTGAAAAGGGCGCGATCGACAGCATCAAACGGGAGTTGTAGTGAACGGATCGAAAGGATCGGGCGTTTCGGCGGTCATATGATCCGGCTTATTTCAAAAAATGCGTTTTTCAGCCGTGTACGATGAGAATTTTTTGCTTATTATTCCAACATGGAAAATTATTTACAGTCAGATTCGCTATCATTAGCATATGAAATTTTTGAAAGGCAGGTAAATCTATGAAAATCGGTTGTGTCAAAGAAATCAAAAATAACGAGTTCCGCGTCGGTCTGACCCCGGACAATGTCCGCGCGTATGTTGCCGCCGGTCATCACGTTTACATGGAAAAAGGCGCCGGTATAGGTTCCGGCTTTATGGATACCGAGTATGTTGAGGCAGGCGCTTCGCTGATCGACAACGCCGCAGATGTATGGCATCTTGTCGATATGATGGTCAAGGTCAAGGAACCTCTTGAGGAAGAATATCCTTTGTTCCACGAGGGACTCATCCTCTATACATACCTTCATCTTGCGGCGGACAAGCCTCAGATGGACGCACTGCTTGACGGTAAGGTAAAAGCGGTTGCTTATGAAACTTTGCAGGAGACCGACCGTTCGCTTCCTCTTTTGGCTCCCATGTCCCAGATCGCGGGTCGTCTGTCTATTCAGGAAGGTGCGAAGTATCTGGAAAAACGTTTCGGCGGCGAAGGCATCCTGCTCGCGGGCGTACCCGGTACCCCGAAGGCGAACGTCGTCATCCTCGGCGGCGGTACGGTGGGTATGAACGCCTGCAAGATCGCTGTCGGTATGGGCGCGAATGTCACCATTCTCGATGTCAATCTCAGACGCCTTGAAGAACTCGACAACCTCTTCGGCGCGCATATCCAGACGCTGGTGAGTAACGAAAGCAACGTGGGACGCGTATTAAAGGACGCCGATCTGGTGATCGGTTCGGTATTGATCCCCGGCGCGTCCACCCCGAAGCTGTTCAAGAAAAAGCACCTGCCCCTGATGAAGGACGGCGCTGTATTTGTTGACGTCGCGATCGATCAGGGCGGCTGCGGCGAGACCAGCCGTGTCACCACCCACGACGATCCGGTGTATATCGAAGACGGCGTAGTGCATTACTGTGTCGGCAATATGCCCGGCGCTGTTCCGAGAACCAGCACGATCGCGCTGACAAACGCCACCCTGCGCTACGGTCTTGAGATCGCCGCGAACGGCCTGGAAGAGGCGTGCAGAAAGAATGATGTCATCTGCTCCGGCGTGAACTGCTATCTGGGCAAGCTCACAAATGAGAAGGTCGCTCAGGCGCACGGCCGTGAATGGACGGATATCCGTTCATTGATCTGACAGGCGGGATCTGAGGAAATACCGTGAAAAAGAGGCTGACGTGATATGCGTCAGCCTCAGATTTTTTGGGAGATCAGTAGCCGATCACCACGCCCAGGATGATGAACAGGATGACCAGCAGGAGATTCAGCGCGAACAGCGGGATGCTTTTCTTGACCCACTTGAAATACTCCATCTCGATCATGGACAGCGAGATCAGCAGGACAGGCGAGGTGGGGAACAGCACGTTCGTATAGCCGTCGGCAAAGGTGTAAAGCAGTACCGACATCTGGTCGGTCAGCCCCAGACTCACGGTCGAGAGCAGTCCCATCACCAGGATCGCCTTGGCGGTGGACGAGGAGATGAAGAACTCCAGCACCAGAACGACCGCGTAGACGATCAGCGCGATCAAAAAGATGTTTTTGCCCTTTGCCAGCAGGTTGATCTGGTTGGCGATGGTCGGCATGACACTGCCCTCGTCGAAGACATATTTGATGGACGCGGAAAGCCCGATGAACACGATGGTCGGAAGAGCGCCTTTGAGTCCGCTCCAGAAGCTTTTCAGCACCGTTTTCCATGAGGAGGTACACCATACGCCCGCAAGGATGCCGAAGATCAGGAAATAAGCGATCAGCACGACGACGGTGTAGCTTCTGAGCGCCGGCACAAAGGAGCATACGGCGATCAGCAGCAGGCTGACCAGCAGAAAGATCCCGTAGACAGTGCGGGTCTTTTTCTCTTGTTCGGGCGTTTTCTGCCGCGACGCAGCGGTGAGGTCGGCGGTCGCCCTCAGCCGACGGTCATGCGCATAGGTATAGCTGTTTTTCGGATCCTTATCCAGCCGGCGCAGGTAAAGGAAGATGAACCCCTGCAGGAGCAGGTACATGACGATGAAGATGATGATGCGGTACCAGATGTTCTCCATCGGATTCGCGCCGATGATCTCACTGGCGAGCAGTACCGTGAAGGGGTTGGTGATCGCGCTGGCAAAGCCGAAGCCGCACGAGATGATGCACACCAGAAAGCCGGTGAACGAATCGTACCCGACCGCCAGACACAGGACGGTCATGATCGGCAGCATCGTCAGCATTTCCTCAAACAGACCCAGAAACGCGCCGAAGCACATGAACATCAGTGAGATCAGCATGAGCATCAGCCGCCTTCTGCTTTTGAAACGCTCCGATACCGAGCTGACCAGCGCGCTGATGCCGCCCGCGTCGTTCATGATCTGGAACGCCGCCGAGATCACCAGCAGGAACACCGACAGCATGATCAGCGTGATCCCGTCGCCCGAGGCGAACACCAGTATCGGGGCGAGGATGCCCTTCCAGATCGCGACGCCCTTCACGTCGTCGAGAGGCTGATAGACGCTGTAGTCCGTACTGCCGTCGGCGTTGGTGCCGAAGCTGCCCGCGGGGATGACGTAGGTCAGCACGATCGCGATGATCAGCAGACCCAGCAGCAGTGCCGTGACCTGGATAAAGGTTTTCTTTGAGATGTTGATCAGCGCTTTATTCTTTTCCATTCCGCATTCGTTCCTCTCTGAACAGATCGATCATCACCGACCAGCGTACGCATTGGCGGCGGTTTTCGACAGGATAAAAATAGTACAGTTCATTTTTATAATACAGCTCGAATTCCTCATTGCACGAGAACGCGAGTGCGGGGATCTTTTCCGTGGGGATCGAGAATTCGATCCTCTGAGAACGGTAGGTGAAGGCGTCCTTATCCAGGGTACATACGCCCTTGTCCTTTCTCATGCGGGGCTTCTTGTCCGCCGAGAAGATCCTGACGTCCGCTTCGGTCGTCAGACGTGCGCCGTCGAGCGCGGCGCGTTCCTGCTCGCGGATGCGGCGATAGTACTCCGGGATCGTCCCGATCTCCTCATCGGTGAAGCGGTAGCTTTCGTCCAGATGATGGCTTTTTCCGCAGGCGGTGCAATAGATGTCGCTTTCCTTGGTTTGTGTGGTATACACCGCGCCGCAGTCGGGACAGCGGTAGAGCATGTTCTCCAGTCCCTGCGCCCTTTTCTTCTGAGAAAAGCGGTTGGCGGGATGCGCGGATTCATTGTAGGTCAGCGCCTCTTTGATGGCATTTTCCACCTCTTCGGGGGACATCTGCTTCAGCTCTTCAGCCGTGATGACCCGTGTGACCGAGATGCCGATATCGCCGCGATAGAATCGCTTGCGCCATTTGGGACCGCAGAAATACGCGTCCGAGATACGGACCAGCACCAGCGGATAGCCTACCCGCTGATAGAACGGAGCGGCGTTCTCAACGATCGGGCTGCTGCAGCCGTCCTCGCTGAGCCTGCCCTCGGGAAACACGACGACCGGATAGCCCGCCCGCAGACTGCGCAGCATTTTGACCGCCGCCGTATCGGGGTAAAACATCTTTTTCGGGATCATGCCCGCCTTGCCGGTGAAATGCCGCAGCACCGGCGCCGCGAAAACATGCTCGTTGGTCACCATCGCGTACCTGTATCCCTCAAGCAGCCTGCTCATATAGTAAAAATCCCAGGTCGATTCGTGGTTGCATATCGCGATGAACGGCGCCTTGAGGCCTTTGAGCTTGCTGTTGTCGACACGGAGCCTCTGGCGGTGCTTTCTCAAAAGGGAAACGACCTTCGTGATCAGAAAATAGGACGCGGAATCGGGCGTTCCGTTTTTTCCGCGGAACCAGACCTTTTCCAGAAACAGCCACAGCAGGACGATCAGCACGCCCATCATAAAGAAGATGATCAGTATCAGCAGCCACAGCGGGATCGAGTTCATGATGAAGGCCCTCGCCCCGGCGCCGATGAGGTTGGAGGTGATGATGGAGGGGATGACGCCCGTCGCGACCGTAAAGATATACCTGCGGTAACGGATATCCGTGGATGCCGCCCAGTAGCAGATCGCGCCGAAGGGGATGATGGGGGAGATGAACAGCAGATACATCAGCATCTGGACGTTCCTTTCGCCGCGTTTTTTGGAGATCTGCTCGATCTGTTCGCTGGCTTTTCTGGATTTGCCGGTGTTGAAGCGAAACGTCCTGACCAGCAGATAGATGATCGTGGCGCCCAGGCACACGCCCAGATCGCACAGCGGCGCCGCGATGTAAAAAGGATAGCTCAGACCGCCGGAGACCTGGATGAATTCGGCGGGGATGAAGATGACGACCATCTGCAGCGCTTCGATCACCGATACCGCCGCGCCGCCCGCGATCCCCCGCGACATCAGCAATTCCCTTGCTCCCTCGACGTCGTTTTTCAGCTCCATCGAGAACAGCGGGACCATGATATCCTTCAGGAAGAACGCAAAAAGCAGCAGCACTCCCGTCAGTGCCAGCAAAATGACGATTTTTTCTATCCATTTCTTTCTCATACAGGAATCTCCTACATGTTGTTGCGGCCGCCGTCAGCCGGCGGCGCGTCGAAGTCTGCTCGGATGAGGGATTTCATGCTTTTACTATACATCATTTGTCCTCAAATGTCACTACCTGCACGGAAAAAACCATCGGCTGCGAACAAACCGCTTGACGATCTTTGTGATCCGGCGGCGGATTGCGCAGCAGTACCGGTATTTTCCTGCCGTTATGAACATCGCCAGTCGTCAACAGGCTTGACATAAAGCGTTATTATGTTATAATTATTCTGCGGTGCTTTGTCAAATAATGCAATATTTTACATCAACAATGAGCTATGAACAAAAAGCTTGAGGCTATTCGTATCCGGTTTGTTTTGCATGAAATATTCTGGAACATGGATACAGAAAAATATGTAGAGGGAATGAATAATGTATAAAAGGAACTCGCAGGGCTGGTCAAAGCATCTGGATTTCTTGCTTCTGGATGAGATCAGTCTTCAAATCTCTTTTATCCTTGCAAATTTTCTGCGTAACCAAAGTTGGGCATATGCTTCTCCGTTTTATCAAAACTTAGGAATCATGATGATACTGGTTGACGCATTGGTGCTGATCCTGAAAAACACCATGCACAATGTCGTCAGCCGCGGTTTTTTTCTTGAGCTGACAACAACTGTCAAGCACGCGTTTTATGTGTTTGCGATCGTAACGATATTGTTGTTCGCCATGCAGTACGGCGATATCTATTCGCGCATCGTCGTTTTCCTGACTTTTCTTTTCCATGTCTTTTTCGGATATGGGTTACGCGTTTTGTGGAAAGTATATCTCAGAAAGCGCAGCAAGGGAAAAACAAATAAAAAAGCCATGCTGCTGGTCGCTTCGCCGGATACGGCACAGGAGATCCTTGACCGGCTGAATGATGATAAAAGCATGGATTATAAGATCGTCGGTGTTATCCTTACCGAGAAAACCGGTCTGACAGAGATAGGCGGATATCCGATCGTGACCCAGTTCGCCGATGCTGCGGATTATATCTGCAGAGAGTGGATCGACTCGGTCTACATCGATGCGTCGCTGACGGATGAACGAGTGATCCGGCTGATGGACGACTGTACATTGATGGCTGTTCCGACACATTATCATGTTCCCAATATGAGTCCCAACGGCGTCAAACGCTTTTCGGAAAAAATCGGAAAGACGACCGTACTGACGACCTCCATCAATTATGCGACGCCGGTACAGGTCTTTATAAAGAGATGCTTCGACATCATTGCGGGCCTGATCGGAAGTTTGATCGCGCTGATCGTGATCGCCATCGTCGGACCGATCATCAAAAAGCAATCTCCCGGTCCGATCCTGTTCAAACAGGAGCGAATCGGTCAGAACGGCAAACGCTTTTACATGTACAAGATCCGTTCCATGCATATGGATGCAGAGGATAAGAAAAAGGATCTGATGAAAGAAAATCGCGTCAAGGGCGGCATGATGTTCAAGATGGATTTTGATCCGCGTATCATCGGAAACAAGGAATTGCCGGACGGAACGAAGAAAACCGGCATCGGCGAGTTCATCCGCAAGACGTCGCTTGATGAGTTTCCTCAGTTTTTCTGTGTGCTCAGGGGAACGATGTCCACCATCGGCACCCGTCCCCCGACGATCGACGAATATCTTAAGTACAAGTATCATCATCGCGCGCGGCTGGCCATCAAACCGGGCATCACCGGCATGTGGCAGGTCAGCGGACGCAGTGAGATCACGGATTTTGAAGAGGTCGTTCGGCTGGATACGGAGTATATCTCCAACTGGAGCTTCAACCTGGATATGAAGATCCTGATGAAGACGCTGGTAGTTCCGTTCAGCAAAAAGGGCGCGCTGTGATGCCTTGCGATGCTGAACACCCGGATACCCGGCAGCCGCAAAAGCCCCTCACACCGATATCATTGAATCTGAAAACAGCATAATCAAGAAATGCAGCCGGGCAAAGCAGCCCGGCTGCATTTTTGCAGCAGAAGCCGTAAACGAGCCGGACAGAGTCTGAAAATGCACGAGGAACAAGGAAGCGTTATCCGGATCAAAAAACAGGGCGCTTTTGTCAACGCCCTGTTCCTTGTCTTCCCTGATGATTTTGCCGCTCACAGCTCCTTTTTTATTTCGCTTTTTTCGAAGCGCTTGACTGCTTTCAGCTCCTTGACGATGCGTTTTCGCTTTGTCACGATCCCTTTGAACGGGCGGTAAAGCACCAAAAAAGGATACAGGATTCTGTGACGGTATACGGTCGGATAATAGAGTCCCAAAAAGTCAGCCGAGGGGAAAACGCGTCTGAGCAGATAGTGCATTTTTGAATTGCGCTTATCACTGACGCTCAGCTCGTTCATGACCTGGTTTTCGATATTTCCGTAACAATCGGAATCGATATAATACATCAGCTGCCGCGTTTCGTCTTCCGAAAGCTCCTGATGGGAAAACACTCTTTCGGCAAGTTGTCTGTTATTCTGCTCAAACGCAACAAGATCGGTTTTCTTCAGCTGAGACGCGATGTAATCACGATCCAATGAATCGCCGATCGCTCTATTGTACACATAGATATCGAGCAAGGAACGCAATCCGGTTCCCGCTTTCGCAAAATGCTTATACATATGAGAAACGATATGTATATATAAATCCTCCGGCGAAAAGTGACAGCCGAAGTGACTGTCGGCATCTCTCTTCATGATACTTTCGATCTTTTCGTAATAATCGAACAATACCGGATAATCATAGCGGCTGAAGAGCTGCCTGTGCATTTCGAAAGAAAGAACGGATTTTATATATACATCATGATGGTGCTTTTCATAAGAGGTACAGGAATAGCCTAAGCCGGTCATGATCGACCGGACGTCTTGCGCCTTGGCTTTGTCGATCAAAATATCGTTATCTGACATCTCTCTCATAAGGGGGTTGGGATAATAGTCTTTCAGAACGATGCCTTTCAGGGGCAGATACCAGATTCCGTTTTCTTCCAGTGCGTGCAGCACCGCTTTTCTTTCTGAATTGAAGAGGATCTGTTTACGCATCGCCTTTGCCGTCGCCTCTTTCCAGTAATCGGGAAGAGGCATCACATGCCTGAGCGCATATGACGATACGGACGACAGCATGTGGCGTTTTGCCAAATTGAAAACCTCCGGCAGATCCATTCCGTCGCATCTTTTCTGATCCGGAATCTCTTGGTTAACCGCGCATGAAACAAGATATACCAGATCCTGTGCGGTTTTATTTGAGTCGATGTGTTCCATGAAACGCTCCTTTCGCCGGCCCTCATGAATATGCCTGAGTGCATATCACCAGATCGGGAGAATATCCGTGTGTTGATCGAAAACTGACTCTTTTAATTATACCAGATATTGCTCAAGTGTCAACTTGATCGTTTCGGAATGACCGATTTTCGTATGCGGATAAAGGAAATATCCCTGTAAAAACCTGCAAATTCCTGTCAAAATACAATTGGCAATAGTCATAAAACTGACTATTTAATGTATTTTTTTCTTATGATATATTGTAGTTGAAAGCGCAATGATAATATGATAGAATAAACTATAAGTAATCAGGCTTTTCATCCCCTGAAAAGACGGTCGTTCGCTCCCGGAGTGTGCTTATGCGGGACGCGGACTGCTTCAAAATCGGGTGCGAGTTTGATTCGGTTTGCTTGACAACAATTGAACAGGCGGCTGCAACAACACGAATCCATCATGTCTGTTTACAAACGACTTACCGGGAGCTGTTGTTGCTGTTTTTTTGATTATCGTAATCAGGAAAGATAAGAGAGTGTGACAAAGTGTCAAAACGAATATTACATATCGCGGAAGCTCCGGGCGGTGTAGAGAGATATCTGGTCACACTGCTGACCAAGCTCAGGAAGTACCCGGAATTTGAGCATATTCTTGTGTGTTCTCCCGCGTTTGACAGCAGTAAGTTCAATGGGCTTGTAAACAACATAGAAGTCATCGATTCCATGCAAAATGCGATTTCCTTCTCAAACGACGCCAAAGCCGTACGGGCGGTGAGAAAAGTCATTAAGAAATATCAGCCGGACGTCGTTTATTGCCACAGCTCAAAGGCAGGGGCGATCGGACGTATGGCAGACGCGGGGATAAAGAACCGGCTGCTTTACAACGCTCACGGCTGGTCATTCAATATGAAGACCGCTGGCGGCAAAAAGATAAAGATGTATGAAATGATCGAGAAAGCGCTTGCTTTGACGACCGATAAGATCGTGTGCATTTCGGAATATGAAAAAAAGAGCGCGTTGGAGCATGGGATTTGCAAGGAAGAAAAGCTCGTTGTGATCAATAACGGGATAGACTTTGATGAATTTACGCACCTGGCTCCCAAAACAAGGAAAGAGTTAGGAATACCGGAAAACGCATTTGTAGTCGGAACGATCGGGCGGCTATCTGCACAGAAGGCGCCGGATGTGTTTGTCAGAACGGCGGCTGAGATCAAGAAGAAGCTGCCCCGTGCCTTCTTTGTCATTGTCGGAGACGACATCGGCGACGGAATGGGCCGCGGCGAGACTCAGGAACAAATCAGACTAGCCGGGCTGGAAAACGATTTTCTTATCACAGGCTGGGTCGACGATCCTTTGGATTATTTGGGCGTCTTTGACACAGCGATGCTTTTGAGCCGCTGGGAAGGCTTTGGTTTGGTCCTTCCCGAGTACATGTATATGGAGAAGCCGATTGTGGCTACGAAAGCAGACGCCATTCCTTATGTGGTCGGAGAAGCCGGCTTGCTGGTCGATATAGATGATCATACGGCAGCTTCGGAGGCGGTACTCAGACTGTACCGGGATAAGGAGCTGACGAGCCGGATGATACAAAACGGCAGAGAACGGGTCAGGCTGTTCGATGTGCAGAGGACTGCAGATGAACATGCCGCGCTGTTCAGTTAGGATGAAAGACGAATGAAGGATGTAGCGATACTTACGAAGTTTTATAAGAACTACAATTACGGCGGTATGCTTCAGGGATATGCCTTGCAAAGGGTTATTTCCGATCTCGGTTACACAGCCGATATTGTTTCTTATGATGTGAAAAAGAATGCGAATTCGGTTTATCCGAGCATCATCGTGCAGGCAAAGCAATACGGCGCAAAGGCCGCCGCGGCAAAGGTCGGAGAAAAAGCCATAGGAAAGGGCAAGGTCTTTATCAAAGACATCATCTCTGACAGAACAGAAAAATTCACACAGTTTATGACAGATACAGACGCCGGCACGGAGGTTTATTCCGACGACACCATGTATCTGTTGACAAGCAGGTATAAGACCTTTGTGAGCGGATCCGATCAGGTTTGGAATCCGAACGCGGTCAGGAACCTCTACCTGCAGACGTTCAGCGCCGTAAGCGGACGGAAGATTTCATACGCGGCAAGTATCGGCAGGGATGAGCTGTCCGAGTTCGAGGCAAACGCGATGATTCCTTCTCTCCGGCAATTCGGATCGATCAGCGTTCGTGAGAATACCGCAAAAGCATTACTTGAAAAGTATATCGATACGCCGATCACCACAGTGCTCGATCCCACGATGCTGCTGTCCGCTGACGATTGGGCAGAGATCGCGGCTGAGCGTGCGGTCAAGGGAAGATACGCTGTCGTGTACTTTTTCTCCGACAGCCTGAAGGTCAGACGAGAATCAGAAGCGTTTTGCAAAAAGCACGGTCTTGAGCTGATTATGATCCCGTACGCAAAACAGGAGTACAACCTGACGGATAAAAAGGGTCCGGGAATCCGCAGTGACCGCGTCGGACCGAATGAATTTGTTTCACTGATCCGTAATGCTGATTTTGTGATCACGGATTCTTTCCACGGCGCAGTGTTTTCCTTGATACACCGGATCCCGTTTGCTGTGTTTGAGCGGAACAAGGCGGGGCATGTGTCCATGAATTCGCGCCTTTATGATTTGCTCGATACGTTCGATGAGAGCCGCAGATTGATCGATGTGAGCCGTATCGACGAGCTGGACGGCCTTATTGAGATCGATAAAGAAAAAATCCGCAGGGTCATGGAGGAAAGAAAGGCAGAGTCCCTTTCGTTCCTGAAGAATGCCATAGAAAAAGGGATCGCCGCTTATGAGCGGGAGGAAGCCCTTGTAACGGTTACGGGGCGGGAAAGCAGCTGCAGCGGCTGCGGCGCATGTGCGGAGCTGTGTCCCCGAAAGTGCATCACGATCCGTCCGAACGACAACGGCTTCAATGTCCCTGTCATTCATACGGATCAGTGTATCCGGTGCGGAAAATGCCGCAGGGTCTGTCCCATGCTCGGAAATTATCAGGGCAGTGAATCGATAAAGGCCTACGGCGCGTACGCAAAAAAGGAAGAACCCAAAAGCGCTTCCGGCGGATTGAGCTATCTGATTTCAAGCGAATTCATCAGATCCGGCGGCGCGGTGTACGGTGCATCGTATGCCGACGATCTTCGTGTAAGGATTGAGAGGGCGGCGTGCATCGATCAGCTTGCTTCGTTTCAGGGATCGAAATATGTCCAGGCGGATATGGGCGATTCTTTATCAAAGGCGGCAAATGACCTGAGAGCCGGCAAAAGAGTGCTGTTTACCGGTACCCCGTGCGAGATCGCGGGCGTAAAGGCTATGGCAAAAGAACAGAAGCTGGAGGAAAACCTGTATACAGCTGAAATCATATGCCATGGTACGCCGTCTCCGCAGATGTTTGAAGACTATCTGTTATGGGCGGAAAAGCATTACGGAAAAAAGATCGTTTCATTTTCTTTTCGGGCCAAAAGCAAAGACACCGATAAGGATTTTCTGATTCGCTTCGGCTTTTCAGACGGAAGTGAACGTACGGTATCCGGGTTTAAGGATCCGTACTATAAGCTGTTCCTTTCGGCGCGCTGGTTCCGGATGAGCTGCTATGAATGTCCCTTTGCGTCAGATAAGAGAGCCGCCGATATCACACTCGGTGATTTCTGGAACTCCGAAAAGCTGCCGGGAAGGTTCGGAAAAGGAAGAAGGATCTCTGTCGTATTGGTCAACACGGATAAAGGACAGGCGATGATGGATTCCGTTCGGAACAAAGCGGAATGGTTTGAAACCACCCGGGACATCGCAAGGGCAGGAAATGCCAATTTGTACCGCCCCACCCGAAAGTACGCGGGTTATGTGGGATACGGCGCCAAGGGCTCTGCAATAATCGAAGCGGAAGCCGGAAAGAATATTGATAAGAAAAAATACGTGTTTAACCAGATGCCTTTGGGTATGAGACGTGCAGTTAAACGAATTTTCGGAAAGGCCTAACTATGCGTGTTGCAGTTATTCTATCTACATATAACGGTGAGAAATACTTACGGCAGCAGCTGGACAGCATTCTCGGTCAGGAGGGTGTCGATCCGGAGCTGTTTATTCGCGACGACGGTTCCCGCGACGCGACGGTTTCTGTTTTAAGAGAATATGAAGAATCTTGTAAGAATGTACATGTCAACGCGGGGGAGAACATCGGGTTTCGCCAAAGCTTTATCCGGGAAATGCTCGCGCATGAAGGCTTTGATTTTTATGCCTTCAGTGATCAGGATGACTTCTGGGAGAAGGATAAGCTGAAGGCTGCATGTGATGTTATCACACAGAAGTGCCGGACAGACGTCCCTGCCGTTTACTATTCAAATCTCAACATTTCGGATGAAGAATTGAATATTTGCAGGCGTACGCAGTTAGAAAAGAGAAAGCATACTTTGCCAAGCGTGATTATGCGTCGATCGATCGCCGGATGTACAATGGTCCTCAACAGGACTATGTGGGAACGGATTAAGGAAAAAGAGATAACCGACCAGGCGCTGAGAAGGGGCCATGACAGCTTCATCATCTCTTTATGCTATGCGCTGGGAGGCTGCGTCCTCTGTGATGAAAGAGCTTTTATCCGGTACAGACAGCATCGGGATAATACATCGGGAGGCATCAACGGGCCTGCAGAGCGAATCAGGAAAGAGTGGAATGCGTTAACCCGAAAAAAGGGTCAAGAGGCCGAAATGGCAAACGCGATATTGGAAGGCTGGAACGCGCAGATCGATGACCGTAATGCGGCTATCCTGAGAACCGTCGCATCAAGCAAAAAAATGAGATCCAGATTCAAGCTCTTTTTCTCAAAAGAGTATTGCACCGGAGATCTCAAGCTGACAGCATTGGGCAAAGCCAAAGCGTTATTGGGCCTTTTGTAAGGATGGATTGATATATGAATTCGATTTGTGCCGGGATTGTGATGTTTAATCCGGATATTGAAAGATTAAGAGAGAATGTCCTGGCGATCGCCGGACAGGTTGACAGGGTGATACTTGTCGACAACGGATCTGACAATATCAGTGAGATAAAGACCTTTTTGCATAGAACTGAGGACAGCAGGATACAGCTTTTTCAATTCGACGAGAATAAAGGGATCGCCTGCGCGTTGAACAGAATCTGCACAGAAGCGGCCGATCAGGCGTATCGTTGGGTCGTAACCCTGGATCAGGATTCGGTTTGCCCTTCTCATCTGGTCCGTGAGTTTTCAAAATATATCCCGATGGATGACGTTGCGCTGATTTGCCCGGTCATTAAGGACAGAAACCGTGAAGGCTCGGGAAAGACGGAGCCCCTTCACGGATTCAAAGAGGTCGACAGATGCATTACGTCCGGATCGATGCTGTCATTATCCGATTGGAGGATGATCGGCGGCTTTGATGAGTCGATGTTTATCGACGGCGTCGATTTTGATCTTTGCATCAGACTCAGAAAGAACGGGAAGAAAATAATCAGAGTTTATGACGTTGAGCTGCTTCATGAGCTTGGAAATATCAAGATGAGAAAGTTTCTTTTTTGGGACGTTATCGTTAAGAACCATTCTTCTTTCCGAAAGTTTTATATCGCAAGAAATACAATCTACCTTGCAAGAAAGAACAAATCGTCTATGCTGAAGGCTCGTTTGCAGATCATAAAGCAATTATTGATCTGTCTGCTTTACGAGAAGGATAAGCGGAACAAATGCAGAGAAATACTCAAGGGCGCAAGAGAAGGCTCTGTTTGTGCAATAACATAAGGATGGTAGAGAAAAGATGCAGAAAAAGGTTACTGTGCTGTTATCGTCATATAATGGGGAAAAATACATTCGGGAGCAGCTGCAGTCATTATACGCGCAGGAAGGCGTCGACGTAAATATCTATGTCAGAGATGACGGGTCTTCGGATTCGACGGTCGATATCCTGCGCGATGAGCAGAATAACGGGAGGCTGCAATACTACGCCGAGAAAAATGTCGGGTTCTGCAAGAGCTTTTGGGATCTTATCATGACAGCGCCCGATTCCGACTATTATGCTCTGTGCGATCAGGACGACATATGGCTGCCGGATAAACTTGAAAAAGCAGTCGGAATGATGAGTGCGGAAGATGACAGCATCCCGCTGCTTTATACCACTAATGTGATTCCCGTCGACGAGAATCTGAAGGAGCTGTCTGTTAAAACATTTAACGTGGATTCTGCTTTTTCTTTAGCGTTAGCCCTTCGGTGTCCTGCTCTGCCGGGATGCACTTATGTGTTTAACAAGGCGCTGCTGATCCGTTCAAGAGAGTACAAGGGCTTTTTCTATTTGCATGATTGGTTGATCTATATCATTGCGCTTGCAACGGGAAAAGTGCTGTATGACCCGAATCCGAGAATCATGTACAGGCAGCACGCCAACAACGCGCTGGGTGTTGATTCTTCTTTTGAGAGAATCAAACACAAGCTGCAGCGCTTTTTTAAGCCGAAGATACCGAGGGCAAAGTCCAAGGTCGCCCGGGGGATTTTTGAGACTTTTGAGAATGATCTGTCTCCTGAGAACAAGAGACTGTTAGAGGCTTTTGCATATTACGATAAAGACTTTCGGCATATTAAAACCTTGCTCAAATACAAGGAATACAGGACTGCACCGTTTGTACTGCAGCTTATTTTAAAGAAAATCTGAGCGATATCGCTGCTTATGAGGATTTAATATGATCAAATCAGTGCTTGCAATAACAGGAAGTGATTATGCAAAATACGTGGGAGGTACAAACAAACTCATTATTGCTCATCAACATCTTTTTGCTGAGAATGATTACCGGTATGTTTGTATCTATCCTTTTCGTATTTTGGACCGACATAAGGAAAACGAACTGAAGTATTGGTGCGTTCGGGTAAACGGGGAGCTTGACGCTGTCGTGTCGGCGAAGGATATCGGTGATTACCTTACTGCAAACGGATACGTCGTCGAGGAAATCCATATCCATCAAATCCTGAATATCAGTCTCCGGCACATCGACTTTTTGCTGTCTTTCTTTAAAACGGAGAGAATAAGAGTATTTTTGCATGATTACCAGTTTATTTGTAAGAATTATTTAATGCTGAAAAATGACGAATCATTTTGCGGAACAGAGCCTCCGGGTCCCGAAAAATGCAGGGAATGCAGGTATGGTTCTCAGACGCTGAAGCATATAGAACAAATTCGGCAGTTATTCTGTCGATATCAGGATCGGATAGAGATGATCGCACCTTCAAAGTATGTAGAAGGACTGTATAAAAAAAGCTTCGACAGCCTGCGCGTTATCACGGTCCCTCACCAGGTCCCTGTCGGTCACTATGACAGACCGGTCAGCAGAGACGAAGCCATCCGGGTCGCTTTTATCGGATATGCAAACAAGACAAAAGGGTGGGAAGAGTTTGAAGAAGCCATCCGGGATTTTTCGGACGAAGGGATCAGATACCTGCACTACGGAAAAGGCGGAGAGTCCAATCATCAGGTTTCGCACGTGACAGTAGACACATCTGACGATCCAAACGCCATGGTGGATTCGCTGCGAGAGGGTCAGGTCGATTTTTCTGTCCTTTGGTCAATTGTTCCGGAGACTTATTCCTATGCTTATAATGAATGCTTGATGGCAGGGACATATATCCTTGCGAATGCAAACAGCGGAAATATTGCGCAAAGTGTTTTGCAGGATCGTTCGGGATCTGTATTGAGCGGCATTGATGAATTAAGAGAATGGATAACAGACCGGGACAAATTGCGTGAGATGAAAAGGACATTCCGCATGAATGCACCTATGTCATTTGTTGATAATGATTGGATCATTAAGAATACGGGACACGCTGTTGAAAACGGCAGCCGAGCACGAAACAAGAGATATGACCGTTTTATTTTAAAACAGGTCTATTCAATAAAGTGGATCTTAAAGGGCAAATGAAAATGTTAAAAATCAGAGGAACATTACGATCAACAGAATACTTGTCTATCATCGGGATCGTGTTATTTATCTTCTACGCTTACGTAACGGGCGGACTTATCAAATACACTTTCGGAAACTACAGAAACGCTACGATTATTCTGGCGGTTTATTTGCTGATTCTTATTTCAGTGGTTCTGATCAAACGGAAAAAAATAATCGCGCATATCGATCTCATTATTTATCCGATATTAGCTGCTGTGGTAATACACGGCAACGCAAACCTGAAAAACAATGACTACGTGAATCTTGTCATGACGATCGGCGTTTTTGCGTTCGCGCTGGTTTTGAGGCGTATGGATAATTGGGAGATCCCCGCCGTAAAAACCATCATCGTCGTCAGTGCCTTTTTCGCGATAGTTTCCGTTGCATTCGGGCTGATGCCCTCTTTCTATACCAGTACGATTGTTCCGCTTTTTTTCGATCTTAATCAGACGAATTTGATTCACCTGCAATCCAGCGGGATTTTGTGCGGATTAACAAACAGCAACGGATTTAACGCGATATTGATGGTGAACGGACTGTGTGCGATCACATCATTTTTGATGACGTCAAATTCGTTCACAAAGAGGAAATGGATAGACAGAGGTATAGGGCTTTTGTTTTTAGTCATTTTGCTGATGACAGGAAAGAGAGGTCCGCTTGTATTCTGCTTAGCAGGCATTTTTACGGCTTACTTTGTCTATCACTCCAATAATCCTACCAACAGAATCATAAAAATTCTCGCGATCGTACTTGCGGCTATGATCATATGGGTATTAGGAAGCTCGGTGTTCCCGCAGGCATTCCCGACCATAGGGAGACTTATCGGTACGGATACCATTGACGCTGTTCGTTTCAAGCTGTACAATCAGGCGATCGACGCATTTAAAGGCAACTTTTTATTCGGAATCGGATGGGATGCTTTCAGATATACCTTTATGACGTTCGGCAATGCGCTGAATGTGCATAATATCTATATCCAATTGCTTTGCGAATGCGGAATTATCGGGTTTATTGCTTTTGTTCTGTTTTTCTTGTGGAACATAGTGTCTGCAATCAAGAAGCTGAGAAGGGTCGCGTTGACGCCGGATTGTGACTCGAAAATAAGAATCATTCTGACGTTTTCGGTTATGTATCAGGTCTTTTTCTTAATGTATGGCTTAACCGGCAATCCGCTGTATGATGCACCGACTTTAGTTGTCTATATCCTATGCTGCACCGCCTCCATGAAGATCGTCATATAAGTAAGGAATAACACAGGAGAATATGCTACTATGACACGAGAAAAATCATTAGCAAAAAATACGATCATGCTGATGATAGGTAAAATTTGTACACAGTGCGTGAGCTTTTTTATGCTCCCGCTGTATACCGCTGTTCTGGCTACGGAAGAATACGGAACAGCTGACCTGATCATTACATATGTATCGCTTCTATGTCCCGTGATCGGCATGCAGTTCGAACAGGGCTTATTCAGGATGATGCTGGATTATCGGGACAGCCGGGAGAATAACCGCGTGCTGTTTTCGACGGTTCTGATGTGCAATATGCTTCAGATAGCCGTCTTTGTTATCCTTTTTATACCCGTGAGTCTTCTGGTCCGTTCGGACTATCTGATATTCTTGCTGCCGTTGGTGATCATTCAGATATTTCAAGGTACATTACTGCAGTTTGCAAGAGGCGTGGACAGAACGGATGTCTACACTATCGGCAGCTTTATCAACGCGGTACTGCATGTAGGATTCAATGTGATCCTTGTCGGCGTGATCAGGATAGGACTGACAGGTCTGTTGTATTCGATGATCGTTGCGGGAATAGGCAGTTCTTTGTATATCATATTTCGTCTTAAAGTATGGAGCTGTTTTGACATAAAGCTGTTCAATAAACAGGAATTCAAATCTGTTGCGAAATACTCGATACCCCTAATACCGAATCAGCTGTCGTGGTGGGTGGTAAATGCCTCTGACCGTACGATCGTATCGTTCTTTTTAGGGACCGGCGCAAACGGCGTATACTCTGTTGCCAATAAATTCTCTTCCATGTATATCACGTTTTATAACTACTTTAATATGTCATGGACGGAATCTGTATCGTTGTCAATACATGATAAGGATAAAAACGAGTATATCAATCGGATGATCAACATATTTTTCAATCTTATTTCAGCGTTATGCATCTGCATCATTGCCGTTATGCCGTTTTTATTCCCTGTTCTTGTTAATCAAGGTTACAAGGATGCATATTATCAGATCCCCGTTTTGATGATTGCTGTGTTCTTTCAGGCGCTGCAGGGGCTCTACAGCTCCATATATGTCGCGCTCAAAAAGACAAAAGAGATAGCCAAGACGTCTATTTTCTCTGCGATCATCAATATTGTTGTTAATCTGGTGCTGATACAGTTTATCGGATTATTTGCGGCGTCGGTGTCTACACTGGTCGCGTTCATGTCGATGGCGATTTACCGCTATGTCGATATCAAAAAATATGTCCCGCTCAAGATACTGGGAAAGAATATCCTGATTGCCTTGGCGATTGGACTGATCGCATGCGGCGCGTACTATACGGAAAACAAGATCATATGCGGGGTTTGTCTGATTGTTGTGCTTGCATATACGTTTCTGATCAATAAAGGTTTTTTGATCAGGACGGCGGCTGTTCTGAAGGGCAAAATCAGAAAACTTATTAGGCGGTAATAATATGATTGGTATATTAACATATCATTTTGCGCATAACTACGGAGCGATGCTTCAGGCGTACGCGCTGAAGACATATTTGCTCAACGCCGGTTTTGATGCCGAGATCATAAACTATTGTCCCGAAAAGATCAAAAAACAGTATTCTATCGGCAAAAACACTGTGACTTTAAAAAACTTCTGGTGGAAAGCAAAAAGCGATGCAAGAAGAAAGAAGCAGTACAAGCTGTTTGAATCGTTCCGTGCGGAGAACCTTTCGGACCGCGGAGAGATCGGGCCGGCACAGCTGAAAGAGTATTCAAAACGATTTGATACCGTTATCGCAGGCAGCGATCAGGTGTGGAATACAGAGATCAATTTTGACGATCCGAACTATTTTTTGGATTTTGTCGGCACTGATACGAAAAAGTTTGGATATGCGATCAGCCTGGGCTCGGTAAAAGTGTCTCAGAAAATGCGTGAACTGACGGATCGGACTCTTCGTACTTTCAACAGGGTATCGTTCAGGGAGAAGAGCGCAGCGGCATTCTTGAATGAGATCTATAAAAAGATATATCCGGTTACATGCGATCCGGTGTTCCTCCTGAACGCCGGCGACTGGAATACACTTATCAAAAAAACCGATTCACGTATTCCGCAAAAGTATATTCTGTACTATTCTTTGCACGATGACGAAAACTTGAAATCGGCTGTTATGCAGACAGCAGAAGCAGAAAACCTGCCGATTTTGTCGATTCATCCCTTATGCAGGAAAGACGGCATTGCCGACTTCAATCTTAAGGACGTCGGGCCGAGAGAGTTTTTGTGGCTGGTTAAAAATGCTGAATATGTTGCCAGCAACTCTTTTCACGCGACTGCGTTTTCGATTATTTTTGAAAAGAAGGCGCTTATCAGGCCGCATCCGGTCTTAGGCGACAGAAACAAGGATCTGTTATCCCTTGTGAGAGGAAATCCGTCTCTTCAGCAAGGCGACGTCTATCGGTTTGAGTACGCAAACCGGGAACCGCTCAACGATCTGATCAAGTATTCAAAATGCTTTTTGACAGACGAAAACGAAGAGAAGTATCAGCCGGTCAGCTCCGAAGAGGACCCGCATCCGGTTATTTTCGGAGTAAAATCGAAGGATTTTGAGAAGCGCGCCTCTTGTCAGTCCGGAGGTGCGGCGACGATCATAGCGGAGTATTTTATCAGCCAAGGGGCAGTCGTATACGGATGCGGATTTGACGACCGATTGAATGTAGTTTATCACAGAGTCACCAAGACTGATGAGCTGTCATTGCTCAAAGGCTCAAAATACGTAAGAGCGGATCTGGGGGATACATTCAGAAGCATCACTCAGGATCTGAAAAATCAGAGGAAAGTCCTGTTTATCGGAAACGCCTGTAATGTGGCGGGGCTGAAAAAGCTGGTCAGTTCGCTGCCTGAAAAGGATAATCTGTTTACGATGGACTTCGTTTGCCACGGAACTCCGTCGCACGAGCTTTACAGAGAGTATCTTGATTGGGTGGAAAAACGAGAGGCGAAAAAAATATCTTCTTTTGCTTTCCGGTACAAAGAGATTACTCAGGGGGTGGAAACGGCACGTGGAAAAGATCATATTTGAGGACGGAAGTGAACTCGTCTCAAAAGAATACACAGATTTGTTTTATTCTGATTTGGGATTGCGGCCGAGCTGTTCAACCTGCAAGTATTCGACATACCGGCGTGTATCGGACTTTACGGTAGGCGACTACTGGGGAGTCGAAAACTACAGCCCGGAATTCTTTGACAACGCGGGAGTATCATTAGTATTCCTGAATACCGAAAGAGCAAAGGAAATCATCCCGTATCTGTCGGAGCAATGTGACACAGTCGAATCCGACGTCCAAAAGTGTCAGCAGCCGAATATGATCGCGCCTTCTCCGATCCCCGGGTACAGAGAGAGCTTTTGGCGGGATTTGAAAAGCAAGGGCTTCGAGCATTCTCTGAAAAGATTTACTGCATACGGAAAGCTCCGGTTCAGGGTGCGCAGAAAAGTTCACAAGATCACGGGACGTTGGTATTGATTATGGAATTCATGGATTTATTGTATCAAAACCGCGAGGGAGAATTACTGGCAAACTCCCTTCAGCCATTGCATAAAAACGGCGGAACGGTTACTTGTCATAACAGCACAAGATATATCAATGCGGATATTTCGGATCATCTCAAGCCTCTTCCCGAGCTGTATCAGGTGAAGGAATTGTGCTGCGGCTGTTCGGCATGCTTTACCGTGTGCCCTTTATCTGCGCCGAGTGATAATATTTCGGTACAGTATGTATTTCTTGACGGATCTTCAAGAACGGAAACCTTTTACTATACCGGGGCAATATCTATGCTGCCCGATGAAGAAGGCTTCTTGTATCCTGTTGTGGATGCCGGCAAATGCATCAGATGCTATAAATGCTTGTCGGTATGTCCGTATAAGGAATAGCGAGGGTCGAACACATGGCTGCTGATCCCGTACGGCATAGAATACGGTCGGCGGGGAACAGAAATACGGCGCAGCCGGAGACTGCGTATCAGTCAGGCACTGATCCGAGGAATACGCATCGCAGAGAATAAGACGTCAAGCAGACATCATCTGCTTCAAAAGATAATTTGGAAGGAGACATATCAATGACTACTTACTTATGTACCGGCTGTGCCGGTTTTATCGGAACCACGTTTGTACACTATATGCTGAAGAGGTACGATGATATCAGAATCATCAATCTGGACGCCCTTACATATGCAGGCAATCTGGAGAATCTGAAGGATCTGGAAGATGATGAGCGGCATATTTTTTGCCATGGAAGCATCTGTGATGCTGAACTGGTAAAGAAACTGATCGCAGAATATGATCCTGACTATATCATCAATTTTGCGGCGGAATCCCATGTGGACAGAAGCATCGCTAACCCGGAGATATTTGTGACCACGAACGTGATGGGCACAGTAAATCTTTTGCAGCGGGCAAAGGATGCCTGGTATGACGCCGGACAGAAGACATGGAAGAGCGGAAAAAAGTATGTGCAGGTAAGTACCGATGAGGTATACGGCGCACTGGGAGCTACCGGCTTTTTCATGGAAACGACGCCGATCAATCCCCACAGTCCGTACAGCTCGTCCAAAGCCTCTGCCGATCACTTTGTAAAGGCTTTTCACGACACCTACGGGATGCCCGTGAATATTACAAGATGCTCAAACAACTACGGTCAGTTCCAGTTCCCGGAGAAGCTGATCCCCCTGATGATCAACAACGCTAAGAATCATAAGCCGCTGCCTGTGTACGGCGACGGTATGCAGATCCGCGATTGGCTCTATGTGGAAGATCATTGCAAGGCGATCGATATGGTAGCCGCCGGCGGCAAGAGCGGTGAGGTCTATAACATCGGCGGTCACAATGAGAGGCCGAACATCTTTATCGTGAAAACGATCATCAATCAGCTTTCCGAGCGTCTGCATGATCCGGAGATCAACGAAGGTCTTATCAAGCATGTGGAAGACCGGCTCGGACATGATCGTCGGTACGGTATCGATCCGAGTAAGATCAAAGCGGATCTCGGCTGGTACCCGGAAACGACTTTTGAGGTCGGCATCGTAAAGACGATCGACTGGTATCTGGCCAATCAGGAATGGATGGAGCACGTAACAAGCGGAGTATATCAGCAGTACTACGAAGAGATGTATAAGAACAAATAACGCGTCCGCCGTGTGCGGACAGGCGTCGTGATAAAAGGATCCTTGAGCGACAACAGATCGTTTTGAGACTTTTGTCACAGGTGAAGCCGTTCAGTTCGGGCGTGCTGATGTATCACGAGCTGACAAATCGAGGACATCAGATTATCGTTTTTGGCGGTCGTATAAAGGAGATGGTAGATATTAAGGTATTAGTAACAGGAGTCGGCGGACAGCTTGGATATGATGTTGTTAATCAGCTGATCAGCAGAGGTCATGAGGCTGTCGGTTCTGATATCCAACCCGCCTATGCGGGCATACAGGGCGGAAGCGCTGCTGAAGCTGCACCGTATGTACAATTGGATATCACGGATAAGGGAGCAGTAGAAAGAGTGATAGGGGAAATAAAACCCGACGCAGTCATTCACTGTGCCGCATGGACAAATGTGGACGGTGCAGAAGATCCCGGAAATCGGGCTGTCGTCCGTAAAATCAATGCCGAAGGTACACAGAACATTGCGGATGCGGTGAAGACGGTTGACGCGAAGATGGTGTATATCAGCACGGATTACGTATTCGACGGTCAGGGAACTCGTCCGTGGCAAGCGGACGACAAGTGCTTTGCGCCGCTCAATGTGTATGGACAAAGCAAGCTGGATGGAGAAATTGCGGTGAGTACAACTCTTGAAAAGTTCTTTATCGTTCGTATCGCGTGGGTGTTCGGTCTGAACGGCAAGAATTTTATCAAGACGATGATCAACGTAGGGAAGACGCATGATACAGTGAGAGTCGTTAACGATCAGATAGGCACACCGACTTACACGCTGGATCTGGCCCGCCTGCTTGTGGATATGATCGAAACCGAAAAATACGGATATTATCATGCGACAAATGAAGGCGGCTTCATTTCGTGGTATGACTTTTGCTGCGAGTTTTACAAACAGTATGGGCTTAACACCGGCGTAGTGCCTGTTACCACTGCAGAGTACGGCTTGTCCGTTGCCGCCCGTCCTTTCAACAGCAGGCTGGATAAATCAAAGCTGACAGAAGCAGGCTTTACACCGCTCCCCGATTGGAGAGATGCAGTAAGAAGATATTTATCGGAGGCAAGATTATAATGGCTTTTACATTTGAGAAAACAAAATTACCGGGAGTTGTAATTATCCATCCTCAGGTATTCGGCGATCAGCGCGGCTACTTCATGGAGACATATAAGAAAGAAGATTATTATGCTGCCGGTATCGATAAGGAATTTGTACAGGATAATGAGAGCTCAAGCACCAAAGGCGTGCTGAGGGGCCTTCATTTTCAGAAAAAACATACGCAGGGAAAGCTCGTGCGTGTGACCCACGGCGAGGTGTTCGATGTTGCGGTAGATGTCAGACCGGGCAGTTCTACCTACGGCGAATGGGTCGGCGTGGTGCTCAACTCCGAAAAGAAAAACATGTTCTACATCCCGGAGGGCTTTGCACACGGATTCCTTGTATTATCCGACAGAGCTGAGTTTGTATATAAATGCACCGACGTGTATGATCCGACATCTGAAGGCGGTATCCCTTGGAATGATCCGAGTTTAAGCATTGATTGGCCGAAGCTGGATATTCCCTACAAAACTTCTGAAAAAGACGAAAAACATGAATCTTTCAAGGCTCAGGATTTCTCCTGGGCATCAGAATGGCTGTAAAAAAGAAGGTAACATATGAAAGGTATTATTTTAGCGGGAGGTTCCGGGACTCGTCTCTATCCTCTGACAAAGGTGACCAGCAAGCAGCTCCTTCCGATTTATGACAAACCGATGATTTATTATCCGCTGAGCACACTGATGCTTGCCGGGATAAAGGATATCCTCATCATCAGCACACCTGATGACACGCCGAGGTTTGAGGCGCTGCTCGGCGACGGCAGTCAGTTCGGCATCAGCCTCAGCTACAAGGTCCAGCCTTCTCCGGACGGCCTTGCCCAGGCGTTTATTCTTGGAGAGAAATTCCTTGAAGGCGGTCCGGGCGCAATGATCCTGGGCGATAATATTTTTTACGGAAACGGCTTCAGAACGATGCTGAAGGCTGCGGTTAAAAATGCCTGTGATAACGGAAGAGCAACGGTATTCGGCTATTACGTTCCGGATCCGGATCGCTTTGGCGTCGTTGAATTTGACGACAGCGGAAAGGTTCTCAGCATCGAGGAAAAGCCGAAGCAGCCGAAGTCGAATTACGCAGTGACAGGTTTGTATTTTTATCCTGCCGGCGTATCCGAACGCGCAAATCAGGTGAAGCCTTCGGCACGCGGCGAGCTGGAGATCACAACCTTGAATGAAATGTATCTCAGCGACGGTCTTCTGGATGTCCAGCTTTTGGGACGCGGTTTCGCGTGGCTGGATACAGGTACCATGGCGTCGCTGCTGCAGGCGGCAAACTTTGTCAAGACGATCCAGTCCCGACAGGGAATCGTGATCTCATCTCCCGAGGAAATCGCGTTTATCAACGGCTTTATCGATAAAGAGGAGCTCAAGCAAAGCGCTGAGGCATACGGCAAGAGTCCGTACGGCGAGCATTTGAAGGCTGTGGCCGAGGGAAAAGTCAGATATTGATAATGCGGATAACGCTCTTGAAAGGCAGGATCATCTTTGGCTAACAGATTTCAGCGACTGCTATTATTCGGGTGAGGAGCTGTATTCTCATCATTCTACTTCGCCAGACAGGTGTTTGATTTGAGGGAATACTATCGTTCCGCCTCTGACCGAGAGGTCGAGGAATTCATCAGAAATGAAAAGCTGAAGTTCGAAAACGCCGAGGCTTTCTGCCGAAACGCCAATACTTATGTCCGCAGAAAAATCGCAATGATCAACGACAACAGTATCCTCAATAAGGTGGCCGCCGAAGAGATCAAAAAGACAGCTAAAACAATCGGGATCGAAATTGCTGTTGATGATAACAAGATCGTCATTCCGGAGGAAAAAACAACCGCTTTGGAGGTGATTGCGTTTTTGGATGAGGAAGCGTATCGCGGATCGTTCAGCAACGATCTGCTGCTTGCTGATTCAAAGCGTGTGCTGAAAAAGGGAAAAGCAGACCGTTAGAATACGATTTGACAGGACCGCGCACTTTCCGGGTGCGCGGTCTTTTATGTGCCGGAATGAAAAAACCACCTGCCGAACGACGCATCCGATGAAGCGTAATACGACAGGTGGTTAATTAATCGTGAATGTAACGTCAGTCTTCCTTAGCCTTGATAAGGAATCTGTAGACGATCGCCGCGATGGCTGCGCCTACCAGAGGACCTACGATGAAGACCCACAGAGCGGACAGAGCGTCGCCGCCCTTGAAGATCGCGGGGCCGAAGGAACGAGCGGGGTTGACAGAGGTGCCGGTGAAGTAGATGCCGAAGATGTGGACCAGAGTCAGGGTGAAGCCGATGATCAGACCGGCGAATTTCTCGTATTTCTTCTTGGAGGTGACGCTGAGGATGACCAGCACGAAGATGAAGGTGAGGATGCACTCGACGATCAGGGACTTGACGGTGCTGCCGTTGAAGAGACCGTTGGTGCCGAGGCTTGTGTCAAAGCCGACCAGTCCGCCGAGGACTGCCGCGCCGGCGGTGGCGCCCGCAAACTGGGCGATGATGTAAACGATGAATTCGGTGACGGTCATGCCGCCGTTGATCAGAACGCCGAGGGATACCGCGGGGTTGATGTGGCAGCCGGATACGTTGCCGATGGAATACGCCATCGCGACGATGACAAGACCGAACGCGAGAGCGGTCAGCGCGTAAGCCGCGTCGGGCTTATTGGAGCAGCCCAGTACGGTCGCGACGCCGCAGGCGATGAGTACCAGCACAAAGGTACCGATGAATTCCGCACAGAATTTTTTCACTAATTGCATTTTTTACTCTCCTTTATTGATGATTTGGATAGTAACAACCGTTACAGGATAATCATAACAAAAGATTTTAAAGAATGCAATAGTTTTTTGTGAAAAAAGAATATTATTACAGGCTGATAAGTCCGGTATACCCCGCAGCGATCCCCGCCCCCGCCGACAGGACGATGACCAGGATCGGATTGAGCTTTTTGTACAGAAGCAAAAAGAGCATGACGGCGAACACGACGATGATAAACCAGAAATTGCCGCTGCTCAGCTCATAGGGGATGACCTCGATGTCAAAGCCGAAGGGGAAGAAGATGTCGTACCCGACCTTGATCACCGTCGCGCCGATCAGACCGACCACGGTGCTTTTCAGTCCCAGCATCACGCCGCGGACGATCAGGCTCTGCTTGAATTTTTCGTAGCACTTCGCGATGATGAGGATCAGGATGAACGGCGGCAGGACCAGTCCGACCGTGGCGCAGACGGAGCCGAACAGTCCGCCGACCTCGCTTCCGACATAGGTGGACATATTCACGGCGAACGCGCCGGGGGTGCTTTCCGATACGGCGATGAAGTCCACCAGCTCGCGCGTGGTGAGCCAGCCGTGACTGAGGACGGTCTCCTCGATGAAGGGGATCATCGCGTAGCCGCCGCCGAAGGTCAGCGCGCCCATCTTGAAGAATTCCAGGAACAGCAGGAGATAGACGCTCACAGCTCACGCCCCCTTTTCTTCGCGATCAGTGCCGCGGTAAGTCCGATCACCGCCGCGCTCAGCAGGACGATGATCACGTTGGTCGAGAAGAACGCGACCGCGATCAGGGAGCCTGCCATGATGCAGTAGGCGATGATGTTGTGCGGCGACTTCTTGAACATGGAGATGACCGCCTTGATCAGCAGCGCCAGCACGCCGGCGCGGATGCCGAAGAACGCGTAGCTGACGATCCTGATCTCCTCAAACTGTCTGAGGAACAGCGAGATCAGGTAGATGATGACGAACGACGGCAGAACGACGCCCACCGTCGCGCAGAACGCTCCGGCAAGCCCCGCCAGCTTATAGCCGATGAAGGTCGCCGCACAGATGGAGATGGGGCCGGGGGTGGACTCGGACAGGGCGATCACGTCGATCAGGTCGTCGGGCTCGATCCATTTTTTCTTTTTGGAGGTCTCGTTTTCGATGATCGGGATCATCGCGTAGCCGCCGCCGAAGGTGACCACGCCGATCTTCATAAAGGTCAGCAGCAGCTGTAAGCACAGCTTCAGTTTGGGTTTCATATCAGTTTCCTTTGCTTGCGCGGGGCGCAGCGGCGCCCCCGATGTCAATTTTGCTTTTCCACGATCTTGTAGTCGTCGCTGAATCGGAAGTACGGGCAGCTGCGGTCGCTCCCGCTCATGAAGCGCGCCAGGTCGTCCTCGTCCAGATTCACCGAGCATTCGTAATCGTCGTACGCTTCATTGTAGTTATAGAACGCGCAGAATTCACAGCTTGTCTGTCCTGCCATCGGGATCACCTCTCGTTTGATCTATACTGTTTGTTATTATAGCAAAAAAATAGCCGCTTTTCAACATAATAGTGTTGCAATTTGTCCGACTTTTCGGTATACTGAAATCAAATAATATACGGGAGATGATACCATTGAAAATTACAAACGACATCAAGTATATCGGCGTGAATGACCATAATATCGATCTGTTTGAGGGTCAGTATGTGGTTCCCAACGGTATGGCGTACAATTCCTATGCCATTTTGGATGAGAAGATCGCCGTTATGGACACCGTGGATCAGCACTTCGGCGACGAATGGCTGAAAAACCTGCGCGGCGTTCTGGGAAACCGTGAGCCGGACTATCTGGTCGTCCAGCATATGGAGCCCGACCACAGCGCGAACATCGACAACTTCCTGAACGTATTCCCGAACGCGACCGTGGTTTCTTCACAGAAGGCGTTCGCCATGATGAAGAATTTCTTCGGCACCGAATATGAGGACAGACGCATCGTCGTCAAGGAGGGCGATACCCTCGAGCTGGGCTCTCATACCCTGAACTTCGTCGGCGCTCCGATGGTCCACTGGCCCGAGGTCCTGATGACCTATGACAGCACCGACAAGGTCCTGTTCTCCGCCGACGGCTTCGGCAAGTTCGGCGCGCTGGACGTTGAGGAGGACTGGGCGTGCGAGGCGCGCCGCTACTATATCGGCATCGTCGGCAAGTACGGCGCTCAGGTCCAGAACGTGCTGAAAAAGGCGGCGGGTCTCGAGATCGGGATCATCTGTCCGCTGCACGGTCCGATCCTCACCGAGAACCTCGGCTACTACCTTGACCTCTACAACACCTGGTCGAGCTACGGCGTTGAGACCGACGGCATCATGATCGCCTATACCTCCGTTTACGGCCACACCAGGAAGGCGGTCGAGATCCTGGCGGACAAGCTCCGTGCCAACGGCTGTCCCAAGGTCGCCGTCAGCGACCTCGCGCGTGAGGATATGGCAGAGTGCGTGGAGGACGCGTTCCGCTACGGCAAGATCGTTCTCGCCACCACCACCTACAACGCGGATATCTTCCCGTTCATGAAGGAGTTCATCAACCATCTGACCGAGCGCAATTTCCAGAACAAGACCGTCGCGTTCATCGAGAACGGCTCATGGGCGCCTCTCGCGGAAAAGACCATGCGCAGGATGCTGGAGGGCTGCAAGCACATCACCTACACCGAGCATCACGTGCATATCAAGTCCGCGCTGAATGACAAGAACATGGAAGAGATCGACGCGCTGTGCGCCGAGCTGACCAAGGATTACCTTGCGAAGCAGGACGAGACCGCGGACAAGAACGATCTGACCGCCCTGTTCAACATCGGCTACGGTCTGTATGTCGTCACCGCCCGCGACGGCGATAAGGACAACGGCTGTATCGTCAACACGGTCTCTCAGGTCACCAATACCCCCAACCGCATCGCGGTCTGCATCAACAAGAAGAACCTGACCCACGATATGGTCAAGAAAACCGGCATGATGAACGTCAACTGCCTGTCCACCGAGGCGCCGTTCGAGGTATTCGAGCACTACGGCTTCCAGAGCGGCAGAGACGTCAATAAGATCGTCGGCGACGGACTGCTCCGCTCCGATAACGGCGTGGTCTTCCTCGGCAGGTACATCAACTCGTTCATGTCGCTGAAGGTAGAGCAGATCGTCGACCTCGATACCCACAGCATGTTTATCTGCGCGGTCACCGAGGCGCGCGTCATCACCAACGTCGAGACCATGACCTACACCTATTATCAGAACTATGTCAAGCCCAGACCCGCTACCGAGGGCAAGAAGGGCTGGGTCTGCAAGGTCTGCGGCTATATCTATGAGGGCGAGGATATCCCGGATGACTTCATCTGCCCGCTGTGCAAGCACGGCGTAGCGGATTTTGAACCGATCGGATAACCGTCCGCAGTCGCTGCGCCGCCCGCGCTCCTCGCAATGACATACGCAGGAGAGGGCGCTGAACAATGACCGCGGGAGGATAGAAAAGGAGAATTCTTATGAAAAAGCTATTGGCTTTCTTACTTGCGGGCTTGATGGTTTTCACGCTCGCAGCCTGTTCCGGCTCGTCAGATGATTCCGATGCAAAGGACAGCTCCGGCAGCGCAGAGCCTGCCGCTACCGAAGCTCCCGGTCCGAAGACGATCGCTGAGGATACGACCGCTATTTCTCTGAGCTTTACCCCGCCTGAGAGCTACGATACCGTAAAGCGCCATTTGGAATATGCGGCGGACGGCTCGGTCATCGACAAGAGCTTCACTTATACCTTTGCGGACAAATCCGAGATCATCATCGGCTATACGAAGGGCAAAAAGGTCACCGACGAGATCCCCCAGAGCTATCTGGATAAAGCGGAGGTCATCGAGTATGCCGGTAAGTCCTTCTCTGTTATTACGCAGGGCAGCACCATCATGAGCGTGTGTCAGGATAATGATGTGGTATACGGTATCGGATGGAGCTTTGCCGATGAAGTCGACCGCGGCAAGTTCGATTCCCTGATGAACGGGATCAGCATTACCGATAATACCGAGACGGTCGGGAACGGCGATGATCTCTATGATATCCGCTATACGTTCGACAGCTCGCTGAACGTGGTCAGCATCAACAATAATCTGACCGAGACCCCCAACGGAGAGGCGGTCGACAAGTCGATTACCTGGTACTGCGGCAAGGACAAGGACAATATCGACTATCGTCTTTTGATCAAGGTGTTCAAGAACTCTACCGTAGAAGAACAGCTTCCGAGCTATGATACTACCGGAGAGCTTGAGCGAGGCGGCGTCACTTATACCGCCGTGTACGAGAACGAAAGCAAGGAGAAGCCCTACGCCTATTATACCCGTCACGGGGAGGACGTCTACGAGATCCGCAATATGGGAGTAAGCAGCGGTTGGTCTACCACTCGATCCGACGAATCTTATGAGGCGCTTGAAAAGCTGATGAGTACCGTCAGCTTTGAATAAGAAAACGATCGGCAATGAATCGTTGAGGACGGTGACACGCGTGTCTGCCGCACCCGATACTATGTCTTGATCGATCATATGCAATCATTTATCAAAGGAGAAATATCATGAAAAAGTATGTATGCAGCGTATGCGGTTATGTCTATGACCCCGAAGAGAACGGCGGCGTAGCTTTTGAGGATCTTCCGGACGATTATGTCTGCCCCCTGTGCGGCGTAGGCAAGGAAGATTTTGAAGAGGAATAATCCGGCATAAGAAGAACGGCTCCCCGCTTGAGGGAGCCGTTCTTATGTGCGTATTATAAACTGATCACGCGGGAATAGGATGATTCCGACCCGTTTTTGTCGATGACGCTGACGTACAGGTCGTATTCGAGATCCCCCTCCAGCATCTCCACGGGGATGCGGATGAAGGAGGCGTCGGTGTAGTCGGACACCATCTGGAAGGTGCCGTTGGGCATCGGCTTTGGGTTGAAGGGCGGCGTGTACGGTTCGCCCTCGGTCGGGCACTCTGTTTCCGGCTCGGTCGGCGCCACGGCTACGATGTAGCGGATGTAGTAGCGGAAGCGGTATTCTCCCGCGCCTCCGGACGCGTGAACGCGCAGAAGGTGGTTTTCCGCATCGTATTTCGCGCCTGCGATATAAGGCTTATCGGGAGAGCCGGTCACCGTGATCGTCCCGGAAAGCGACTCACCGCTGCCGAAGACGTTGCTCGGCACGACGGTGACGTTGTAGACGCCCGCTTTGCTGAACAGACAGTCATAATACGTCCGGGTCAGCCTGTCGGCGACCTTGCGGTCGTTGATATACACGTCGTAGCGGTTTTCGATCTCTCTTCCGCAGAATAGCTGCCGGTAAGCGTTGAAGTAGATCCGGACCTCGGTGTCCTCAAATACGGTTTTGTTATACGCTGTCGACGGATAATTACTGTAATGATTCAGCGAGTAGATCCTTGGCTGAACCCTGTTGATGCTCTTCATCCAGAATTCGTGCGGCAGATCGGCGAGCCTGCGCTGGATCTGCGCCGCGTCGATGATGGTCAGCTCTCTGTCTCCGTCGGTGTCGGCGAGGAATTCCGCCAGCTCCGACAGGGTGCGCATCCCGGCGAGCCTGCGCTGGATGACGGTCGCGTCGATGATGGTGAGGCTCCCGTCGAGATCGACGTCGCCGATCAGACAGTCGTCGGAAGTGTCAACGGCGTTCACGTGCGGTATCGATGCTGCCAGCAGTGCGGCGATCAGCAGACAGGACAGCAGGATGATGTGTTTCTTGTTCATGTTCTTCCCCTCTTGAATCATCAGTACAGCCGCAGCTGTGTCACGGCTTGCAGGTCGGTGCGGTCGATCTCGTAAACGCACAGGTCGTGCGCGATGTAGGACGACGTCGGCAGGTCGTCCGGATACGACATGGCGGTGTTGATATACAGCGTACCGCCGTCGATCCGCATATCATCGGTAATCGAAAAATCGTAGTTATAGTTCTGCAGGTCGTAGGCAGTCAGCACAAGCGACCCGGTTTTGAAATAGGCGTCGGTAAAGCGAGAAACGTCCAGGGAGCGTCCGTTTTCGTCGGTATAGTCATGGGGATGGTCCCCGAGGAAGCGGTTCAGCTGATCGGTATTGCAGATGAAGACCAGCTTGCCCGAAAGGAACTGCTGGCCGCTGTCCGCGGTGCTTTCGTAGCAGTTTCCGTAAAACAGTCCGGAGGAGCGGATAACGCGGCTCGACTCGGGCGGCGTCTCCCACGGCGGCGTGCTGAAGCCCGCGTGGAGAAGGTCGGTATCACAGCTGTAGTACGCTTTCGAGGTGAACGGGATGAGCTCATGACTCCCGGACGCCGCCGAAGGCGCCGTCGTCGGGGCTGTCTGAGCCGATGCGGACTGCGAAGAGGAGTCCGCGGGCGACGCGGCTTCTGTCGATGCGGGCGGCTGAGACGGATTGCTCTCATCAGAGACGTCCGCGTCCGATGTCTGCGGATCCGGCTGTATACTCACCGGCGTGTTCTGAGCGGGGACGAAGGGCAGATCGGCTTGATCCGACGCGGTGGCGCTTCTGCGGTCGACAAGGATCTCCTCGGCGCCGGAGCCGTTTTTGATGACGGTGATGATCTCGCCGGACGACGCCACCAGATTGCACAGATAGGTGGTCCTGCCGTCCTTGACCGTCAGCCGGTAGAGCAGCTCGCCGTCGCGTGCGTCCATGCGGACCCGCACGCCCGATCGGCTTCCTCCGAGCTGTTCGACGGCGATGCGGACGGCTTCCTCCTGTGCGAGATAGCCCAGCGTGCTGGAGCTGCCGATCGCGGTGATGTCCGCATAGTCAAGACCGATGGAATCGGCGATCAGGTTGAGATCGTTGACGTTCATGCGGCACAGACTGCGGTAGGAAAGAGTGCTGTCGGCGCCGATCAGCTCGCGCAGCAGCTGTGCCTTTCCGTGAGAGATATGATAGCGCGACGCGATCCGTGCGGTCGTGCGGTCGTCGTCGGAGGTCTGGCTGAGCAGCGCGCCGCTGAAGCGGTTGTCGGCATAGGCGGTCTCGACCGCGTCGGCCATATCGCTCCGCAGAGCCTCGGCGTCCTTGCCGCTGCTCTCCGCGGTGAGCAGGACGGTGTTGTCGTACTCGCTGAGCGTGCCGTTTTCGATCAGGTGGGTGATCAGTGCGGCGGTGACGGCGTCGGCGCTGCTTGAGCTGTTGGAAAAGCCCTTGAGCGCGTGATTTCCGCGCTGGTCGGCGGCGGTGATCTCCACGACCTCGCCGTTCTGATTGAGCTTGACGGATATGCTTGCGCCCGAGTCCAGCGTGATGACCGAGGCGACCTGCCGGCGCGCGTCGGAGGCGGCGAAGATGACCGCGCCGGTGATCAGCACGATCGCTGCGGCAGCCGCCGAGATCATTTTGACCAGACGGGCGCGCTTTTGCTGTTTTTCGAGCTCCCGATTCAGCCGTCCGACGTCGAGGACGGGCGAGGGAGTGTGCGCTGACATGGCTTTCAGACGTTTTTCAAGATCTTTTTCGGTTGTCATGCTATCCCTCCTTTCCCGGCGTTGTGAGTTTATCGGACAGCTTTTTGACGGCCCTTGCGTAGATGGTGCGGACGGTCCCCTCCGGCCGTCGGACGATCGCGGCGATCTCCTTGTGCGGTAAGCCGTTGACGGCCTTGAGGATGACGATCGTGCGTTCCTCTTCGTTCAGCGTCAGCATCGCCCGCCGCAGCTGTTCGCCGCTTTCGTTGTAGGTATCGTAGTAGGGGATGGCGACATCGTCGATGTCGAGGTGATGCCGCCGCTTTTTGAGATAATCATAGGCGGTGGTGACGGCGATCCTGCTGAGCCATGCGCTGAATCTGCTTGTGTCGCGCAGCTTTTTGAAGCCCGTACAGGCTTTCAGCGCAGTTTCCTGAAAAACGTCTTCGGCGTCGTCCTTGTTTCTCACGATGCTGAGAATCAGGAAGAAGACGTTTTTCTGCGCCGGTTCAAACAGGCGCAAGAACTCCTGACTGTCCAATATCCCACCCCCTCAATCATGTATCCGTGCTGTCGGCTCTGTAATACAGACGATTTTTCACGCGGTTTTGTTTCACGGATCCCGATATAATTGTAATACTAGTTTTCAATAGAAAGAAGACAATTATTATTGAGGATGGTTTTCGCAAGACAAGGCGAAGGACGCCGCTAGGCTGGCGCCTAGTAAGGACGTATTGAAAAATAGTATAATATAAGGTCGACATGAATGCAACAGTCGGCATGATTTGCCAATATAATTCTATAAACGAAATTAAGCTCCTCTGCGCTTGCAAAGGAGCTTAAAGCTATATTTCTAAGAAGGAATTATTCCTGACCGGGGACCTTGGGCAGAGCGGCAAAGCCGGCTGCGAGATCCTCATCGGTGGGGATGTAGTCGGACATTTCGCCGTTGTTGTACTTCTCGTACGCGACCAGATCGAAGTAGCCGGTGCCGGTCAGACCGAAGAGGATGGTCTTCTCTTCGCCGGTCTCCTTGCACTTGAGCGCTTCGTCGATCGCGACGCGGATCGCGTGGCTGGATTCGGGAGCGGGGAGGATGCCCTCCACACGCGCAAACTGCTCTGCCGCCTCGAAGACGGAGGTCTGCTCGACAGAGGTCGCCTCCATGTAGCCGTCGTGATACAGCTGGCTGAGGGTGGTGGACATGCCGTGGAAGCGCAGACCGCCCGCGTGGTTCGCGGAGGGGATGAAGCTGCTGCCGAGGGTGTACATCTTCGCGAGCGGGCAGATCATGCCGGTATCGCAGAAGTCATAGGCGAACTTGCCGCGGGTGAAGCTCGGGCAGGACGCAGGCTCGACCGCGATGATGCGGTAGTCATTCTCGCCGCGGAGCTTTTCGCCCATGAACGGCGCGATCAGACCGCCGAGGTTGGAGCCGCCGCCCGCACAGCCGATGATGATGTCGGGCTTGACGCCGTATTTGTCCAGCGCCGCCTTTGCTTCCAGACCGATCACGGACTGATGCAGGAGGACCTGATTCAGCACAGAGCCCAGTACATAGCGGTAACCGGGATGGGTAACGGCGACCTCGACCGCTTCGCTGATCGCACAGCCGAGGGAGCCGGTGGTGCCGGGATGCGCCTCAAGGATCTTTCTGCCGACTTCGGTGGTCATGGAGGGGGAGGGAGTGACCTCGGCGCCGTAGGTACGCATGACCTCGCGGCGGAAGGGCTTCTGCTCATAGCTGACCTTGACCATGAAGACCTTGCAGTCGAGTCCGAGGTAAGCGCACGCCATGGACAGCGCGGTGCCCCACTGACCGGCGCCGGTCTCGGTGGTGACGCCCTTGAGTCCCTGCTTCTTCGCGTAGTAAGCCTGCGCGATCGCGGAATTCAGCTTATGGCTGCCGGAGGTGTTGTTGCCCTCGAATTTGTAGTAGATCTTGGCGGGAGTACCGAGCGCCTTTTCCAGACAGTATGCACGGACCAGCGGCGCGGGACGGTACATCTTATAGAAATCCCGGATCTCCTGCGGAATGTCGATGTAGGGGGTGGTGTCGTCCAGCTCCTGTTGGACCAGCTCTTCACAGAAGATGCCGCTCATTTCCTCGGCGGTCAGGGGCTGACCGGTGCCCGGGTTGAGCAGGGGAGCGGGCTTGTTCTTCATATCCGCGCGCAGGTTGTACCATTTCTTCGGGATCTCTTCTTCGCCTAAGTAGATTTTATACGGAATCTTGTTTTCTGACATGATCATTTCTCCTTTATTGATGATTGGCAGGGGAGGGGCTTCTCCTCCCGGTTTGATTGCGGTCAACGGGCGTTTATCGATCGTTATCGCCATCGTTTTGTCAATAATACGGTTTTCATAATTCCTCCAT
Source organism: uncultured Eubacteriales bacterium (assembly GCA_900315815.1). Classification (GTDB taxonomy): domain Bacteria; phylum Bacillota; class Clostridia; order Oscillospirales; family Acutalibacteraceae; genus Ruminococcoides. The sequence goes on from ONAS01000002.1 coordinate 66,240, forward strand.
AGAATTAAAATGCGCTTGAGACAAATAAAAAACCTGTCCCTGCAATACATGCCGGGACAGGAGAATTCCTGCGGTGCCACCCTGCTTGACGCGATGCGCGTCCTCTCGATGCGTACTTCATACGCCGACCCGTTTTACGGGAGGTCAGTCCGTCTTACATACTCTGCCGATACAAAATCAGCATTTCTGGTCGCCCTCAAAAGTCCATTCAGCCTTATATTCTCTGCCGCGATCCCACCATCCGCGGCTCTCTGTAAGACAAGGGGTAAGGCCTACTCACTCTTCGTCATCGGTTTATGTGCGTATTGTAGCGTATTATCATTCTTTTGTCAATAGATTCTGTGAAAATTATTTTAACGATTTTATGTATTAGCAGGCTGAAGCAATCGCCTCAAGCCCCGGAAGCGAACTTCCGGGGCGGATTCGGAGGTCTGTTATTTGAAGATCATTCTGATCACGGGGACGGTGTGCTGATCCTGCCGGTGACGGTCAGGGTGACCGAGCCGGGCGTCATGCTCCATTCGCCGGTGACCGGATCCTGCGTATAGGCTGCGGCGGGGATGGACAGCACGCCGTTCGCGGTGGCAAAGACGCCGGTCGCTTCGTCATAGGTGTAGTCCACGCCGTCGGTGAGGGCGGTGCCGTCCAGCGCGGCGGTGATACCGGTCAGCGCGGGGCTGAACGTATCGGTGACGACAGCGTTTTCGGTGTCGAGCACGGCGGTGTTGCCGCTGTTGAGCAGCTGGAAGGTGTAGGTCAGCTCGCCGTTTTCCGCTACGGGGATCGGCGTCACGGATTTTACCAGCGAGAGCTGTGCCTCGTTGGTGACGGCGACGGATTCCTCCGCGGTGACCGCGGTGACGGTCTGGCTTTCCGCAGTAACGGTGTTGGTGATCGAACCACCGGTCTCCAGCGGCGCGAAGGCGTTGACGACCGCCGAGTAGACGATCGCCGCGTTGCCGTTGGCGGGCACGGAGATGTCGCTGAGGACGAGACCGTCTGTCGTTTTGACGGCAGGGTCGGGCTGGAGGACGCCGTTCTGATAGTATTGCAGCGAGTTTTCGACAAAGGTCAGCGGCTGAACGGTGCCCGTACCGAAGGGGTAGGCGCCGAGGTCGTCGTTGACGGTGAGACCGTTGACCGGTTCGCCGGAATTGTTGACGATGCTGATGACATAGGTCAGGGTATCTCCCTCGCCGTACTGTTCATTGACGGCGTATTTGGAGACGCTGAGGATCCCCTCGATCAACCCGACCGTGACATTGGAGCGCACCTGTTCGCCGTTGTAGCTGAGCGTCGCCACATTTGTGAAGGTTGTAGCCATGATTTTTCCTTTCCTTGATTTTTTTGACGGATGCAGCCGATGGGCCGCGCCTCCGTCTGATTTATCCTATGCAGAACCGAAAAAAAGGTGAAATTACATTCATTTGAAAAAAAGTCTTGCATTTTTCGAAAAGATGTGGTAGAGTATATAGCACACGGAGGCTTAGCTCAGCTGGCTAGAGTACCTGCTTGACGTGCAGGGGGTCATTGGTTCGATTCCAATAGTCTCCACCATTAAGCAGAATTCAGCGTTCTGTGTACTCGGAACGCTCGATTCTGCTTAACTTTTCAATTAAGCCTATCATGGGGCTGTGCGGGAACACGAACCCCACGATAAGCAGATAATCGAGTTTCTTTAGGTGTTAGCCTGTACACCTCTCTATCGGTCTACTATTCGCAATACTGCACCCACGATCCGATAGTGACACCTTGAAAACATCGTCGCCGGATGAACACTTTAACGTGT
>ONAS01000015.1 GCA_900315815.1 uncultured Eubacteriales bacterium
GTCCGGCAGCACGTCGATATTTGACTCGAACGCGGTCAACAATACCTTTATTTCTCTGCTGTCCAATCTGGAGCTGGGCTTATCTCCCCAGAGCGCCGCGAGCCAGAGCATCTCCGATTATGCGGCTCAGCTGGCATACCTGTGCTATCCGTTTAGCCATCAGCAGTATCAGTATGTCCATGCGGTGATGGAACAGCAGATCATGACGATCCTGCTGGTCGAGATGGCATACAATGAGTTCCTCTATAACCAGGGCGAGTATCTCAAAGAAACCTACCATGATGAAGATGATCCCAACGGTCATTATGCAAAATACCTCGGTTACCAGAAGGATTTCTATAATAAAATGCTCAACGGCATCGTTCCGGGGATCAAAAAGATGCTGGATCACAAGATGAATGTGAACGGCAACGGAAGCATCAGTCTCTCTTTGAGCGATTATATGAAGCCGGAGGACGCGGTCTCGACTACGCTGAAGATCAATAATTATTCTGGCAGCTTCAACGCAAGATATGACTGGTGCCTGAAGATGTGCGGAGGCGATGAAGATGATGCCGACGACATGTACGACTATTACGAAGACATGGACGATAATATTTCCAACGCAAAATATATCGGCCAATATGTCAAGTTTAAAAAGGTGATGACCCATACCGCTAATGGAAGAAAGGTCTACTATATCCTCGACCCCGATCAGTTCAAGGGTACCGACGCACTTTACGCCAAGAATTTCGATCACAACTGCGTTTTCGGCGGCTGGGGACATGACACCCACACCATATCCTGTGACGCGCACAATCTGATGAAGCAGATGACCGACAATTCCAACAATTTTATCGGCGTCACCGACAAAGACTGCACCGGCTTCAACGATCTGGTGAACTCCAATTATTTCTCTTCGACAGGTTCAACGCTGCAGGGATATCTCGGAGCAAACGCGGAAAGGTATCTTCCCGACAAAACAACCAATCCCTGTTCCGAAAAAGAACCGAAAGATCCCCATAACTTTGTGCTGACTTCCGTATATCATTATGAAGAAAATGCGTTCAAGACGGAGTATGCGACTTACTCGCTGATCGACTGCAATAAAACCTTCCCTGACGAGAAACTTCATGCGGATTACGATATGTATATGAAGAACTACCAGTCTTCAACGAACGAAACGTTCACCGTTATACTCCGCAACGAAAGCAATACCTACAAAAGCAATGCGCACGCGGTGATTTCCAATCCTTCTTCGGGCAAAATCGAGCTTTCTGCTGACGACGTGCACTATGACACCAATATTGCTGCCGCAGCAGGGACTCAGATCACCGTCAGAATGATGGCGTATAAAGACGCGAAGTTTGCTTCGCTCAAAATGATCCGCGACGCCGATCCGTTCAATAACACTTCCGGCGACAAGACGGAGACATTGCTTATGGATTCCGACCAGCTCAACAGCCTCACCCCCGACGGCGAAGGCTATATCACGGCGCACTTCACCATGCCGTACTCCGATGCGACGTTCCGCCTTGAAATGTACACGACCGCCCGCATCGGTGAGACCGACCACATTTCGGGTAATCTCTACGGCTACGATCCGGTCGCGAAAAAGAAGGTCTCGGCTCCGCTGATAACCGCCGACAAGGGCACGGAGATCGAGATTCACCTGACTGCAGACGCCGGTTATGAGATCACTGACAGTCTGAGCTTCTATAATGATGATACCAATACAAAGGTTGATATCCCTTATGACCACCTCAGCACCATTTCGGGCGGCGCCGGAAGCACAACGACCTATAAATACCGCTTCATCATGCCGGAATACAGCGTCAGGATAGAGGCGAGAGCACAGGATAAATCCAAGGCGCAGATCGGCAATCTTGCGTACTGTACCGGTACCATGGGCACCGCCGATCTGTATAACATCTACGGTATCGTGGAAGATACCCATGAGACGAGTATCGGCGCCTCAGCGGGAGACAGGCTCGGCGCGATCATCCGTCCTGAAGACGGCTACGGTTTAGGGCCGAACTCCGTGACCTTCCGTGACACCGGTTCCGGCGAGGCGCTGGATATCAAATATTCGACCTCCGTCAAAACCGATACAGACGGCACCATGCTTTTCTATGTGGTGTTCACAATGCCTCAGAACAGCGTTACCATCGACGTGACCTGCGAGCCGTGCCTCGTCATGAGCATAGACCCCTACACCTTCGCCTATGACGAAAACAACAACCCCGTTTCCTATATCCGGCTGCTCGACAGCAATTTCCGTGAAACGGACAGCACTTATGTGCAGATACCGTCCAATTCCACCTATTACATCTTTTATCTGTACGATGTGGAAGAACATTACCTGAGTCATTTCAAGATGGTCGGTACCCAGACCGGTAAGGTTTATCTTGATCAGGATATGTCATGGGATATGGACCGCTGTCACGAGTATCTTGCGGACAATGTCGGCGACATAGGCTTTGCCAACAATCGCGACAAACGAACCAACAAGCACATCAACTATGAGGTCTCGATCATGTTCGGCACCAACAGCAACCAGCAGCCGATCTCTGAAAGCATGATGTTCATCCCGACCTTTGCAAATAACGAGAAACCCGAGCCGACTGAACCCCCGACAGAAGCGCCGACTGAACCGCCGACAGAAGCGCCGGCCAAGTACACTGCGACGCTCAGCAGCTTTGACGGCGGTACACCCACCTTCACCCTCGGTTCCGTCGCCGTTACCAAAAAGGCAGAGGCGAGCGAAGAGATTCCCTTCTATATCACGGCTTCTCCGGATTATGAGGTCAAAGAGCTGACGATCACCGGCACAAGCGGTACGAGCATCACGCCGCAGAAGACTGCCGAGCCGTATCAAGACGGCGAAAATATGATCCATTCTTACAGCTTTACGATGCCGGCAGAGAATGTAGTCATCAAAGGTAAACTGGGTCCGAAAGCAGTGCCGACCGAGCCTCCCACAGAAGCGCCCCGCTACTTCGCAGTCCCCGATAATACACAGTTCATCCGTGACGGTCACGGTGAAGAGATCGCGTATATCGAACTCAAAGATCCTGAAACAAATGACTATACCGAGGAACGGATCTGGTTTGCATCAGATACGAACACGATCGAAGGCAGATTCGTGTATAACGACGAATATTGTCCGTCGCATCTGAAGGTCGTCGGCAAAGAGACCGGCACGGTATATTATGATAACGATAAGAGCGAGGATGCAAACACCTTCGTTTGCATGACCTCCGATTTAGCACCCTACGGCGAGAACCTCACGGTGATCCCGACCTTCAAGAAAGCGAAGCAGCCGACTGAGCCTCCCACAGAAGCGCCGACAATCGCTCCCACCGAACCTTCCACAGAGCCTCCGACAGAAAAGCCGACCGATCCCGAACCTGTCGAACACGGCATCCGCAATTATGACGAGCTGGTAGCTTTCGCTCAGAGCGTTAACAGCGGCGACAACAGCGCCGATGCGTACCTCGAGAACAACATCCTCGTTCCTGCCGATTCCGAATGGACACAGGGCATCGGTACCGAGGACAACCCCTATTCCGGCACCTTCAACGGCAACGGCTACTGCATCATCGGACTGAAGATCAACAGCGAAACATACGGCGGTCTCTTTGCGTATGTCGGAGAAAAGGGCGTCGTCAAGGATCTTATGGTCTTCGACACCCGCTTCAAGAGTGATTCTGAATATGCCGCCGGTATCGCCGTGAAGAACGAAGGCACCATCGATCACTGCATCAGCGGCATCAATGTGCTCGGCAAAACGAGGATCACCCTGCCCACCGGCAAGAAGATCAACCCTGCCGACTATAATTCCGTGATCAGGGGCGACGTCAGCGGCGGCATCGCCGCCATCAATAAGGGCACGATCACCGGCTGCCGCAACGGTTCCGTTGTGACCGGCGTCAACTGCGGCGGTATCGCGTGTGAAAACAGCGGCAGTATCTACGGCAGCACCAACAACGGCGCGATCGGCACCGATACGGCCGATTGTCAGGGTGCGGGCGGCATCGCCTATCTGAACAGCGGCAGCATCGCCAGCTCCTACAACTCCGGCAAGATCCACTGCGGCGACGCCAAGAAGAAGGGCATGATCACGGCGATCAGCGGCTCGGATGACGTCAACGACGTATTCTTCAGCAATGTCAACAGCATCCCGCCGATCGGCGATCAGCCGGATCAGAAGCCTCTGAATGATTCCAACAAGCTTGTTGATAACCCCGATATGCTGACGCCCTCCTTTGTCGAGACCCTCGCCGCCGTCACGGACGAAACGGTCACATGGGTACAGACAAAATACGGCGATACCTACTTCAACCAGGGCTATCCCACCATCAGGGGCAGATTCCTTGAGCAGAATACCCAGTACCTGACCAAGGAGATCACGATCACCGGCGCGATGCATTCCTCGCTGAAGGCTTCGGCGGCGGCGCTCGATACCGAAAGCGACGAATACAAGGCGCTCAGCGCCTCCGCGGACGGAGAGATCCTCTCCGCTTACTCCGTCGCGACGACCGACGCAAACGGCAAATATGTTCCTGCCGAGCTGTGGATCTCCGGCAGTGTCCGGCTCACTGTCCCGATCGATAACGGACCCGCATCCACGGGCGCGGACGGCGATACGCAGAGCGGCAGCGCCGGTGACGTCGTTCTGGCGGTACTTGACGATGAGGGCGAGGTCGCGATCGTCACACCCGACAGCACCGCTGACGGCAAGGCTGTCTTTACCCTCGCGGCTCCGAAGAACTTCGCGGTAGTAATGCGTTCGGCGATCCTTTACGGCGATACCGATCTCGACGGCAGCGTCACGATCGTTGACGCGACGTTGATCCAGCGTTATCTTGCCAATCTCGACACGCTTTCCGACAGACAGAAGCTGGTCGCGGACGTTGACGGAGACGGCGACGTCACCATCATCGACGCGTCCCTGATCCAGAGAAAGCTCGCGGGCATCATCAAGGTGTTCCCCGCTGAAGAGAGCAAGGGATGAAAAATAACGTGAAAAACAAGTCTCTTTGACAGCGCTGATAAAAGACATATATAACAAAAAACGAAAGAAAGCAAAAAATGATTCACCCTAATCCTCGCTGTTTATCGGCGAAGATCAATGGGGAAAATATGTATAGTTGAAAAACAAATATGCTGATTTGAAAGTAAAAAGACAGGACACACAATGTCCTGTCTTTTTAAATGGTGGAGATAAGCTGTGTTTCATCAGGAGGAAATCGGATACCCCGTCTTGGGAGCGCCCGGCGAGCGACAGACGCTCTATCTACGCTCTCGATAAAAATGCCATGCTATGGCATTTTTGCCTACGGATTGCGCTGACGCGCATCCTTGGCACACTCGCCTTCGAATCCGCTTATCTCTCACTACGGGTCAAATCAAAAAGACAGGACATCCAGATGGATGTCCTGTCTTTTTGAAATGGTGGAGATAAGCGGATTCGAACCGCTGACCTCTTGAATGCGAACCAAGCGCTCTCCCGACAGGCACGGTTACACTCTTCAAAAAGTAAAAGGGAATAATAGTTGAGTTTAATCTATCAAAATGATACTGAGAGATATATTGGTATAGCGGTATAAAAATGTCTATCTTTTTCGGGAGCATCAAAGTATACCTGAAAATCAATGATGATAATAATATTGTGTCAACACGCATTGCGTTCAAGTTATGATTCTGATATAATTTTGCTAGGACCTTGGAGTTTTGACCATGAAACAGAAGATGGTCACATACAATCGCACTTCATGCATATGCCGCCCTAAAAGAATTGTGAAATCAATCATCAGGAGGAAAACATCATGAGCTTACTTACATCAACCCTTAAAAAGGTATTTGAAAAGCACCGCGGCAAGGTGCTGCTCACCGAGAACTATTCCGGGCGCAGTGTAACAGGAGCGCAGCTTTTGGAGCTGAGCGGAAAAATCGCAGCCGCTTTGATACACAAGGGCGTAGAAAAGGGTTCTTTTGTTCCGATCATCCTGCCGCGCTGCATTGATTATATTGCTGCTGAGATCGGCGTACTGAGAGCGGGCTGCGGTTACGCGCCTGTTTTGCCCGAGTATCCGCAGGAGCGCGTTGATTATATCAAGAACGACTGTCAGGCTCCTGCTGTCATTGACGAAGCCTTTATCCGCTTTGCCATGACGCTTGACCCTCTGACCGAGGATGTCGAAACCGGCGAGGACGACGTTTCTCTGCTTATCTATACATCCGGCTCCACAGGCAATCCCAAGGGCGTTATCCATACCCACCGCTCCTTTTATGAGACTCTGGACAGGGACCAGTGCATCTTCGCCATGAATGAGGATGACAAAACGCTGGGGCTTGTCAGCTTCAGCTTTGCGTGGTCTGTCGCGGAAGTCTACGATACGCTGATCGTCGGCGCTCAGCTCATTATTCTGAACATCGAAGAGCGAAAGGACCTGAAGTACGTCAGGAATGCCATACGTGAAAACGGCGTCACCGTACTGTATATCAACCCCAATATGCTCAAGCGGCTCGATTTGTATGATTCTACCCTCAGGGCGGTAAAGACAGCGGGTGAAAGACTGGCTGATTTCTATACGGACGAATATCAGATCGTCAATATCTACGGCACATCGGAAACCAATTGCGCTCTGTCGTTCACTCTCGACAGAGCTTATGAGAATACTCCTATCGGCAAAGCGAGCCTCAACACCCGCGTCGTTCTGCTGGATGAGAACGGCAGGGGAGTGTCTCAGGGACAGGAGGGCGAGATCTGCATATGCGGATATCTCGCAAAGGGCTATCTGAACCTCCCCGAGCAGACGGCGAAGGTCTTTGAGAAGGATCCCTTCTCGGATGACGGGAGCAGAGTCCTCTATCATACCGGCGATATGGGAAGGATGCTCCCCGACGGCAGCGTTCTCTATATCAACCGCAAGGACTGGATGGTAAAGATCAACGGTCAGCGTGTGGAGACCGGAGAGATCGAGGTCAGGATCGTCACCGATCATTCCGATGTCGAAACAGCCGTAGTAAAGGCGTTTGAAAACGAATACGGTCTGACATATCTTGCGGCATATTATAAGGTCAATGCCGGGGCGTCCGTCACGGCGGAACAGATCGAAGCGTCCCTCAGGCAAAGGCTGCCCGACTACATGATCCCGCGTTTCTTTACGCAGGTAGAAGCCTTTCCGCTGAACCCCAACGGCAAGATCGACCGCAAGGCGATCCTTCCGCCAATGGCGGCGTCGTTCAAGGAAGAGTATGTCGCCCCCGTGACTGAGAATGAAAGACTGCTCTGCGCCGCTTTTGAGAAGCTGCTGAAATGCGGACAGGTCGGCGTCAACGATAACTTCTTCTCGCTGGGAGGCGATTCACTGTTGGCGATGAGCCTGCAGGCGGAGCCCGGCTTATCCGCGCTTTCATCAGAGATGATCTTTGCCGGAAAGACTCCCGCAAAGATCGCCGCAAGGCTGGAACAGGCAGAGACTTCCGAGGGACATGACAGATCTGCGCTGACCGAGTATCCTCTCAGCCCCTATGAAACAGGGATGTATCTTGAGCATAAGCTCGACCCGGACTCCAAGATGTATAATCTCATCGGTTATTATGAGGTCCGCGGCGCTTCTTCCGGGCAGATCAAGGCCGCCGTCGAAGAGATCTTCCGCAGTCATGAGGCTTTCCACTCGGTCTATCGCGAGAGGGACGGGGCGCTGCTGAGAGTATTGACGGATGAGATGCCTTCGGTCGCCGTTCGGCAGATAGATGATATCAGCGCTGTCCGTGAGCTGGCAGAGAAGCTCGACAAGCCCTATGATCTGTCGGGCGGTATCCCCGTGAGTGCTGTGATATATACTGACGGGCTGAGCTGTGTGCTGGCGCTGTTCTACCATCACATCATGTTCGACGGCGGCAGCGATGTGCTGTTCGGCAAAGAGCTTTTCGCGAGACTTTCGGGCAAAACGCCTGTTACCGATAACTTTGATCTGAGCGGCGCTTCACAAACGGATAAAGAGCCCGAATACCGCAGGGGCTTTGAAAAGTATCAAGAGATGTTCGCGGACGGCGTGCCTGTCACCGAGCTCCCGCTTAAGGCGGCGCGTCCCAAGGTGCATCCCGAGTCCGACACAGACCGTCACTTTGTCATCGGCGGCGACCTGCTGCAAGGCTTGAAGCAAGCGGCCCGTCAAAGATCGGCGAGCCTGTTTGCCATGCTGTTGTCGGCATATTCCATGACGGCAGCAAAGTATACCGCCTCTGAGGATATTGTTATCAGCGTGCCTGTCAATACGCGCGACGGCCGTACCCGCAATACCATCGGTATGTTTGTCAACACGGCTCTCCTGCGCCTGCGTCCCGTCCGCACCAAGTCGACGGACGAATATATACTCGAGGTACAGAAAGCTGTTTCAGATTACGTCAATGAGAACAGATGTCCGTTCGACCGCCTTGTAGCGGCGTTCGCCGACGGCAGGGATGCTTCACGCAGCCTGCTGGCCGATCTGGGCGTCAACTATGTTCCCCTGCAGACCTCATATGATGAGGACGGCATTACCCTCAACACCTCATACCGCCTGCAGCCCTCCGGCAAGGATATCAACCTTGTCATGCAGGTAAAGGATCAGCATATTGACTGCTATCTGCAGTATTCATCCGTCCTGTTCGAAGACACCGTGATCGACAACTTCATCGATCAGTTCATTACCACGGCAGAAAAACTGTGCGAGGATCAGACCGACACGGTGCGTCAGGCACTCGCTCTGCCCTTCCTGCAGCAGAGAGCGCTGAAGGCTTACTCGGCTGTCGCAAAAGCAGAGATACCCGTCAGGCTGCTGCATAAGCTGTTTGAGCAGAGCGTGTATGAGAACGCCGGCAAGACCGCGCTGATCGCAAAGGACAAGACGCTGTCATACAGAGAATTGAACGAATCCGCCAATATAGCCGCACACAATCTGATCGGCAGAGGCGTCGGGACGGGAGACAGCGTTGTACTTCTTCTGCCGCGTGAAAGCGTCTTTTTCAGCTGTCTGTTCGGCGTCAACAAGGCGGGCGCGGCGTTCATCCCCTGCGACCCGCAGTATCCTGCCGACCGTATCCGTTCGATCATCGAGGACAGCGGCGCAGCATATATCATCACGACAAAGGACAAGCTGTCTGAGTATCCCGCCGACAAGGCGATCGACGTCGAAGAACTCCTCAGCGGCAATGATACCGGGGATCCCGATATCGCGATGAACGGCGACGAGCTCGCCTATATGATCTACACCTCGGGCTCCACAGGCAAGCCCAAGGGCGTTATGCTTGCGCACAAGGGTATCTGCAATTACCTTATGCCGCACCCCGCCAATACACATATCCACTATCTCAAGAATCATACAGAAACATATCTGTCGGTCACTACCGTCTCCTTTGATATGTCGTTCAAAGAGCATACGGCGGCTCTGTGCAACGGCAAGACGCTCGTTTTTGCCTCAGAGGATGAGATGAACGATCCAAGGGCGCTTGCTGAGCTGATGAAGAAGTACAGGGTCGACTGTATGAACGCCACTCCTTCACGCCTGCAGCAATATATGGAATATGAGCCGTTCAGGAACGAGCTTGCAAAATGCAGATTGGTCATGTCGGGCGGCGAGGGATATCCGATCTCACTGCGCGACGCGATCAAGGCATGCTCAGAGGATATCAGGATCATCAACACCTACGGTCCCACCGAGATCACCGTATCCTGCAACGCCGCTGACCTCACCGACGCTCCTTACGTCACCGTCGGCAGGCCTCTGCTCAATTATTTTGAATACATCGTTGATAAATACGGCGACATCGCTCCGTTCGGTACGGTCGGTGAGCTCTATGTCGGCGGCGCAGGCGTTGCCGCGGGCTACCGCAATCTGCCCGAAAAGACCGCCGAGGCGTTTGTCGACTGCTTCGGTCAGAGGATGTACCGCACCGGTGACTATGCCAAATACGACAGGGACGGCAGCGTATTCATCCTCGGCAGGCTTGACAGTCAGGTCAAACTGCGCGGTCTGAGGATCGAGCTGAGCGAGATCGAGGGGCTCATCGAAGCGCAGCCGCATATCAAAAAAGCGGTCGTCGTCATCCGTCCGCTGGGCGGTCAGGACAACCTTTGCGCCTATTTCACCGCAGACAGGGAAATCGATATTGACGAACTGCGCGATGAGTTGAAAAAACACCTCACGCACTATATGGTACCCGCGGCGTTCCTGCAAATGGACGCGCTGCCCGTCACAGCCAACGGCAAGACCGATACCAAGCGCCTGCCCGACCTTACCGCAGAAGCGCAGACCATCGCTGCGCCGCAAACGGAACTCCAGCAGCGCATCTATGATATCGCTGTCAAGGCGCTCGGCACCAGCGATTTCGGCGTCGATACCGAGCTGTACTCGGCAGGGCTCACCTCGCTTAACAGCGTGGGCTTCTGCATCAGGCTTAGCGATGCGTTCGGCGTGAATGTGCAGATCCGCGACCTGCGCGACAACGATACCGTAGAGAAGTTGGAATCATTTATTCAGACCCTCGCACAGCAGGACGGGGAGGAGTTCGAAGTATTTGATGAATACGCCGTCACCAAAACACAGGAGGGCATCTTCTTTGAGACCCTGTCGCACCCGGACAGCCCTGTTTATAATGTCCCCGGTCTGTTCAAGCTGGATGAATCGATCGAGCTGCCCCGTCTCAGAAAGGCGGTCGCGGCGGCGGTCAACGCGCATCCGTATATGATGACCCGGATGTTCATCGATCAGAACGGCGGGATACGCCAGCGCAGAACGGACAGGACGTTATCTGAAAGCGAGATAGAAGAAGTCCGCTGCGGCTCTGTTGAAGAACTGATCGACGATCTGGTCGTTCCCTTTGACATACAGAAGGAAGATCTGTTCCGCTTTAAGCTGATAACGACCGACAGCGGCAACTACCTTTTCTATGATATCCACCATATCGTATTTGACGGCGGCTCCAAGAATATCTTCCTGCGCGATATCAGCGCCGCATACAGGGGAGAGACGCTCGAACCCGAAAGGTACAGCGGCTATGAGGCTGCCTTGGTCGAGGAGAAGCTCAGAGCGAGCGAGCATTATCAGGCCTCAAAAGAGTATTACACCCGGCTTTTGGACGGCGTTGAGAACGACTGCCTGCCGTACAACGACGTTCTCACCGGGGAGAAGCATAAGGGCTGCAATATGCTGAACCTGACCGGCAAAGAGGATATCCCCTCCGTGATAAAGGAGTATTGCGGCAGGTACCGCGTCAGCGAGAACGCCTTCTGCACCTCTGTCTTCGGGTGGCTGCTGGGCAAATACTGCGGCAGGGACGATTCTGTCTTTACCGTTGTTAACAACGGCAGGAACGATCCCCGCTTCAACGACAGCATCTCTATGTTCGTGCGCACCTATCCCGTACACTGCGATCTTGAGAATACCGACGTCGAGAGCTATATCAAAGAGATCGGCAGACAGCTCGCCGACAGCCTGCGTTATGATGTTTATTCATTTGCGGAGATCAGCCATGATCTGAACGTCAGCGCCGACGTGCTGTTCGTGTACCAGAGCACCCTGACCGACGGACGCATCTTTGATTTTTGCGGGGCAAAGGCTGAGAGCATACCGCTGACCTTTGAGGAGGACAAGGCAAAGATCGAGATCCTCATCTATCCCACCGGCAACAGACTGTCCTACCACTGTTCTTTCGACGCCGATCTCTATACAGAGGGCTTTATCCGCGAGATGATCATGACGTATGAGCGCGCGCTGTCTGAGTTTGCCGTCAAATCGAACACAGCCGATATCCGGCTCGTCGATGCCGAAACACAGGAAAGGCTCGAAGCCGTGAACCGCTTTGAGCACGAATACGAGATCACGGATATGGTCACGCCCTTCCGCCGTCAGGCGGCGAAGACCCCCGACAATATCGCTGTGGTCTATCTTGACCGCACCTATACCTACCGCAAGGTCGACCGCATGACCGAGAATATCGCGGCATTCCTGCGGAGCAAGGGGATCGGCAAGAATCAGGCGGTATCGGTCATGATTCCCCGCTGCGAGTATATGCCCATCGCTTCTATCGGCGTTCTGAAATCCGGCGCGGGCTATCAGCCGCTCGATCCCGGCTATCCGTCAGAGCGGCTTGAGTTCATGATCAGGGACGCGGACGCTAAGTATCTGATAGCGGACAGGAGTCTGATGGACAGGCTGCCGAACTATGACGGTCCCGTGCTCTATACGGATGAGATCCCCGACCTCCCCGACGCTGACAGGATCCCGGACGACCCCGATCCCTCAGATCTGTTCATCATGCTCTATACCTCCGGCTCGACCGGCGTTCCCAAGGGCGTCATGCTCGAGCATCACAACCTGCGCTGCTTCTGTGAATGGTATATCACGAACTACGGGATCGATGAGACCAGCCGATCGTCGGCATATGCCAGCTACGGCTTTGACTGCCATATGCTGGATATGTATCCTGTGCTGTTCTGCGGCGGACAGCTTCACATCATCGACGAGAGCATCCGTCTTGATCTGATCGCGATCAAGGAGTATTTCCATCAGCACGGCATCACCCATACCTTCATGACCACTCAGGTCGGCAGACAGTATGCCGATCTGTTCCCCGACGCTTCTTATCCCCGCCACCTGATCGTGGCGGGCGAGAAGCTGGTGCCCGTCGATCCGCCGAGCGGCTTTACGCTGTACAACGGCTACGGGCCCACCGAATCCTTCTTTACCCATATGTTTACCGTTGACAGGCTCTACAGCCGCGTACCGATCGGCAAGCCCCTGTACAACATGAAGCAGTATATCGTCGACAAGAACCTCAACCGACTTCCCTTCGGTATGCCGGGCGAGCTGATCGTCGCCGGCCATCAGGTCGCCAGAGGCTATCTGAACCGCCCGGAGAAGAACGCCGAGGTTTTTATCCGCAACCCGTTCACCGATGAACCCGGCTATGAGCACGCCTACCGCACGGGCGATATTGTGCGCATCATGCCCGACGGCACGGCGGACTTCATCGGCAGGAACGACGGCCAGGTCAAGGTCCGCGGCTTCCGCATCGAGCTTTCTGAGGTCGAGAGCGTAATCCGCAAGTTCCCCGGCATCAGGGACGCCACCGTTCAGGCGTTCGACGAGGCGGGCGGCGGCAAGTTCATCGCGGCATATGTCGTCGCGGACGAGCCTGTCGACGTCGACGCGCTGGACGCGTTCATCAGGCGCGACAAGCCCGCTTACATGGTGCCTGCCGTTACCATGCAGATCGATCGTATCCCGCTCAACCAGAACCAGAAGGTCAACAAGCGCGCGCTGCCTGCGCCGGTCAGGAACACCCGGTCCGCCGAAAAAGAGCGCGAAGCCCGACCGCTGACGCTGTTTGAAGAAGAGATCGCGGCAGTCGCCAAACGGCTGTTGGGCGATATTGAGATACATCCTGCAGAACCTTTGACGAGCTGCGGTCTGACGAGTATCAGCGCGATCGGTCTTGTCGCGACCCTGGCGGACAAGTTTGACGTTGAGGTCTCAGCCGACAAGCTGCTCGACGGCGCGAGCATCATAGACATCGAGAACATGATATTCAGCGAGTGGATGCAGCGCGGCTTTGCGCAGAGATCACAGCCGCAGGATACCGGAGCCGCAGAATCTCCCAGGGCTGACAGGGCGCCGCTCTCGCCGGTACAGCTCGCCGTATACTACGACGCGATGAAGAGTGAAGCCGACGTAGTGTACAATCTCCCGATGTGTCTTCAGTTCGATCACATCGACGCTCAGCGCCTTGCAGAAGCAGTCAGGTCGGCCGTGTCCGCGCACAGCTATCTGAATACGCACATTGAGCTCAGCGACGGAGAGCTGATACAGGTCTGCGGCGATGAGGCTCAGGTCCGTGTTGAGACGCTTGCGCTGAACGCCGATGAGCTGGAGCGGTTCAAAAATACATTTATCCGTCCCTTCGATCTGCACAAGGGGCCGCTTTACCGCTTTGCTGTCGTCAGCTGTGATGACAAGACATATCTGTTCTTTGACGTCCATCATCTGATATTTGACGGTCTCTCCCGAGGCGTCCTGCTGCGCGATATCAGCAAGGCGTACACGGGCGAGGCGCTTTCGCCGGAGAGCTACACCTATTTTGATTACGCTCAGGAGAGTGAAGCCTTCAAAGAGTCCGGGGCATATACAGAAGCCGGAAAGTATTTTGACAAGATGTTCGAACGCTTTGAGGCTCCGACCGAGATCCCCGCAGATAGATCCGGCAGTGCGGAGAACGGCGTAATAGGCGAGACGTCCTGTGCGATCTCCAAGCAGGCGGTAGATACCTTCTGCCGTCATCATAACGTACAGCCCTCTGCGTTCTTCCTCGCGGCGGTGTTTTATACGACGGCACGCTTTGCAGGGACAAAGGATGTCTATCTGTCCACCATTTCATCGGGACGGGAGAGCGTCAAGACCCGCAATACGATAGGTATGTTCGTACACACCCTGCCGCTTGCCATGAGCTTTGATGATAAACAAAGCGTTCTGGAGCTGGTCAAAGCCTCCAACAGTGTGATACGCGGCAGCATCGGGAACGAGGATTATCCCTTTACCGAGATAGCCGCCAAGTACGGATACAAGACCGGCGTCATGTATGAATGCCAACTCGGCGTCATCACGGAAGGAGGCTCGGTGGGTGGCAGCGCCTATCAGAGCGTTCGCCTGCACTATGAAGCGCCTAAGTTCAAGGTGGTGTTCTCGGTAGTGGAGCGCGGCGGAGAATACGCGGTCCGTGTGATATATAACGACGCGCTGTATTCCGAGCCGTATATGCAGACCCTCGCAGATTCGATCGGGAACCTCACAGAAAGGATGACGGCGGACAAGGACGCCGACGTCAGCACATTGTCGCTGATCACCAAAGAAGATAAGCGCTCGCTGATCGATTTGGGAGTGACCGCAAAGCAGGAGATCGAAACCAGGCTGCTGCACCGCATCTTTGAAAACACAGCGGCGGCGAATCTGCAGAAAACAGCCTTGATCGCCTGCGACAAGACGCTGACCTATGCCGAGCTGAATCAAAACGCGAATCGCATCGCCCACAGCCTGACTCAAAAGGGCGTCTGTAAGGGGGACGGCATCGTACTGCTGCTGCCGCGCAGGAGTTTCTACTTTGAGGCGATGTTCGGCGTGCTGAAAGCGGGCGCGGCTTTTGTGCCCTGCGACCCCGAGTATCCCGCGGACAGGATCCGTCATATCACCGAGGATTCCGGATCTCGCTTCATCATCACGACCCGGGAGCATACCTCTGATTATCCGGCTGATAAGGTTCTTCTGATCGATTCTCTCTATGATAATGAGAATACCAAGAATCCCGACGTTCCCTTGACAGGGCAGGATCTGGCTTATATGATCTACACCTCGGGCTCCACAGGCAAGCCTAAGGGCGTTATGCTGCGGCATGAGGGCATTTGCAGCTATATTACGCCTCACCCTGCCAATATTCATATCCATAATCTGAAGGAGCAGATCGAAACATTTCTTTCTGTTACGACCGTTTCCTTTGATATGTCGTTCAAAGAGCATACGGCTACGCTGTGCGTCGGCAAGACACTCGTCTTTGCCTCAGAGGATCAGATGAACGATCCGAGGGCGCTTACGCGGCTGATGAAGGAGAATAAAGTCGATTGTATCAATGCCACTCCTTCACGCCTGCAGCAATATATGGAGTATGAACCGTTCAGAAACGAGCTTGCCAAATGCAGAATGGTCATGTCCGGCGGCGAAGCGTATCCGATCTCACTGCGAAACGCCGTGAAGGAATGCTCGGAAGTTATTATGATCATCAACACCTACGGCCCCACCGAGATTACGGTTTCCAGCAACGCCGCAGTCTTGAATGAAGCGGATCATATCCATATCGGCCGACCGCTCCTGAACTACACGGAATATATCGTTGACTCCGATCTGAATCTACTGCCGCGCGGCGTTATCGGCGAGCTGCTGATCGGCGGTCCGGGCGTAGCAAAGGGATACCGCAATCTGCCGGAGCAGACCGAAGAACGGTTCATCATGTATAACGGCGAGCGCGTTTACCGTTCGGGCGACTACGCCAAGTGGGACGAGAACGGCAACGTCATTGTGCTGGGAAGAATGGACGGTCAGATCAAGCTGCGCGGTCTGCGCATCGAACTCTCAGAGATCGAAGGCCTGATGGAACAGCAGCCGCATATCAGGCGCGCCGCTGCCGCGGTCCGCAACGTGGGCGGACGAGAGAATCTCTGCGCGTGGTTCACCGCCGACGCGACGGTCGACCTTGCCGAGCTGAGAGCTGCCCTCGCGCAAAAGCTCACGCACTACATGGTGCCTGCCGCGATGATGCAGGTGGACGCGATCCCGGTCACGCCCAACGGCAAGACAAACGTGAAAGCCCTGCCCGATCCCGAGTTGACCGAGAGCGGCGAATACGAGGCGCCCGTCAATGAAGCCGAGGGATTCTTCTGCAAGCTGTTCGCTGAGATCCTCGGATTGGATAAGGTCGGCGCGACCGATGACTTCTTCTCGATCGGCGGTACGAGCCTTGCCGTTACGAGCGTGATGATCAAGGCGACCGAAAACGGTTATGAGCTGACCTACGGCGACGTTTTCAAATATACGACCCCGCGTCAGCTCGCGGCAAAGTTTACGGGAGAGGGCGATACCAAATCGCTTTCCGCCGCGCGGTTCGACCAATATGATTACAGCAGGATCCATGAACTGCTGTCAAAGAATACCGAAGCCGCCTTCCTGAACGGAGAAAAACGCCCGATCGGCAATATCCTGCTGACAGGCGCGACCGGATTTATGGGGATCCATGTCCTCGCTCAATTCCTGAAAACACAGAGCGGAACGGCTTACTGTATGCTGCGTAAGGGACGGTTCCCGACCGCTGTTGATCGCGTCAAAAGCATGTTGGTATACTATTTTGACGAAACGGTGGAAAAAGAATTTGACCGCGTACAGGTGTTTGACGGTGATGTAACAAATTACGACAGCTTCAAGGCTCTGCTTGAAATGCCGATCGATACGGTGTTCAACTGTGCCGCGAGCGTCAAGCATTTCTCCAGCGGCACGGACATCGAGGATATCAACGTAGGCGGTGTGAAGAACTGTATCCGTTTCTGCCTTGAAAAGGGAGCGAGGCTGATCCACTTCTCCACCACCTCTGTGTCCGGTGCGATAAAGAATCAGCCGGGCGCTAAGTCCAGATATCTCGATGAGCATGTGCTGTACTTCGGACAGATACTGGAAAACCAGTACACTTCCTCCAAGCTTTTGGCGGAGCGCGTGCTGTTTGAAGCGGCAGTCAGGAACGGTTTGGACGCCAAGGTGATCCGCGTGGGCACGCTCGCTCCGCGTGAATCCGACGGCGAATTCCAGATCAACTTCCTCAGCAACAGCTTTATGGGTCGTTTGAGAAGCTTTGTGATGCTCAAGGCGTTTCCGCACAGCATGATCAACAATCCGCTGCGAATGGGACCGATTGACACGAGCGTCAAAGCGTTCCTGCTGCTTGCGCAGACCCCGGCGGACTGCCGCCTGTTTAACGCGGTCAATACCCATACCGTTCCGCTGATCGATGTCATCCGCATCTTGAACGAATTGGGACTGGGCATTAAGGTCGTAGAAAACGAGCTGTTTGACAGCGTGCTTGAGCAGGCGGAGCAGGATCCTGCCAAAGCGGCTATTCTGGCGAGTATGCTGGCATACAAGAATATGAACGGTAATAATGTGCTTCCTGTAGAAACGAAGTTTGATTATACTTCCAAGATCCTGTCGCGGATGGGTTTCTACTGGAACAATACAGACAAGGACTATATTCGCCGTTTCATTGAAGCGTTGATGGGACTGGGCTTCTTTGATGAAAACAACCTCAGCAGATAAGGTGGATCGTATGGAGAGAAACGGAAGATTGATCAATCACAAGTATAACGAATACCTCTTCACAACGCTGGCGATGAGCGGATGCGCGTCTATCGCCACGATCGTTGACAGGATCATCGTCGGACACCTTCTGACCGCTAATGACCTGAACGCGACCAACCTGATCGGCCCGCTGATTTATGTGCTGAATATGATCTTCGGACTTTTCATATACGGCGGAAACACGCTGGCTGTGACCTATAAGGGAAAACGCGATCAGAAGACGGCAAATAAATGCTTTACCATTTCCATCCTTGCAGGAGCCGTATTCATGGCGATCTTTGCATTGATTGGTTTGGCTTTTCAGACGCCGCTGTCAAATTGGCTCTGTGTCGGCAAGGAGGAACTGCTTCAGCCCGTGTCGGATTATCTGATCCCCGTGCTGTTTCTGGGCGTTCCCATGATCCTGCTCAACGGCACCTCGGCGTTTGTCAGGGTAGACGGCTTGCGCAAGCTTGCCGTTGCCATACCCATCGTGTCCAATGTGCTGAATCTGACGCTGGATTATGTCTTTATGGGTGTTTGCAAATTCGGTATCGCGGGTGCGGGATGGGCGACGAACATCGGCTTTACAGCGACCCTGCTTCTGCTGATTCCGTATTTCCGCTCGTCAAAGCGTACCGTGTTCTTTACGCGCATCGGACTCAAGGATTTTCGTTTGATGTTCAACGCCTTCCATCTGGGCTTGGCGACCGCGCTGATGTATCTGTGTATGTTCATCAAGAATAATTTCCTCAACACGATCGTCCTGAGTACACTCGGCGCGGTAGGCGGTCAGGTACTCGCGGTATGCTCGTCGGTAATGAGCGTTGCCAATATCTTCTTTACCGGAACCGCTCAGACCATGCTCCCGATCAACGGAGCGCTGTACGGAGCGCAGGACTACAACGGGATCCGAAGGCTGTTCAAGCGGTCCATGCTTGTTATGGAGATCATCTGCGTGGTGATCATGGCTGTATTCATGATATTCCCTCTGCAGACCGGCGCGGTCTTCAACGTGACCGGAGCGGATGCGCAGGAGCTTTTGCCCGGAGCTATCTTTATGTTTTCTCTTTGTGTTCCTCCCACAGGCGTCCTGTTCATCATCCGATCGCATTATCAGTCGACAGGTCATCGCAACGCTGCGACCGTGCTCACTGTTCTGGAGGGGACCGTATTCTTTATTCCCGTGCTTTGGGCTTTGTCACTGATCGATTCCAACGTCATTTGGCTGTCGCACGTGATTTCGATAATATTGGCGATCGCTGTCATGCTTTCGGCGATGAGCGTCATAGCAAAACGAAAGGGCAAGACCGCATTTCTGCTGCTGCCGAAGGAACCTGACGGTGACACCTATGATTTCAGCATCGAAAACAAGGTGGATGCGGCTGTTCAGGCCTCAGCCAAGGTGGTCGAATATTGCCGTGCCAAAGGGGTCGACGATAAAACAGCGACTATGATAGGCGTTTCAGTGGAGGAGCTGTGCGTCAATACGGCAAAATACGCTTCAAGCGCAAAATCGGATATGGTCGATATCTTCCTGAAGATAACGCCCGAAGCCGTTGTTCTCAAGGTGCGCGACAATGGAAAAATCTTCAACCCGACGGAGTATATTGATCATTCGGGCGAGATGATAACAGGTCTGGAATTGATCAGAACCATCAGCACCAAGATAGAGTATAACCGTGTTATCGGCTTCAACACCACCATCGTAACGGTCAACCGAGCCGGATAACGGGTCTGATATGGAAACGAAGATGAGAGATGAATTCCAAAAAGGGAAACAAGAGGAAGAACGGATAAAGAAGAAAAGCAAAAACAAATAGATTAAAGATTATAGGCAGGGAGCCAAATAAAGCTCCCTGCCTATAATGCTATGTAAAACGACAGAAAGCAAAGGATCCGAAACAGTCGCATGGGATGACGATTTCAGATATATTACATTTGCAGGACAAATCATTTTTTAAGAAGTTTCAGATGAATGACTCTCATTTCACTGATCAGATAGCTGCATTCGTTTAAGACAACGGCGCCGCTGCGGTTCCGGGAACGGTATACACATCGTAATGGGAACGCCGTTGATCGGCAGTTCTGCTTTTTCCCGATCGGTTCGGAGAGGTGGTTTTTGGACTAAAGGCATTACGAAAAACGCCGCCGTGAATACTCACAGCGGCGTTGATCATAATAATACGTTATCGGTTTTCCGATGTTTTTGGTCAGCGGTTCCGGGAGCCGCTGCCGAACAGCGGTCTTCTGTTACAGATGCGCGATGATGCCGACCAGATAACGCTGGATATACGTTGCGTCGAGGATCGTCACGTCGCCGTCGCCGTCGGCGTCTGCCTGCTTCAACGCCTCATCGCCGAGTTTTTCCAGATCGACAAGGAAACGCTGGATCATCGTAGCGTCGATGATGGTGACGTCGCCGTCAAGGTCGGCGTCGCCTTTTTCCGGCTTTCCGACAGTGATCTCAACGGTTTTTCTGATTTCTCCGCACGTGACGGTGACCGTTGCTTTTCCGGTCTTGACGCCGATCATCATACCGTTCTCATCGATTTTCAGGATACCGGTATCGGAAGACGCGTAGCTGAATTCGGCGGTTGCGGATGCGGTTTCGGGCATGACGCGCGGCATGATGAAGCGTGTGGATCCCAGCGGGACTTCAACTTCCTCCAGGGTGATATCCTTTACTTCGTCGGGAACGGGCTTGACCATCTGACCGATGCCCAGCTCATCAAGGAAACGATAGCGGTCCTCACCCTTGATCTCTTTCCAGCCGACGCCGTCCTTCGGTGTGATCGCCACCTTCAGGTTTGCGGAGGATGTTCCGTATTTGTCATAAATCGCGGCGGGAATATCATCGCTGACAAAGCTGAGTGTCACGCTCTCACCGACACCGATCGCGGGGATAGCGACGCCGCCGAAGTTGCGGTAGAACGGATCATCATGCGCGACCTTGTCATTCATGACGTCCGCCTGTGCGGCGATATCATTGTGGACAAAGTTCAGTTCGCCGCCGCCCGGATACAGCTTGTTTCCGTAGTTGTATATCGTTGCACAAACATGATAGTTAGTGGTATCGTCGTCCTCTGTCAGGTGCTGTACGGGCTTGGCATGGGCGACACGGATCACCAGATCGGGATCGCTTTTGAAAGAGAGAGATTCGGACTTGAACATGGACTTGCCGTCCTCAAAGATCTCATACCACAGCGAGATCTTGTTCGCTTCAACGCCTTCGGGTACGGTGAATTTGAACGATGCTGTCTTTTCATCCTCGGCGCACCAGATCGGATAATCAACAGAACCGATCTCGCCGATCGCACCCGAGCCGAACAGCTTGAGCGAAACGTCACGGCCGGTGCTGAATCCGTCGTTGGTCGCTTTTGCGGTCACATCAACAACATCGCCGGGGTTGGGCGTCAGATCGCTGACCTCAAGCGCATTGGAAAAATCGTCCACCGAATAGCTCGAGCCGATATTGAATTCGCTGACAACAAAGCGGTTGTTGACGGCGGTAATGGTATCGCCGTACTCTTCGGTACCGTAATCAAGGTCGTAGGAGTTGTAGGCGGAGATCAGCCGATCCGGACCGAAGATCAGTGCGTCGAAGTTGCTCTTGTAAAGACCGGTCGACGGATCATTCATCGAACCTCCGCTGGTCAGCTGAGCCTTATTGCCCCAAGTACCGTGCAGGATGGATATCTTACCGGGCAGTGCAGACATAACAGGCTGATCACCGTCATATCTGACCTGACCGTTCTCATCTACGACAGCGGTCTCATCGAAATATTCGATGCTGTTCTCGTCAAAGATCAGCTGGCGTCCCCAGATCTGCTGCTGATTGCCCTGTGAGAGCGTCCACAGCGCGAAGATGGTTCCGTCGCCGGGATAAACCTTGAAGTCGCTGCCGGTGGTATGATCGTTATCGTTGGTGATGAACTGAGGATTCATCTGATCGCCGGAGAGCTGATTGCCGTTGTGTTGATACTGGATGTAGAGGTTTTCGATATTCTGATAGCCGTATCTGCCGTTGCACTTGAAGAACAGCAGAGTGTTCGTCACGCCGCCGTAGTTGACCTGTGCAAACTGAGGATTGGCGGTGACGCGGTCTTCGTCGGCGATCATGATCGAGGAGGCTTGTACCGGCTTTTCCCCTTCGTCGGAATAACGGTTGAGGTACATCAGGTTCTGTGTGCCGTAATCGGCATTGTTGTACTCTGTGTCGGTGAGAGGGGTCTCAAGGATCAGCGAGTTCTCTTCGGCACAGATATAGGAGAGCAGGAACCCGCCGTCATATGCAGAAACATCAAAGCCGGTCACGGTATTTCCGTTGGTATCGACTCTTTCGGGAGGGGTGAACGCGCGATTGTCTGCACTCATATCCAGCGTGCAGGAGTACAGACTGACGGGACAGTCGTTCCACTCGGCGAGGGTAGACTGATCCGTCATGCCGGTGCTGTCAAGACCCTCAAATACGATGTGAGCCTTTTTGGAATCGGCATTATACACGCCCTTGACTTGATTGGGAACGGTATGCTGCGGCAGATCGAGGACATGATAGTCTTCAAACTGCTCGGTCTCTTTGTCAAAGGTCATAGCGGCGAGTTTCATGGAGTTGAGCGCGTCGTCGGTGTTTTCACCCAGATAGTCGTCCGCGGTGCTTGCCACCCATACCATCAAGAGTTTATCGCCGCAGTCGATGAGGTCGACGTTGGTAACAAGGTCGGAGCAGTCCGCCAGCTTCTGTGATTCTTCTGCATTTGCCGAGAAACGGTTTGCCATAGCGTTGACGGGACTGCCGTTATTCGTGATGGTCTTGTTTTTCTCGTCATAGGTGTAGGTATGGAGGACAAACTTGTTGTCATTGTCGCTCATCATGGTTGCGATCAGGTATCTGGTATCGGAGATGCGGGCGATGACCGGCTGCGACTGGGCGGAGTTTTCCTCTGCGTACAGCTCGTTGATCGCCTGAGCGGCGCCTGTTTCGGCGATATCAACGCCGTTGTTGATGTTCGTATCACGCTGCTCCGATGCTTCGGCGAGCTTCATATCGCACAGCTTGGTATCCATCAGACTTTTGCTCTTTTCGTTCAAAAGGTTCTGCGCGACGGAAGCGACGTCTTTTGATGAATCCAGCAGCGTCCAATCGTGGATATTCCACGTCTGATCGACCTTAAAGAATATCAGCTGGGCAAAGATGCCGCCGGAGAGCGAAAGCGTCATCTTGCCGTCGCTCAGTCCGTCGAGTTCGCTGATCAGATCGACATCCATATGACCGCCGATCGCCGCCAGTCCGTCGAAGCCGACGCCCAGACCTACTTCGATTTTAAAGTCCTGTGTAAAGCGTCCGTGCGTATCGGAATTGTTGCTGTTGCTCACCGTATCGCTCGTCCAATAGCCGGGGGTATCGCTGCTCGGCGTATTGACGATATAGCCGACGTTATCGGCAGAGATCTCAAAGTAGGCAAAGCACGGGATACCGACAATGGAGAACGGGATAGACACTTTGACGCCCAGCTTGCCGCCGATGACAAATACGCTTTCGGTATAGTGGCGGTCGCCGTTATCGGCTTTATAGTATTCGAGCTGATAGGTAAAGGAGATGGTGACGGATATCGAGACGCTGGTATGCATGTTCTGGATCATCTCGCCGGGGGATTTTGTCAGCGTATCGGACAGCGATTTCCACTGCTCCTTCAAGCTGGCGATATCCCATTTGGAGGTGCCGTCAGTCGACATGGTGCGTCCGATCTCCAGCTGAATGCCGATCTCCAGCGTATACAGATCCTTGCCGGTATCCTTATCTTTCTGACCGGTCGCGGAGTCGCTGTAGCTCGGCAGGAAGCCGAAGAGCGAGACCATCGGGCTGAGCGGTCCGATGCCGGGCGCTTCGGGGACCTTTCCGTATTTTGCGCCGGTAGCGGCGAGATCGCCGTCATTGTCGGGATCCTCGTCGTAGTAGCCGATGTCGGGCATATAGCTGACTGACGTCTCGATATTGGCATTCTGGAATTGATAGCCGACCTCAAATTTTCCGTAGTATGTCAGCACCTCGTCGGCAGAGCTGCTATAGCTGCGGTTGTAGAATTCGACAAACAGCCGGTCGCCCTGTTTTGCATCCTCTGCGACGACGCTGTTGAGCACCGCGTAGGAATTTCCGTCGTCGACGCTGACGTCCGTTGTTTTGCGGAGCATACCGTTCTCGCCGACAAAGCTCCACTTGGTGAGGTTGACTTTTTTATCCACGTTGCGGGCGTCAAAGTCCACTTTAAAAGTGACCGTGCGCGCGTTGACCAGCGTGATCGTATCGCCGTAGGTACCGGTATCCTTGCTGGTCGCGACGACGCGGGTGGGGATGACGCCGAGGTTCGACGAGGAGTCGATCGTGATGTCGACGCCGATCGAATCACCTGTCACGATTGTCTGCAAAAGTACGTCGGCGATATAGAAGTTGCCGTTGTACAGCACCAGCGCGCGGTGGGTCTCGTCGATACTGTGAACTACCATGGCGGCGTTATCGGAGAGCATCGTTATCTTGGCGTCGGCGGGATTATCATCGGTGGTGTTTTCCTTGAAGGTGAAGTTGCCGCCGTCGTCTGCTTTTGCGACATAGCCGTCCATATAGATGATCGCGCCTGCGGCGGGAACCGTGATGGTCGTATTCGCGGTAGCGGGATGCAGGATAGAGCCCTGCGGCATACTGATGCTGCCGTGTACCGGAATACTGACAAGACTGTAGTCGAGCGTCCTTTGCCTGAAGGTCAGCGAGATCGTATTATCCAGCACCGAGAAGGGGTTCTGAACAATATAGTAGAAGCTGTTGCCCCGATAGGTGACCTCCTGATGGGTGGCGGCGTCGGTATAGGTCCACTCGGCGTAGTAGCCGTTAGCGGGCGTCGCGGTAAAGTCGAGGCGTTCGCCCGCGGCGTATTGGTCAAAGCTCTTGTCAAGGGTAGACGCAGCGTCTTTGCCCTCGATGTAATAGCCGGTGACGATGGTCTTGCTCCCGTCCGAAGAGGCGTACTTCGTCCCCTTGCCCGTAAAGTCGCCGCAGTCGGGATTGGTGACCATCAGGCGGGTCTCGACCGTCTGATCGATGATATAGGGTGAAACAGAGAAGTACCGATCCGACAATGTGACCGGGATCGTATTCGTTCCGGTGGAAGTCTTGTACCACTGAGCGGATGCCAGATCGGATTCCACATCGGCAAAGCGGTATTCATACGCGACGGAATTATTCACGCCCGCTTCGCCGGGAGTATAGGTGAAACGGATCGTATCGCCGCTGCAGTAATAGGGGCGGGAGCTGTCATAGTCCCATGTCACGGTGCCGTAATCTCTGCCGCCCACGGTAAAGGTGCCCCTGTGGTTATCGTTATCGGCGACGAACTTCACGCCGGTTTTTGTGTCCTCATAGCTCTGGACGGTCAGGTTCACCTGATCATAGGTGTATTCCGGCTTGATGGTCAGATTGTTGTTCTTATCGAGATAATTGCCATAGGTGCTGAGGAAGGAGGGATCGAAGCAGACGTTGCCGCCGCTGATGGGGATCACGTCGGAATAATTTCCGTCTCCGCCCTTCAGCCGGATGCCGACAAGCGTGGCAGAGCCGTACTTCTGGTCGATGCTTCCCTTGATGGTGACGGTATCGTAGCGGTAGAAGTCCGCGCTCGTCGTATAGTTGGCGCTTGCGCTGTTGGGGTCGGTGAACTGAACGTTCGTGACGACATGCTCGTCCGCGAGCGATCCGTTCTCAAATATCTTGATCGGATCGGGGTCGACGATATTCAGGTGGTATTTGACCAGATCCAGACGCATTGCGCAGTCCTTGTTGCCTGCGTAGTTATGGAATCTCACGGTCGCGGTACCGCCGCAGCGGCCTTTGCGCAGGACCAGATACACATAACAGCTCTTGGATGTATCCGGTGTAAAATCATATGTTTTATGATCTTTCGTATAGTCGCCGAGATCCCATACTTTTCCTCTGTTAGAGGGGAGGGTATCCATCCAATCGCAGTTGCGGTCGCCGTCGTCAAGGGGATTGGTATTGTTAAAGACAACCGCGCCGTAATCCCATACGCAGGAGCCAAACATGGAATCTTCGCAGACATGGACATTTTTGATACCGGTCATATCGAGCTTTGCGTACGACATAGCATCGATAGCGGAGCAGGTCGCCTTACCCTGCGACCATGCGAGCGTGAGCTTATTATCTTTGTAAGAATAGGTAGCGTATTCTTTCCATGAGCCGTTGATTGACGATTCTTTGTGGAATTTGCTCAGATCGACGAATTCACAGTCGCGGTAGCTGCTGGATTTGAAGGTCCCGTCGGAAACGGCAAAGGTGCTTTCGCCGCCGGTGGGGGCGAGGTCGGTATCCTTATTAAAGGTGACGGTAGCGGTATCCTTTTTGATGCTGATATTGCCGGAGGGATCGCTCAGCTCTACGCTGAACCGCTCGCCGTCGGAGGCGCCGTCAAGCAGGGTGACCGGTACCTTGAGCTGGCTGACGTTCGGCATGAAGCGCAGATCCTCGGCGACGGCGATGTAATCCTCGTCCGCTTTGGCGGTATCGGATTTTGTGGTCAGTCTGAAGGAATCATAGCCGCCGAGATTGCCCTTACGGGTCACGGTCACATACGCCTCGGCGTCATCGGGATTGACGGAGGTCGACGCGATCTCAACGGTCGCCTTTGGTTTTTCTCTGGTTTCCTTGATGGTATAGATGCCGGAGGTCGCCGGTGTGATAGCGCAGTTCTCGGGCTGTGAGAGCGTCAGCATGAATTCAAGATCGTCGGTAACCTCGTCTGTTTGATAGGTTTCGATATAGACGGTCTTTCTGTTCTCGCCGTCCGCAAAGCTGAGGACGGTCTCGCTGGACTTCGGCATACTTTCGCTGGAGAGATCGTTGATCTCGGACGCATCTTTCAGCGCCTCAGCCTCGTCGTCCTGCGTCATCAGGACGGTTCTCTGCGTTTCCTGACGGGCGATATACGGAAGTCCGGTGTTGTAGTAGTATAGCTTTTTGCTGCCCTCGACGCCCTCGTCCGACAGCTTATTGCTGAGATACATCCGATACGCCTCACCGTAGCCGGCGGTCATATCGATGGTGCTAAGCTTGATGCTCGCCTTGCCCTTTGTACCGCCTATACGGAAGATATCGATGGCATAAATCATGCCCATACTCAGCTCGCCGGATGTTTCGGCAAGCATCATCCCGCCGTTCGGATACTGAACGGAACGCTCCTTGCTGTAAGACAGATAGGTCTTTTCCAATTCTCTGAGATCCGCAAAGCGGGTGTATTCCCTGACGCCGGACGCTGTCGTCTGGACAGCGCGTGCGCTCACGACGATACCGGTCAGCATTGTCAGACACAGAATCAGAGAAAGCGTGGTTTTGAATATCTTCTTCATGTTCTGTTCCTCCTTGAAAGATTTTGTGTATATGCACTAATATTTTATACTATTACTGTATAATAGTCAATAAAAATGTCAAAAAATCGCAATCGTATGTTGAGATAGAGGGTATCACGGAAGAAACCTCCAATAACACGTTTTTCATTCTTTTGATCGTTTTACTCAGTACGCTGTGCGGGCAGGCGAAGTTCAGGCGCATGAAGCCCTCGCCGCTCTTGCCGAAGGCGGAGCCTTTATGCAGGCGCACGTGCGCTTTTTTCAAGTGCAGATCATACAGCTCGTTGTCACAGTGTCCGAGCCTGCGGCAAGTGTTTTTTAATATGTCATTGCGAAGCTCTCAAAAGAGCCGCTGTCAAAGCCCGCAGCTGCTGGATGATCGACAACAGTGACGTCGTGATCGCTTACACCATACGGGATCATGGCGGCGCGTATGAAGCACAGCGATATGCCGAGAAGATGGAAAAAATGGTTTTATCTATCAACGGGAGGAAATAAAGATGCTGCCGGAAATGACGAAGAGCGAAAGAGAAGTCATGCGTTTGCTGTGGAACAGCAGCGAACCTTTGTCGTGTACAGAGATCATCAATGCCTCGCCCGATAAGCATTGGAAGGACAGTTATATCCATCACATCGTCAACGATCTTATCAAAAAAGGATATATCAAAATCGTCGCATTTGAACAGGTATCGCGCGTATATACGCGGAAGTTTGCTCCCACGATGGATTGGGGTACATTCGTACTTCATCAAGTATTCACTCCCGAGCAGCTCGCCGACCGGGACTATATGTTCGAGATATGGCGCAAGCTCATTATGGCGGTGGAGGATGTTCATATCATCAATGAAATAGAACGCATTATTAAGGATTATAAAAGAAGAATAGAACATAATTTCTAATTTATATCGACAAACATATGTTTGATATGCTATAATGTTCCGGCAAGTGAAAAGCGGTGAATTTTAGTATATCGATGTCGAGAAGGATCACGTCATAATGATTGTAGATGTTCTTTTCCAGCAACGACAGCGGCTTGTCTGTCGCGGTGATCGTCGCATTGATATGGTTTGCTTCGCACATCTGCGTGACCGTATCCCGTAGATCGTCCAGATAAATCCTGTCGTCATCAACTAATACGATGTTCATAGCTCGTCCTCTCTGTTCTGAGAATTGTTAGGGTGATTTCTGTACCAATTATACGGTGTGAGTCAAAGAATTCTGTGATGCTCTTTCAGATATCGCCTATGGCGTTGCCCCCAGATTCCAATCTCCCGATTGTCCTGCTCTGGTAAGGTCAGGTTTGGTAGATTGTAGTCGCCTTGTCTGGTGTAAGTAATCTTCGTGCTCATGGTAATGCCTCCTTTACGCGCACTTTCTTGATTTTGGATTTCTCGAAGTACGAAAAGCAAAGAAAAGCCTGTTCCTGCAATATAAGGCGATTATTGGCGACAGTGCAGAGCGGAAGTGGTATCAGCCGACTACAGCAAAGCGGATAGAAGAGTTTATCAACAAAACGGAGTGGAGCACAGTCAGCTCGAATCTCGAAAAGCTTCCGTTTTACGCCTATGCATTGGGAGAATCTACTGTGATTCACAAAGCACAGCCCGCGCCGGATAAAGATTTGTTCTCCTTTGCACAGAGAAAGGGTTGGGAGAATAATCTTGATCCGCACATCCTTGAAAGGACAAGGTCGATCACAACAGCATACCGCGAGGCGCTGAGTCGCCTGCGGTATAACCGTCACATTCCGAAAGAAAGGAAACGACAAAGCGATATCGAGCGAATCTTGTTCGCACGCGGACTGGAAAACCGCTTTTCAGTTGATGAACTGTACCATGCCTTTGACAATATGCTCGCGCAGGATATTCATCAGGCGCGGATCATGCTTTCAGAAAAGAACTGGCACCTGACGCCGCCGTCGGAGAGACTTACCACAACTTACACTATCATACGGGGCGCTATCGATCTGCAATACCGTGAGCTGTTCTGTGATTTCCGTTACGGAGGATATCGTATTCTCGGCGATATCATCTGCGACCTCGACGATATGTACCGCGCACAAGGTATATCAAAGAGCCTGATTCGCAAAGATGACAGCGAAGATCTGAAAAGCTTACTAAATGGCATAAAGGGTAAAGACGATTATAAACAGCAGGTCATCAAGAATTGTCAGAAGCTATTGAAGCCGAACATAAAAGGAAAAGAAAGCTATGATTGGAACGAAGTACTGAAATGTGCGGTCGCTCTCGGTGAGCGGCAGTTTGCGCTTGAGGTCATGCCGATGACGGTGTTGGAGAATTGCAGGAGGATAAGCCATGACAAATGAATGGGCTGAGTTCAAAGTATATACCGAACAGCCGGTTTATACAGCGGCTCGCAAAACCGACACGTCATATCTCGGTCGGTTTACCTTCGATATGATATCCGACTTTACGGGTTTCGGGCGAATCCTGACGATAGTTGCACGGGGATATTTGTTTCATGATAAAGACGGGGCACTGTTCAAAGGCGATCCGTATGACAGAATCGAATATGTACGCAAAGCGCTGTGTGCATGGTGCAGTGTACCGGATAGAAAGAAAAGCTCCGAACCGCCGGTGGACTTTCGAGAGCTGTCCGCCGACTTTCCGGAGCTGGTAGATGAGGACGGTAAGGGTTGGTTTTACCGCCATATAAAAAGTGTGATTCGGTTTGTAAAAGATCATCCCGATTTGGTGAGTAAATCCGCACAGAAAAAGTGCGAGGGCATCGCAAAAGGTTTTACGGCACAATGGAAGAAGAGAGTACGTCAACTCCAAGTGCCGATCTTTGCGCTTAACACAAAGGGCGCGTGGACGCTGCGCTTTGACGACATCCTCGCCGATGTGCTCGAAGCAGGCTCATTGAGAATGGAAGAATACTTACTCTCCGAAACAGTAATGGAACACTTGGAGCAATCCGACACCAACGGCGTACCGAAAGAGATCATCGCTGAGTTGTTCCGCTACTACTATACCAATAAGCAGGAAGACACCGATTGGATCGTCCTGCCCGTCACCAGCTTCGACGCCTATTACGGCAACAATACCGTCAGCAAAAAGTGGTTGGCGAAGATTCCGAACACACTCATCGTGAGAGAAAACAATCATGGGATTTGCAGGTATAAGGTCATTCTGACGAACTAAAAAACGCCGCAGAAACGATACTGTTTCTGCGGCGTTACAAATATGCATCAGTTATTCTTGCTCGTTCTTTTCGGCAAGTATCGGCTCCAGATACTCCTTGACCGAGGTTATCAGCTTCTCTGCTTTGGGGAGCATTTCTTCCAGATCCTCTTTTTCGATCGGGATGTAATCGTCATAGTCGCTGTCGTGGCGCATGAGAGATACCGAAGCGATGATGCCGGACGCTTCTCTGTCAAAGATACCGGTTTTCACATACAACCTGCGGAACTCCGAGATGATACCGCTGTGGTGCTTACGGTCGATTCCATCAAGCGCTAATACCGCGCGCATGGCGTGAAACACGGCAAAATACAATCTGCTTGCTGCGCTTCTGTATCTTTCTTGATTATACAGCGCGACCGCGTCCTCGTAGAACTCTATTGCACGCTCCAACCTGATTTTGGAGATCGCTTTCCATTCATCAGCTTGCATACTTGATCCCCTCTCTCACGACGTTCTGATAGAACGGCAGCACCGTGTTATATCTCTCAAACTGCTCAGCGGGCTTGACGCTGATCGATACGGTGATATCATGCTTTAAGCTGAGATCACTGGATAAGCGTGCAATATCCATGCGGTGCTTTGAGATAATTGACTGAGGTTGTTCGACCGTCAAAAGGATATCGACGTCGGATTCCTCGTGATAATCGCCCCTCGCATAGGAACCGTAGAGATAGGCTTCTTTGATACTTCCGAAGATGGCTTCACAGCCCTCATATACTTCACGCAATATGACGACGGCTTCATTCTGTGTACACATAAGGCTACCTCCTTTATTATTTCTGATTCTATTATAACCGATTTTAAGAGATAGTCAACAGGTAAGCAAATAGGAATTTAAAACGCACGAAAGGCGGAGTGGTCAGCTCCGCCTTCGATGTTATTGTCTGCAAATAATTCAATTGTCAATCTAATCCGGCAAGATTGCGCTGGATTCTTGTTGCGTCAAGAATGGTTACTTCTCCGTCTTGGTCTGCATCAGCGTATTTCATCTCTCTGTCGTTTTCATCACACAACCAGTAGACCTCTCCGATTTCTTCATCGCTTATCAATTTCGCTCTGTAACGTTGGATGAGAGTTGCATCAACAATTGTAAGTTCACCATCGTTATCAGCATCGCCGATAGGCTTGCCGATCTTCAGATCCCACAACACATCATAGGCCACACTTTCGAATATGTCAACTAATCTATATTCCGGTTTAATTACTCTCCACTGCACATATTCGTAAAGTATCGGTGTACGGTGAGATCCTCATTCAATTCGGGATGAAAAGCTGTTACCAGCTGATTGTCCTGCCTTGCAGCGACGATTTTGCTATTAACAGTTGCAAGGATCTCTACACTGTCCGATACATCTTTGATATACGGTGCGCGGATGAAAGTCATCGGTACCTTGTCGATGGAGCCAAAGCTCTCTTCTGTGTAAAAGCTGCCGAGCTGTCTGCCGTAGGCGTTGCGAACGGCGGTGATATCCATGGTGGCAAGGTAGGAGCGTTCGTCGTTTTCAATCCGCTTAGAAAGCAGTAATAACCCGGCACAGGTACCGAACACGGGCAAGCCATCTGAGATCAGCTGTCTGATCGGTTCCAGCAGGTCTAATTCCTTTAACAGCTTTCCCTGAACGGTGCTCTCCCCGCCCGGAATGATCAGTCCGTCAAAGGAACGCATCAGATCATTTTTCTTTCGGATCTCAAATGACGCCACGCCAAGTTTTGAGAGCATTTCTTCGTGTTCAAACTCGATTTCCTTCTCGTTGATGCCGACCATTGCTTCTCCCAAGTCCTCCGATAACTCCGCGAGGAGCTTCGCGTCGGTGAAGTTGGTGACTGCCTTGACGATCGCGGCGGCGCGTTTTTCAGGATTGCCGGATTTGAAGATACCCGAGCCGACAAAGACGCCCTCTGCACCGAGCTGCATCATCAGCGCCGCGTCAGCTGGAGTTGCAACGCCCCCCGCGGCAAAGTTGACGACAGGCAGCTTTTTGTTTTCGTGTACATACTGCACGAGGCCATACGGCACCTGAAGCCCCTTTGCGATGTCGAACAGCTCGTCCTCAGCGGATGAACTAATCCTGCGGATCTCTGCCTGCATCAATCTCATATGCCGCACCGCTTGAACGACGTCGCCTGTACCCGGCTCACCCTTGGTGCGGATCATGGCGGCTCCCTCGTTGATCCTGCGCAGCGCTTCTCCTAAGTCCTTTGCGCCGCATACAAACGGCACCTTGAACTTTGTCTTGTCGATGTGGTATTTATCATCCGCGGGGGAGAGCACCTCGCTCTCGTCGATGTAGTCGATCTCGATAGCCTCTAATATTTGTGCCTCGGCAAAGTGACCGATACGACATTTCGCCATCACGGGGATCGACACTGCGTCCTGTATGCCTTTGATCATTTTCGGGTCGCTCATGCGCGATACGCCGCCTGCCGCGCGAATATCGGCAGGGATGCGCTCGAGCGCCATCACGGCACAGGCTCCTGCCGCCTCGGCGATTCTCGCCTGTTCGGGAGTGGTGACGTCCATGATGACGCCGCCCTTGAGCATTTGGGCAAGGTTTTTGTTCAGTTCATAACGGTTTTCTGACACGGTTATTTCCTCCTTGATATTTGAATGAGGACAGTATATAATGGATTTGATAATATAAAAATAATCAAAATAGGAGAAAATAATATAACCAGATGAAGTATACAGTAAATGTAAATCAGCATATTCCGGCTTATCTGCAGCTATATCAGCAGTTGAGGGAGGACATCGTCAGCGGTGCATTTTCCTACGGCTCCAAGCTGCCGTCAAAAAGAATTCTTGCCGAAGAAACAGGCGTCAGTGTAATTACCATAGAACACGCCTACGCGCTGTTATGTGATGAGGGCTACATCGAGTCGAGAGAGCGCAGCGGGTATTTTGTGATCTTCCGCGGTGAGGACGGCTTTGCTGTACCATCACAGGCTATCAGCAAACCACCCGTAACACATCAAAACAGCTCGGTATCTTATCCGTTTCCTTATTCCGTACTCGCTAAGACCATGCGCGCTGTCATCACGGATATGCCGGACGCTATCCTGCAGAAATCGCCTAATAAAGGATGTGAAGAACTGCGGCATGCGATCGCGCAGTATCTTGCGCGAAGCCGAGGGATCGTCGCCGAGCCGTCGCATATCGTCATTGGCTCCGGTTCGGAATATCTGTACAGCCTGATCGTAGAATTACTTGGATACGAAAAAACCTACGGGATTGAATCCCCGTCCTATAAAAAGATCGAGCAGGTGTACCGCGCCTGTGATGTGTCCGTTGAGAAACTGCGTCTGGGTGAGGACGGGATCGACAGCGCCGCGCTGTGGCACAGTAAGGCCGATATCCTACATATCTCGCCGTATCGAAGCTACCCCAGCGGCGTCTCAGCCAGCGCGTCGAAGCGTTTTGAATATCTGAAATGGGCGGCAAAGGGACAGCGGTATATCGTGGAGGATGACTTTGAATCGGAATTCTCGGTATCCAAAAAGCCGGAGGAATCTTTGTTTTCTCACACAACTGACGAAAATGTGATCTATATGAACACCTTTTCCAAAACGATCTCACCTGCACTGCGTGTCGGGTATATGATACTGCCGGAGCACCTTGTTACGGTTTTTGAAGATCGGCTCGGTTTTTATTCCTGCACGGTGCCGACGTTCATTCAACTGGTTCTGGCAAGACTGATCGAAAACGGGGATTTTGAACGGCAAATCAATCGCGTCAGACGACAAAAGCGAAAAGAAATCGTGTCAAATGGTCATTCACACGAATAAACTGTACCATGCAGAAAAAATAATTGGATAGATTGCTTAATTTGCAATTAACCTATTGACAAAGTAGGTAAGTAGGGTTTATAATGCGCTTGCACTCATTCGAAAGGAGATAACGACTATGACAGCATCAAAAAACACCTGTATGATGATGTGTATGTGCGGCAGCTGCGGTCGTGCTTTGGTTCGTTATGCTCTCAAATCGTGTTGATTGATCAGATGCGAGGGGGGAGCGTAATGCTTCCCTTACTTTTTTTGCCCAAACGGATAACGGGCTCAGGAAAGAAGGGTTGTTGTGAACTGGGATGTGATCGTCAGCTATCTACCTTTATATAAGGACGGTCTGTTGATAACCTTATATACTGGCTGGTTCGGCATCTTGATCTCGATCGTTCTGGGGCTGGTGACGGCTTTGATCGTTCACTTCAAGGTTCCGGTACTGAAAACGATCGCTAAAATCTATATCGAGATTCTGCGGAACACGCCCCTGCTGATCCAGCTATTTTTCATCTACTACGGCATCCCGAAGCTTTTCGGGATCGTGACAGACGAGCTGACCTGCGGCATCGTCGGCTTGGGACTGTTGGGCGGCGCCTATATGGCCGAGACCTTCCGTTCCGGCATCGAGGCGGTCGACACGATCCAGATGGAATCCGCGCTCAGCCTCGGCATGACGCGCAGGCAGGCAATGTTCCACATCATTCTGCCGCAGGCGGTGACCTACTCCGTGCCCGCCTTCGTCGCGAATTTGATCTTCCTTCTGAAAGAGACGAGCGTCTTTTCCTGTATCTCCATCTTGGAGCTGATGTTCACGGCAAAGGACAGGATCGCCGTGAGCAGTACGACGGTCGAGAGTCTGTTTCTGGTCGTCGTCTTTTATCTGATCGTGCTCCTGCCGGTGTCGATCATCGGCTCTGTTGTCGAAAGGAGGCTGAGATATGCAAGCTTTGGTAACTGATCTCGGCTTCGACGTATTATTCAAGGGCACGAATTTCACGCGATTGCTCGGCGGCATGTGGGTCACGCTGAAAATCAGCCTGATCTCCGTCGCATTATCCATCGTTCTGGGAATTTTGCTCGGCGTCGTCATGACGTTCAAAAACCCAGTGACAAAGGCGATCTGCCGCGTCTATCTGGAGATCGTGCGCATCATGCCGCAGCTAGTGTTGCTATTCATCGTCTACTACGGCTCGGCTCGGCTGATCGGACTAAAATTCGAGCCCGAATTCGCCGCGGTGATCGTGTTCACCTTCTGGGG
>ONAS01000077.1 GCA_900315815.1 uncultured Eubacteriales bacterium
ATCTTCTTGCCGGAGGGATCGGTGGTCGGCGTCACGGGAGTAGTGGGGGTCACCGGAGTGGTGGGAGTTACCGGAGTGGTAGGCGTCACGGGTGTGGTGGGCGTGGGGTCATCGCTGTAATCGCTCCACTGACCGGTGCTGTTGTCATAGATCTTTCCGGTGCCCGGGAAGGTCATGTCCCCGGTTTTGTTCGCATCGGAACCGCTGTTGAAAATGATGTTGGCGTAGCTGCCCGACACCTTGTAGCGCCAGACATTGTTCCCGATGTTCTCCATCGATTCGCCCGGCCATCCGGCATTCTGATCGGACGCGCCGGTCGTCCACATGCACGCACAGACTGTACCCCAGCCGGCGGTATTTTTGCAGTAGACATAACCGCTTGAGGGGGTGGGCGTTGTGGGGGTCACGGGTGTGGTAGGAGTCACGGGGGTGGTTGGGGTATTGCCTGCTTCGGACTGAGCGATAACGTTCAGACCTGCATTCTCAGAGGTGAAGTAGATACGCACTGCATCTCCGGAAGGGTTCCATAAGTGCATGCACGCGTAGCCGCGATAGTTGCCCTGAGAAAGATAGTACTTGCCTGCGTTCTGGACATTGCCGACTGCAGGAGCCTTGACGGCGTTCGAACCGGAATCGGTCGACTTGGAAACGACAAAGCAGTAGTCGCCGGTTGAGCCGTTAAGGTCATAGTAGTAATAGCCTTTTGTTCCATCGTAGGAGAATGAACCCGTCGGCGAGTGCATCGCGCCGAAATCCGGGTCGTTGGTGTTCAGTCCCCAAAGGTAGTAGTTCTCCGCACCCTGCGCTGCAAGCTCGGTGTTCTCTTCCGCGCGAACGACCAGCGTGCAGGCGATCACGGAGATCAGGATCGCCGCGACGAGCACGAGAGATAACAATGCCTTTTCGGACTTTTTTGATATTCTCACGATAGTTTTCCTCCTTTTCTGCATTTTTTCGCATAATCATAGCTATACAAATTTATTTTAATAAAAGTCAAGCTTTTTATTTTTCCGATAAAGAATTATGAATGGTAAAAAATAGAGCAAAAAAACTGTGCAATTTGTACATGCCGATATCACCGGGTTATTGAAAATGCATAAAAGAAACCTCCGGCTTTCCGGAGGTTTTGCTCAATTTAGTTTCCTTTGATTTTTTCCCAGTAGGTTTTGTACGCCTGCTCGGTTTTATTTTCGCCGAATCGATAATAGCGGTGATCCTTGATGTCGTCCGGCAGGTACTGCTGTTGGGTCCAGTGGTTCGGGTAGGAATGGGGATACAGATAATGCTGTCCCTTCTCTTCCCTCTCCTCACCGTCGTAGTGAACATTCTGGAGCTGACGCGGGACGACCTGTCCCAGTCCCGCTCGAACATCCGCCAAAGCGGCGTCGATCGCGCTTTCACCGGAATTGGATTTCGGCGCGAGGCAGACGGAAATCACAGCGTCCGCAAGCGGGATGCGCGCCTCCGGAAAACCTACCTGCATCGCGATATCGACACAGGCTTTCACGATCGGTATGATCTGGGGATACGCGAGCCCGACGTCCTCGCACGCGCAGACGACAAGACGTCTGCAGGCGGAGATCAGATCGCCGGCTTCCACCAGACGCGCCAGATAAAACAGCGCCGCGTCGACGTCGCTGCCGCGCATGCTCTTCTGATACGCGGAGATCACGTCGTAGTGAGAATCGCCGTCTCGGTCATACTTCGCACCGGAGCGCTGTGTCAGCGACTTTGCGAGCGCCTCGTCGACCGTCACGGCGTCGCCGTTGTCGCCCGTGATCACACACAGCTCCACTGCGTTGAGCGACTTGCGGACGTCGCCGCCGCACGCCTTGCAGATATGGGCGACCGCCCCGTCGGAAAAATCGATCGGCTTGCCCTTTTCCTCGCCGAGGATGCGCACAGCACGGCGGACGGCACGCTCGACCTCCTCCGGCTCCACCGGCTTGAACTCAAACACCGTCGAGCGCGAGAGGATCGCGTTGTAGATATAAAAATAAGGGTTCTCCGTGGTAGAGGCGATCAGCGTGATCGAACCGTTCTCGATGAACTCCAGCAGGGTCTGCTGCTGCTTTTTGTTGAGGTACTGGATCTCGTCCAGATACAGCAGTACGCCGTTGAGCCCCTCAAAGGTGTTCAGCGAGCCGACGATCTCCTTGATGTCGGCGGTAGAGGCAGTGGTGCCGTTGAGCTTCTTGAACTTGCGGTTGGTGATGCGCGCGATGTACGAAGCCAGCGTCGTTTTGCCGACGCCGGAGGGACCGTAGAATATCAGATTGGGAATGTTCCCGCTCTCGATGATCCTGCGGAGCGGCCGTCCGGGAGCGAGAAGCTCCTTCTGACCGACGATATCGTCGAGAGATTCGGGGCGGAGCCTGTCGGCTAAGGGGGTGTTCATGGTTTCCTCCGGATCAGTGAAGTGCTCTGCAGGGGCGGATCAAGACCCGCCCCTGCACATTTGATTATTGATATAACGGATATTTTTCGCAGAGGGCGGCTACCTTGCTGAGTACGGTTTCCCTGTTGCCCTCAAAGTCCTTGATGACCAGCGAGATGCACTCGGCGATCACATCCATATCCTCTTCCTTGAGACCGCGGGTCGTGACCGCCGCGGTACCGATGCGGATACCGGAGGTGACGAACGGAGAGAGAGGCTCGCCGGGGATGGTGTTCTTGTTGACGGTGATATGCACCTCGTCGAGGTTGTGCTCCAGCTCCTTGCCGGTGACGCCGTCCTCACGCAGATCCATCAGCATGACATGGTTGTCAGTACCGCCGGAAACCAGCTTGTGACCGCGCTTGACAAGACCGTCGGCAAGCGCCTTGCAGTTCTTGACGATCTGCTCGGCATACGCCTTGAACTCAGGCTGGAGCGCTTCCTTGAAGCAGACAGCCTTCGCCGCGATGATGTGCATCAGAGGACCGCCCTGCATACCGGGGAACGCCGCCTTGTCGATCGCCTTGGCGAACTCCTCCTTGCAGAGGATCATGCCGCCGCGGGGTCCGCGGAGGGTCTTATGTGTGGTGGTGGTGACAAAGTGAGCATACGGTACCGGGCTTTCATGCTGACCGCCTGCTACTAGACCGGCGATATGCGCCATATCGACCATCAGATATGCGCCGACCTCGTCGGCGATCTCACGGAAGCGCTTGAAGTCGATCGCGCGCGGATATGCGGACGCGCCGCAGACGATCATCTTCGGCTTGCATTCCTTTGCGAGCGCCTCTACCTTATCGTAGTCGATGCGGTGGGTCTCGGGATCAACACCGTAGCTGACGACGTTGAAATACTTGCCGCTGATGTTGACGGGCGAGCCGTGGGTCAGATGACCGCCCTCGGCAAGGCTCATGCCCATGATGGTGTCACCCGGCTCGAGCATCGCGAAATAAACGATCTGGTTTGCCTGAGAACCGGAATGCGGCTGAACGTTGGCGTGATCCGCGCCGAACAGCTCACAAGCGCGCTTGCGGGCGATCTCCTCAGCCACGTCGACGGCGAAGCAGCCGCCGTAGTAGCGCTTTCCGGGATAACCCTCGGCATACTTGTTGGTCAGCACCGAGCCCATTGCCGCCATGACCGCCGGAGAAACAATGTTCTCGCTGGCGATCAGCTCAAGGTTCTGCTGCTGACGCTTCAGCTCAGTCGCCATCGCCTCACCGATCTCAGCGTCATAGTTTTTGACAAATCCGATTGAGTCCATCAAATCTTTGTACATAATACCCTCCATAAAAATTCTGATATTTCTGACATTCTTACTTGATATATGTTAATGCTTTCATCAGCAATTGCTTGTCCGAATTTCTTCGATCAGCCTCCGCAGGTCGTCGAGCGTATCCATGGAAAACGCCAGATCGCGGAGCTTTGCGGCATTTTTGATGCCCTTTAAATAGTATGCGGTGTGCTTGCGCGCCTCGCGCATGCCGACATATTCTCCCTTATAAGCAACGATATCGGTGATATGGCGGCTGAGGACGTCCAGCTTTTCGTCAAGGGAGGGCTTCGGCATCAGCCTGCCCTCGCTCAGATACGCGTTGACCTCGCGGAATATCCACGGATTGCCGAGCGCGCCTCTGCCGATCATGATATAATCGACGCCGGTGTATTCATAAAGCCGTTTTGCAGAAGCCGCGTCAGTCACATCGCCGTTGCCGATGACCGGGATACTCACCGCGCGTTTGACGTCGCGGATGATATCGTAATCCACCGGCGGAGCGTAGAACTGATCCCGTGTCCTGCCGTGGACGGTGATCGCCGCCGCGCCGTTTTCCTCGGCGATTTTCGCGATCTCCGCCGCGTTGATATGCCCGCTGTCAAAGCCTGAACGGATCTTGACCGTCACAGGCAGATCGACCGCGGAGGATACCGCCGCGATGATCCTGCCGCACAGGGCGGGATCCTTCATCAGCGCCGCGCCGGAGCCGGAGCCGGAGATCTTCGGAGCGGGACAGCCCATATTGATATCGATCACATCGGGCTGATACTGCAGTGCGAATCGCGCCGCGTCAGCCATCGTCTGCGGCTCGGTCCCGAAGATCTGTACCGCGCAGGGGTGTTCCTTTTGAGAGACCTCCATCAGGTCGGCGGATTTTTTGGAATGGTAGGCGATCCCCTTGGAGCTGACCATTTCGCTGACGCAATAGCCCGCGCCGAACGCCATACACAGCTCGCGGAAGGCTCTGTCGGCGACTCCCGCCATGGGAGCCAGCGCCGCAAAGCCGCCTAAATCAACGCTGCCGATCCTCATCGATCACGCTCCGCCGCGATGGGTACGCTTGGACACCATAACGCCCGCGACGACCGAGATGCCGACCGCCACGCACAGCCACATGATGATGCCGGAGAACAGCGTCGCGTCGGACACCTCTACGTCAGGCAGCGGCTCAGCCGTCGCCTCTGCGACCTCGGCAGGCGCCACCGTCGGCAGGCCGTCGAGATTGGCGTTCGGGGTATACTGTGAGATCACATCGTCAAGATCATCCAGGCTGTTGATGTAACTGTCGCGCAGCTGCTCATACTGACTCTGATAGCTGTCCTGCACGGGTGATTCGGTCGGGGTATCGTAGATGTTGCCGTCATCCGTGTTGCTGCCGCCGTCGATACTGCCTCCGCCGTCGCCTTCGACGGGAGTATCGCCGGAGCCATCGCCGGAATCGATATTCCCGCTGTCAGCTCCCCCGTCTCCGGAGCCGCCGTCTACATTCCCGCTGTCGCCTCCGTCATTGGTGATGACCTCGCCGGAACCGTCGCCCGGATCG
The DNA here is from genome assembly GCA_900315815.1 of uncultured Eubacteriales bacterium. Classification (GTDB taxonomy): domain Bacteria; phylum Bacillota; class Clostridia; order Oscillospirales; family Acutalibacteraceae; genus Ruminococcoides. The sequence goes on from ONAS01000077.1 coordinate 5,257, forward strand.
GCATGAGCAGCCAGTACGGAAATGCTGAGGATAAAGATCAGCACTGTCAATACGGTGAAAAATCTCAGAAAAAACTTATTTTTCATGCACATAATAAGCTCCTTGATACTGTTTCCCGAAATTGCTGTCATCAGCCGCTTTGTGAATCTACCCATATCGAACGGATAAACAAAATCGGAAATTAGTATTATTACACAAACTACCGCATTATCCTCTATATTATAACAAATCCTCAGCCTTTTTGCAAGACTGAGGACAGTGCATTTCCTAATAATTCGCCGGTATAGGCGGCTTCATCGACCGTATTTGCGTCCGTACCCACCTCGATCAGCAGCGAGCCGTTGTTGAAATCCATGTTGTAGCTGAACTCTCCGAAATACAGCGGACGCGTCATACCGGGGAAGGAATCCTCGCATTCCTTCTGCAGCTTCGCCGCGAAGATCAGGTTTTCGTTCCAGAAGGGGAAATCGCCGCTTTCATCATATCCGCTCATGATCATGATCTGAGCCGCCTTTTTCCCGTTGTATGTAAATGTCGGCTTATATTTGGTGCCGTCGTCGGCGGTCATCGCGTCACGGTGGATGTCGAGCGTGACGACGATCCCCGGATATTTCTGCTTGTAGCCCTGAACGGTCTCCAAGCTGCGGGCATAGGAGCCCTCGTAGGAGGGATAATCATGGAGGGTGGTATCATGGACGACGCCGATACCGTGCGCCTTCAGCGATTCGGCGATCCTGTCCCCCACCGCGATCACGCCCTGCGCGCCGTCCGTGGAGCGCGGATAATAATCCTCATAATAATAGCCGCAGTCCTCTTCGAGATAGCTCTCGCAGGTATGGGTATGATAGATCAGTACCTGGACGGTGCGGTTGTCCGCGACGGAAAAAGGCAGGCTTTCCTCCAGAAGAGCGCCGATGTCCGGGTCATACGGCGTGGTGTTCTTGAATTCGATATTGTCATAGCTCATATTGCCGGAGCCGCCGCTGATCTCGGTTACCGGATAGGTGTCGCCGGAATGCGCTGTCTTTGCAGGCTTTGAGGGGATTTCCGTCGCCGCCGGAGTCCTGTCAGCGAGCGGCTGACCCGGCGGTGCGTCAGTCTCATCCTCCGACCGGTCATCGGGCGCTCCGACCGGCACGGTGCCGTTGGAAAACACCATCAGCTGAGCCGCTACGGCGCTGTCGCCGAAAAGGTCGAAGCATCCTGCCGCACGGTACGCCACCGCGGTCAGGCTCAGTCCGATGACCAGCATCAGGGACAGAAAAACAGTTATTCGCTTGACAATACGCTTTCTCATACGCTCACCTGAAATATGTTTATTCAGTCATGAGACGGAATATGAATCGAAAAGCCTTACAGCAGACTCAGCAGGTCTTCCACCTCGATCCCGCTCTGCAGGGCGTAATTGACAGAAAGGGATATCAGCTTTGCGGCGCGGTCGATCAGCAGATCGACCTCCTTGGGCGTGACGACCATCGTCCGTCCTGACGGAGAGACCTCCTGCTTGAGGCGGATCCCCTCCCGTTCATCGTCGATGTCCAGCAGATCAAACGCGAGCGTCAGCGCGTCCACGACCGTCGGAACGCCGATCGCGACGACCGGTACACCCATGGTAGAGGCGTCGATCCGCGCACGGTGGTTCCCCACTCCAGCGCCCGGCGATATACCGGTGTCGGAGATCTGGATGGTACAGCCGAGCCGTTCCAGCCGACGCGACGCAAGCGCGTCGATCACGATCAGCGCAGAGGGACGGATGCGCTTGATGATCCCCATCAGCAGCTCGCCGGTCTCGATGCCCGTCTGACCGGTCACACCGGTATTCATCACCGCCACGGCACGCAGACAGTCCAGTCCCGTGGAGCGCGCGATCTCGCCGGAGATATGCCGCGTCGCCATGACCTTGGATGCGGTTTTCGGGCCCAGCGCGTCGGGGGTGATCTCGACATTCCCCAGCCCCGCGACAAGGACCAGACCGTTGACCGGCAGCAGCCTGCGGATCTCCCGCGAGAGCGCCAACAGCCTTTCATCGGTATCGCGGACGTTATCCGTCAGGGGCGGCAGCTGAGCGGTGATATAGGTCCCCTTCGGCTTTTTGAGCAGCTGACCGGCGCGTTCGGTGCGGATCCTCAGCCGCTCTATCTGTAATCCTCCGACGGTTTCCTCCTCATAATCCACGCCCTTGATATCCTCTCCGAGCAGCTCGCGTTCTTCGACGGCAAGGTCGGTCCTTCTTTCCATCCAATCCCTCTTTTGTTACAAATCTATGTCATTATTATGAACAAAAAACGTATTTACATTCACTTTCGGTTATGATAGAATGTGGATGTATATAAATGTATATATGAGGAAGTTTTTTATGAAAAAGAAATTATGCGCGGCGCTTCTGGCTGTTGCCATGCTGTCTTCTCTCACAGTCGGCGCTAACGCGTCAAAAGCAGATATCGCTCCGGTCGAGGCGTCGTTGGACATCGGCGTCGTCGCGGCGGATTACCCCGAGGTCGGCTCCGAGCTGGAACCCGAATCCGCTCTGCCGTCAGCCTACAGCAGCCGGGAGTTCGCGACCCCGGTACGCAGTCAGAAATTCAACACCTGCTGGGCATACGCTTCGACAGCCACGCTTGAAATCGGCGCGGCGAAGGCAGGCATCTTCGACGAACATCTGTCCACGATGCACATGAACTACTGGGCGACGACCCGCGAGGACGGTACAGGCTGGCAGCGTGAATACTACGCCGCAGGCTATCCCTACATCGCGATGGGATATCTGACGTCCGGCAGTGGCGCGGTGAAGGAAAGCGATTTCCCCGCGGAGAAAAGCCTGGAGGATTACAAAGAATACGGAAGCGCGCTGGCGCCTTTCGTCGGCGTGAATTCGCTCGTGTATCTCAAGGCGAACGATATCGAAACCGTCAAAACCGCTGTCTACAACTACGGCGCGGCAGTCGGCAATTTCCACTATGTATACAACTTTTTCAACGCTGATAACTCCGCCTATTACTGCGACGAGGAAGGCTTGGCCACCTCACAGCTCAAGGGACACGCCATCTCGATCGTCGGCTGGGACGATGATTACAGCCGCGAGAACTTCAACGAGGAGCACCGTCCCGAAAATAACGGCGCATGGCTGTGCAAAAACAGCTGGGGACCCTCGTGGAGCTTAGACGGCGGATATTTCTGGATTTCCTACGAGGACAAATATCTCTTTGAAAAGCGCTTCGGACCGAGCTACTCACTGATCGGTATCGAACAGTACGACAAATCAAAGAAGCTCTATCAGAACGAGATCTACGGCTCGAATTATGATTTCGATTGTTTGTCCGAGGCTCTGAAGGACAGCCGCGATAAGCTGACATATGTCAATGTATTTGATTTCAGCAAGCTGTACAACGAGCTCGACAAGGTCATCTTTGAGTCCACTGCCGCAGGCTCCGCCTACGATGTTTACTATATCCCGCTCGACGAGAGCGGCGCGCCTGTTACCGACGAGAGTCAGTGGCAGCTGCTCGGCTCCGGCACCATCGACTACGAAGGCTATACCTGCATCGACTTTGATAACGTCACCGTTCCCGAGGGAAAAGCCGGCATCGGCGTCAGCGTCCGCAAGACCGACGTCAGCTCCGATATGTATATCGGTGTATCCGAATGGATGACCGTCAGCGGCGGCAGATATATCTTCAAGCCAAACGCGAAGCGCGGCGACTGCTATATCATCGGACCATCGGCGGCACCTTTGTCATCAAGGCGATCGCTGACATACGCCTCATTATGGGCGACGTCGACTTTGACGGAGAGCTGACCATTCTGGACGTGACCGCCATACAGCGCTACCTCGCAGACCTCGACAAGTTCTCCGATTATCAGAAAAAGATCGGCGACTATGACGCGGACGGAGAAGTGACCATCCTCGACTGCACCAAGATCCAGCGTGTCCTTGCGGGGCTTGACGATCCGCTCTATACAGATACAGAAAACGGATCGGAAAACGGATCGGGAAATGAAGCCGGAAGCGGATCAGAAAACGAATATGAGTCCGAAAGAACGACCTGATCAAACAAAAAATACTCTATATCTATACACAAAGGAGCTGTCCCCCGCGGGACAGCTCCTGTTTTATGTAAGTATTGGATTGTCTGGATCTTCTTATGCTTCCAAGAACGCCAGATGATAGCGGATGCGCGCCGAGTCCATGATGTTGAAAACGCTGTCGCCGTCAAAGTCGCCGACGGTCAGCATATACTCGGTAGGTACCAGCAGCTCCGCTACGATCAGCTGAATACGTGTCGCGTCCATGATCGTCAACTCGTTATCTCCGTCCATATCGCCCATCATCAGCATGCGCTCGGGAACCGCGGGGCCCTTGGCAGCCTCCGTCTGAGCTTCTGTCGGCGGTTCGGTAGGTGCTTCGGTCGGTCTGATCGTTGTGTCGATATACTTCTCAAGCGCTCTCGCCGCAGCCGAGGATTCGACCGGTCTGTTTGCGGGCGGCGTGGTCTCCGTTACCGGAGTCGTCGCTGCGGGAGCGGGAGTCGTCGGTGCGGTGTCCGCTGTCTTCTTGTAGATCAGCTTTGCAAAATCGGTGACGAACCAGCCGGTAACGCCGTTATAGTTCGTAAGACCCCATGTATAGCCTTCGTTCTTCTTGTATCTTATGACGGTGACGTCTCTGCCGTAGCCGATGCCGCCGAGAACAGCATAGCTTGTCCCGTAGCCCTTGCGGAGATTGACGCCGTCAGACGAGGTGATGCGGTACACATCGCCTGTTTGGGACTCCTCAGGAGCGGGCGTGGTAACGGTCGAAGCGGGTGTTTCCACAGAACCCGCAGGATTCTCATAGTCGCCGATGTAGATATAGCCCTGGAAGATCCAGGTCTTGTTGCCGTCGGAGGGGTCGTTGATCGGCGCGGTGTTGGTATAGAATTCGATGCCGCTGTAGGCGGAATTGGAGAAGGTAACGGTATTGCCTTCGATCTTCTCTACCACCGCTACGTGACCGGAGGTACCGCTGGAATAGACCCAGCATGCGATCGCGCCGGGCTTCGGGGTCGTGCCGTAGGGATAAATGTTGTGATCCTTATTGTAGCCGTACCACAGATACGCGCTGTATACGCTCAGCTCGGGAGCTCTGCCGAGGATCTCATAGGCTCTGCCCCATGCGTAGCAGGTGCAGTTCGGCATTCCCCAGCCGTACTTATAGAAAACGTTAAGATCCGAGTAGTAGTATTTGTTATTGTATGCGGGGGCGGTTAAGCGGGGCGTGTAGCTCTGCGCCGCCGTATCGGCGAGATCTGCCTTGCCGGATTCAAACAAAGGCGGAATCTCTTCGGCGATCGTTTCATCGATCGGCATACGGTCGGTATCCGCCTCTGTCACTACAGCGGCGGAGATCGCGGCTACCGTGCCCGCAAGCAAGGAAAAAACGAGTATAAAAGCAGTCAGTTTTCTGAGCAGCTTCATAGGCAAACCTCCCATCTTAATTCTATTATTCTTAGTAGTAATTATATTATACATATTCGGAAAAATAAAGTTTTATGACAGGATTGTGACACCGGTAACAAATATTTCTCTTTTCGCACAAAAGAGCAAAAAAGACGGCACAGCAACCGCTGTACCGTACTCATTTCCCGATTTACATCACATAAAAGAGAATGGCAAAAAACTGCATTTCACAGCCGATAACCACAAAGACATGGAACACGGAATGCATGTAGCGCACCTTTTTGCCGATGCCGTAAAGCACCGCGCCGATGGTGAAAGCGATGCCGCCGCCGAGCAGCAGGATAAAGCCCAGCGTGGTCATGCTCTGTATCGCGAGCGTGATCACCGCGACGATACACCATCCCATGCCGATATAGCATGCCATCGAGATCTTTTCAAAGCGCTTGAGATCGATCGCGTTCAGGACGACGGCGATCGCCGCCAGACCCCATTCCACGCCGAAGATCGTCCACGCGACCTCAGGACTGTGCAGACGGATATTGCACAGCAGAACCGGCGTATAGGTCCCCGCGATCAGAAAATAGATGTCACAGTGATCGATCACACGCATCACGCGCTTTGCCTTGCCGGGCTTCAGACCGTGATAGACGCTGGACACGGTGAACATCATCACCAGCGCGACGCCGTATACCGCGCCCGTCACGATCGCCCACGGATTGCCGTGCAGAGCCGCCGCGACGACCAGCAGGGGGATCGCCGCGATCGCGAGTGCGCCGCCGATGATATGCGTGACCATATTGACGATCTCCTCGCCGCGCGTATAATCCGGGAGCGGCGTGATCCGCTTTTTGCGGACAACGCAAAGCTCATCGGAAAGTGTACGAGACGCGTTCATTACGCATCCTCCCTCTCATCTCCGAGGAAGAACAAGGCGACCGTACCGGTGCCGGTATGACAGCCGATCGTGGTGCCGATATCGAAGATCGGTACCTCCTTGACCTTCGGGAAGCGGGCAAGGATCTGATTTCTGACAGATTCCGCGTCCGCAAGACAGTCGGAGTTGGAAATATAGCAGGGGCCGTCATAATCGAGACCGCCCTGCGCGTGCTGCTGCATCTTATCGACCAGCGCGGTCAGCACCTTCTTTTTGGTGCGGACCTTCGCGATCGGAACGAGCTTGCCGGTGGGGCTGACGTTCAGCAGCGGGCAGATCTGGAAAACGCCGCCGATCACGCCGCTGATCTTGGATACTCTGCCGCCCTTGATGTAATAGGTCAGGTCGGTGGAGCAGAACCAGTGAGATACGTTCTGACGGTGATCGAGCGCCCACTGATAGACCTCTTCGATTGGCTCGCCTGCGTCGCGCTTCTGCGCCAGCAGATCGACAAACAGACCGCTGCCGGAGGACGCGCAGAGCGAATCCACGATGTACAGCTTGCGGTCGGGGAACTCCGGGGAAACCATCTCAGCAGCAGTCAGCGCGCTCTGATAGGTGCTGGAGATACCGGAGGACAGTGTCGCGTGCAGTACGTCCTGACCGGTGGCGAGCAGCTTGCGGAAATAGTCCACGTACTCGCCGACGGCGACCTGAGAGGTGGACGTCTCAGCGCCGGCGCGGATATGACGGTAGAACTCCTGCATGGACATGGTCTCGCCCATATCGTCGGTGTAGGACTTGCCGTCGATCATATAATGAAAGCCGATATATTTTTCATTGAACTTTTCGTAGTGTTCCTTGTTCATGTCGGTGGTAGTGCAACAGCTGATAATATAACTCATGATGACGCTCCTGTAGTCATTATTTCGGATCTCACGCCCCGACCTCAACCATCTGCCGTCGGGATTTCCGCATCTATTATCACTCAAAATGCATACACTTGCAATCTATTCACGTACGCGCGCGGTCTACAAAATCCAAAACAGCATTCTACGCACAAAAAGAAAGGAGTAGAGCGCTTTTTCAAGGCTCTACTCACAGTAGAAAATCAGATAAACAGCGATGTTTCGGCATCAGTCGGGCTTTTCTGTCGGCTTGTTGCGGATCGAAAAGGCAAGGATGATGATGATCTGCGCGGGAACGCCCAGCAGGAAGATCTGCCACCAGTTCAGCTCCAGCACCGTCAGATATACCGAGGCGATCACGCCCCACACCAGACCCGAGATGATATACAGATTCACCTCACGGGAGCCCCAGACGGAATTCAGCACCAGCATCGTGATCAGCGATACGGGAACAGCGTAAATAAATACCAGCCAGTTCATGATGCCGCAGATCCACAGGATCACGAAGATGGTCACCGCCAGCGTCCAGATACCCGCCAAAACCGTCAGTGAGATAAAACGGCGGCTGTAGCGATGCTCCTTCGGCGCAGGCTTCTTGATCTCCGCCTCCTCGCTCGGGTCGTGCTTTGTGATGATGTAGTCCACCGTCACGCCCGCCAGATCGGCAATGTGCTTGAGAACGAATACATCCGGCACGGACTCCCCTCTCTCCCACTTTGACACGGACTTGTCGGAATAGCTCAGCTCTTCACCGAGCTGCGCCTGTGTCATGCTGAGTGAGGTACGCAGTTTTATAATATTTTCAGCAACGATTTTTTTGAAATCATCCACATTAATCACCGAATACATAACAATTACAGTAATTATAACATAAGACAAAAATGAAATCAACCATAGATTTTCCGATTTTCTTTGCCGTCGCCGCACAAAAAAAAGACGGACAACCGCGGCTGTCCGTCCAAAACTGTCTGCAATAAACACTATTATTCTTTTACAGAACTTTAGCAAGAAAGCTCTGCAAGCGTTCCGACTGCGGATGATCGAAGATCTCTTCGGGAGTCCCCTGTTCGACGATCACGCCCTCGTCCATGAATACCACTCGGGTACCCACCTCGCGGGCAAAGCCCATTTCATGGGTCACGACCGCCATGGTCATCCCCTCATGCGCCAGCTCCTTCATAACGTCCAGTACCTCGCCGACCATTTCGGGGTCGAGCGCGGACGTCGGCTCGTCAAAGAGCATGACGTCAGGCTCCATGCAGAGCGCGCGGACGATCGCGATACGCTGCTTCTGACCTCCGGAAAGCTGAGAGGGATAGGAGTCCGCCCTGTCGCCCAGGCCGACGCGCTCCAGCAGGTTCTTCGCCTTTGCTTCCGCCTCTTCCTTGGATTTTTTCAGCAGCTTGCGAGGACCGAGCGTCATATTCTTCAGCACGGTCATATTCGGGAAGAGATTGAAGTGCTGGAACACCATGCCCATCTTCTGGCGGTGCTTATTGATATTGACGTGGGGCGCGGTGATGCTCTGCCCCTCAAAAAGGATCTCGCCCTCGGTGGGAAGCTCAAGAAGGTTCAGCGACCGCAAAAAGGTCGATTTTCCGGAGCCCGAGGGCCCGATGATAACGATGACCTCGCCCTTGCGGATCTCCATATCCACACCGTTGAGCGCGTGGATCGTACCTTCCTTGTAATGCTTTTTCAGCCCTTTTACCTGAATCAATACATTATCGCTCACTCTTGCGCAGCCTCCTTTCGATGATGCCGACGATCCATGTCAGCAGCATAACGATCACCAGATAGATCAGTGCGACCGCGATCAGCGGCATGAACGCGCTGAAGGCCGCGCCGCGGATCGCGTTGCCGGCGCGGGTCAGATCGACGACGCCGACATAACCGGCGACGGACGTCTCCTTGAGCAGCGCGATGAACTCGTTGAGCAGCGTCGGAAGCACGTTTTTCAGTACCTGCGGAATGATGATATAGATCATCGTCTGGATGTAGTTGAAGCCGATGGAGCGTCCCGCCTCAAACTGTCCCTTGTCGATCGACATGATGCCGCCGCGCAGGATCTCCGCTACGTACGCGCCCGAGTTGATGCCGAACGCAAGCGTCGCGATCATGATATCGTTGGTGGACGACGCAAAAATGATGAAATAGATGATCAGCAGCTGAACGACGACCGGCGTTCCGCGAATCACGGTCAGATACACCTTGCACAGCCCGTTGAAGAAGCCGAGGATATAGTAGCCGACGTTCTTGTTGTGCTTCATGTCTTCCTTGTTGTTATCATAGGTCGACCTGACAGCAGCGATGATGATACCGATGGCGATACCGATCAAAGCGGCAAACAATGTGATCTTCATCGTATTGCCGAGACCGGTCAGCAGAGAGCGCCATCTGTCCTTCTCAATAAAATTCAGTTGAAACTGTGCCTGTAAATCAGCAAGCCATTCGGGCATGATTTTCCCTCCGAAGCATTAGTGTTTGCGATACGGTAAAACAGGGCGGATATTCTCCGCCCTGTGTCGGTTGATGGATATGCAGATCACTCAGCCTTGATGTAACCGTCGATGATCTTCTGAACGGTACCGTCGGCAATGAGTTCTTTCAGAGCGCCGTTGACCTTGTCCTTGAGCTCGGTGTTGTCCTTGGAGAAGCAGATCGCGTAGTCCTCGGCAACATACTCGGTATCGAGGATCTTCAGGCCGGAAGCAGCGGAAACATAGCTCTTGGCAGGCTCGTTGTCGATGATAACGGCGTCTACCTTGCCGGAGGCAAGAGCGGCAACAGCGTCGTTACCGGTCTGGAACTCGGTCACGCGGGAAGCAGCTGCGTCGCCGAGGTCCTCGGTGATGTAGATGTCGCCAGTGGTGGAAAGCTGTACGCCGATCTTATACTCAGCGCCGTCTGCGAGGATATCGTCGATGGATGTGATCGCGCTGTCCTCTTTGACGATGATGGACTGGATACCGGTCGCATAGCTGTCGGAGAAATCAACGCTCTGCTTTCTCTCTTCGGTGACGGTCATGCCCGCCATACCCATGTCATACTTACCGGTCTGAACACCGGCGATGATGGAATCGAATTCGATGTCAACGATCTCGAGCTCCATGCCGAGCTTCTCGGCGATAGCCTTGGCAACATCGACGTCGATACCGACGATGTCTTCACCCTCGTAGTACTCATAGGGCGGGAAATAAGCGTTGGTCGCCATGGTCAGCTTTTCCTTATCGGAGGAATCGCCCTTCGCGTCCTTGCCGGAACCGCTCTTGGAATCGCCGCTGCCGGAGCAGGCTGCGAGCATGGATACGGAAGCGATCATCGCTACCGCAAGAATCAGTGCTAAAAACTTTTTCATTTCATAAACCTCTTTTTTGAATTATCACAGTCTTTTGACTGCATTTAACTATACACCATATGCAAAAAAGATTCAAGCATATTTTTGCATATTTATCGATTTTCATGATATTCAACAACTGTGGAATTATCCCAAACAGATTTTATAGGCAAAATTACGAGAATTATCGCTAAACAGTGCCATTATCTTTTGACGGAAAACGGATTCCGCCATGCGTCCTTATTCATCTGCTGCGAATATTCAGCTTTCATGATTGCATATTATTCAAATAATCGCCGATAATTATGCAATCAAAATGATGTCAAAAAGCTCTTCAGACGGTCTGACGAGGGATCGTCCAGTATGGACGGCGCGCCCTGCTCGGCGATCACGCCCTGATCCATGAAGATGACCTTGTCCGATACATCGTGCGCAAAGGTCATTTCGTGCGTGACGACGATCATCGTCATATGCTTGTCCGCAAGGCTCTTGATGACCTTCAGCACCTCGCCTGTCAGCTCGGGATCCAGCGCGGAGGTCGGCTCGTCAAAGCACAGGATCTCCGGCTTCAGCGCCAATGCACGCGCGATCGCCACACGCTGCTGCTGACCGCCGGACAGCTCACAGGGATAGTTGTTCATCTTCTCCTTGAGTCCGACGCTTTCGATCAGCTCGACCGCGGTCGCGTTGATCTCCTCTGCCGTCCCCTTTTTCAGCAGCTTCGGCGCGAGCGTCACATTGTCCAGAACGCTGTACTGCGGAAACAGGTTGAAGTTCTGGAACACCAGTCCGAAATGCAGGCGCTTCTGGCGCAGCTCCGCTTCCGACGGACGCTTGTTGATCTCCGCGTCGAATATGGTTTCTCCGCTGACGATGATCTGTCCCTTATCGGCGAATTCCAGCGAGTTCAGGCATCTCAGCAGGGTGGTTTTGCCCGAACCGGAGGAGCCGATGATCGAAAGCACCTCGCCCTTCTCAAGCGTAAAGTCGATGCCCTTGAGCACCTCGGTCCTGCCGAAGCTCTTGTGAATATTCTTGACTTCCAGTATTGCCACGACGAACCCTCCTTACACCTTGAAGTAGCTGAGCTTTTTCTCGACCCAGCCGAACAGCAGCGTCAGCAGACCCGAGAACGCCAGATAATAGATACCCGTCGAGAACAGCGGCCAGATGATGCCGTGGATGCCGTGGGAGCTTTTCATGAACGCCTGACCCGCCCAGATGATCTCCTGCATCGCGATGATACGCGCAAGGGAGGTATCCTTGACAAGGGTGATGATCTCGTTGGACATCGGCGGAACGATGCGCTTGATCATCTGCATCAGCGTGACCTTGAAGAAGATCTGGCTCTTGGAAAGACCAAGGACCTGACCCGCCTCATGCTGACCGATCGGCACACCCTGGATACCGCCGCGGAAGATCTCCGAGAAATAGCAGGCGTAATTGATGATGAACGCGACCGCCGACGCCCAGAAGCGTCCGGTCTCGTCGCCGCCCCAGATATTCGTGCCGAATATCATGCCGGGCATATAGAAAATGATCAGCAGCTGCAGCATCAAGGGCGAGCCGCGGACGATCCAGACGATCAC
>ONAS01000066.1 GCA_900315815.1 uncultured Eubacteriales bacterium
ACCCGACGAAGAACGTCAAAGCCTTTGAAGCCATCATTCGGTGCATGCACGACAACGGCGTCGGCTACGGCTCCGTCAATCATCCCGTGGACCGCGACCCGATCTGCGGCTATAACGGCCTCATCATTGACGTCTGCCCGCGCTGCGGACGGACCGAGGCCGAGCACCATCATCATCAAGTCATTCCCCGCATTCATTGCGGAAATTAAAATAAGAAGGGAAGATGCATCATGGTAGTCAACGGAACGGACGTCACAGTTACAGGAATAGAGAATATCTCTGAACAAGAGATACTTGCATATATGGATTTTATTCATCGCGACAATCAGCGCGACGAGATCGAATCTTTGGAAATCTCGGCGGCGGAAGGAGACAACGTAGCGCTCGACTACACGCTGCGTCCGCCTAAATTCCAGAGGATTCGCCGGATTACCGGCTATCTGGTCGGCACTCTCGACCGTTTCAACGACGCGAAAAAGGCGGAGGAAAAGGACAGAGTCAAGCACGAGGTCATCCTCGACGAGTGCGGCTGTGATACAAAAGCGGTATGAGCGGGAAAACCAAGCTGCAATTAGCCGGCGTGGTGCGTGAGAGCATCGTAGACGGTCCGGGTATCCGCATGACCGTATTCGTACAGGGCTGTCCGCATCACTGCAAGGGCTGTCATAATCCGCACACCTGGAGCTTTGAGGGCGGCTACACCACCTCAGTGGACAGGATCCTGGAGGAAGCCGAAAAGGACAAGCTGCTCAAGGGACTCACCCTCAGCGGCGGCGAACCGTTCACACAGGCGGCGGCACTGGCGGAGCTGAGTCAGAAGGCGCACGCCATGGGACTGGACATCTTCTGCTACACCGGCTTCACCTTTGAAAGGCTGCTGGAGCTCAGCGGCGAGCATCCCGAATACATCGACCTGCTCGAGCAGTGCGACTGGCTGGTGGACGGACCGTTCATCGAGGAGGAAATGAGCCTGATGCTGCATTTCCGCGGCAGCCGCAACCAGCGGATCCTCGACGTACCCAAATCGCTTGAAAAGGGCGAAGCGGTGCTGTCGGAGATCAACTAAGAAAACTGCCCTCCGTCACCATCGGTGATCAAGGGATTCAAAAAACAGAAACCTGATATAGAGAAGCGCCGAGGCATCTGCCCCGGCGCTTTCGTTATCTGTCTTTTATTGTGAGCGGATCCCGCGCGTCGATCAGTCATTCAATCCCGCAAGGCGCCGCTGGATCCCGGCGGCGTCCATGATGGTCATTTTGCCGTCGCAGTCATAGTCTCCGAGAAGTTCATGGTCAAATATCGATTTGCCGCCTTCGACGCTCACGCCCTCGAGAGAGTCGATCCCGGCCAGAGCGCGCTGGATACCGGTCGCGTCAAGGATCGTGATACCGCCGTCTGTATCCGCGTCGCCCAGTCTCAGGCCGAGGTTGAGTTCATCAAGCGCCTCGGCAACGCCGGGATAACGCGCAAGGTCGATCTTCGTCAGGCTGATGAAATCGTCCTCCTTCGCATCATAGAGCATATAACCGCTCACGGAAATATCCAGACCGCCTATGCTGTAGATAAAGCGGTTGCCCAGAACACCGCCGCATTTGATCTCCCACGGCGGCGGACAGCCGACAGGTGCGTGAACGATCGACCACTCGCCGTCCATCGCATACAGCTCCTCAAAGCCTGCGACGGGGTATTCGGCTTTGCCGTATTTCTCATTTCCCCACGCCATGAATCGCTCAAAGAGAGGGGCTTCGGTGTCACAGTATTTCTCCGCGCCCTCAGGCACATGAAAGCCGATCTCATACAGACCGATGCTGCAGACCTTGTTCATGTACGCCAGCTTCCATATCTGTTCCGACGTCAGATACAGGATGAACGACGGCGTCAGGGAGCTGATGAAGATCCGATCCTCTTCTGCGGCGCCGAGGCAGTCGGCGATCTCCTGATTGGCAGACCTGCTGTAATCGCTCAGCTCACACAGCCGCGCACGGCGGTACAGCGCCGCGTCCCCGAATACCGCATTGCCGAAGTCCTCGCGGATCAGCGCGTCGATAGTATCGTCGCTGACGTCATACTGCCACGCCCATACGCCGACACGGTCGGTATCCTTCATATCCACGAGCCTTTTCACAAGACTTTCCGACATCTTTTCATCAGGTCCCATGATCAGCTCACCCGTCGGGTACAGGATGCCGATATCGGTCACTTCGTCCATTCCGAGCAGATGCTCCGCCTGCGCTCTCGTCAGAGAGTAGCTGTACGGCAGACCCTTGCGGGCGACATTGTCCGGCGTATACAGCTCGCCGGCAGGCGTTTTGACGTCGTCAAAGGTCACGCCCATCCTTTCCATATTCTCCAGAACTGCCCCGCGCTTCATATCGTCACGGATCACACGGCGGATCTGATAGTACGCGAGCAGCTCCTCCTCCGAGCGGAAATGCAACGGATCGATCTGCGTCTGTTCGGCGACCTTCGCGTCGATATCCGCCTTGGTCGGAGCGTTGCGGAAGGCTGTATGAACGATGAAATCGGCTTTTTCACCGTCCTCCATATTCGACAGCCTGTTGAGCGTCGCCCTGTCCGCCTTCCGGGACACAGCGGCGATATCCCCTTTCAGAGAATACGCCGATACGGATATCGCGGCGCTCAGCAGCAGCGTCAGCACCAGCATCACTGACAATACTCTTTTCATGTTTGTTCCTCCTTACGGTCACGGATTTTTCAATGCTTTTTGCTTAGAAATCTCCCCTCTGTCAATAAGACGTTTGGGAGAGCGGTTTTGTTTCATCAAAGGAAAAATAAATCCTCAAGGAAGGCACTAATCGCATATTTACCAAAAAAGCGGAACTAATTTCACCAACTTTGCCATGTTGTGCAAGGGCGCTGTTTATGCTATAATGAATGAAATATAGCGTGCCTGTCGGATAACGGCAGATACGCGGTAACAGTGAAAGGATGTATCACATGATTGTTAAGGACATTATTGACATACTCGACGGAGAAATCATCTGTGAGGGCGACCTCAATCAGGAGATCAAAACCGCCTGCGGTTCCGACATGATGAGCGACGTTCTGGCGTTCGTCAAGGATCAGAGCGTGCTGCTGACAGGTCTGGTGAACCCGCAGGTCGTCCGCACCGCGGAAATGATGGACATGGCGTGCATCGTCTTCGTGCGCGGCAAAATGCCCGACCAGGGGATCATCTCGCTGGCAGAAAGCCGCGATATCACCCTGATCAAAACCCGCTACAGAATGTTCACCGCCTGCGGTAAGCTGTACGCCAACGGTCTTTCGGGAGGTACGGCGGTATGAGCAGCATCCATCTTCACTATGACGTATCCGGCGAGGACTTCACCCGCGCGGGCGAGGCGTCCGGCTCCGTCAAAAAGCGTCTGAAGGCGCTCGGCTACAACACCGACGCCATCCGCAGGGTCGCGATCGCGATGTATGAGGCGGAGATCAATATGGTCATCCATGCCGACGGCGGCTTTGTGGACGTCGATATCTATCCCGACCACGTTGACATCCTGCTGTCCGACCACGGCCCCGGCATCCCGGATGTGGAAAAGGCGATGCAGGAGGGCTTCTCCACCGCGCCCGACAACGTCCGCAACCTCGGCTTCGGCGCGGGCATGGGTCTGCCGAACATCAAGAAATACACCGACGAAATGCGCATCGAGACCCGGATCGGCGTCGGTACAGACCTGTATCTGACGGTCAGAGTCAATCAGTAAGCACATCACACCGTAACGGGAGGAGGATCCCTCCCACAGATAATTAACGCTATGAAAAACTATTTCCATTCTGTCGAGCTGGACGCGGATAGATGCTGCGGCTGCACCAACTGTCTCAAGCGCTGTCCCACCGAGGCGATACGCATCCATAACGGCAAGGCGCACATCCTCTCCGAGAGATGTATCGACTGCGGCGAATGCATCCGCATCTGTCCGCATCACGCAAAGCGCGCGCATTCCAACCAGCTTGAAGATATCGAACGATTCAAAATCAAGATCGCGATCCCCGCACCCGCGCTGTTCGGTCAGTTCAACAATCTGGACGATATCGACATCGTGCTGACGGGGCTGAGAGCCATCGGCTTTGACTTCATCTACGAGGTCAGCCGCGGCGCGGAGCTGGTGAGCGAAGCCACCCGCAACATGATCCGCGACAACAAGCTCAGAAAGCCCATCATCAGCTCCGCCTGTCCTGCCGTCGTGCGTCTGATCAAGATCCGCTTCCCCGAGCTGTGCGATAACGTCATGCCCCTGCTGGCGCCCATGGAGGTCGCCGCGAAGATGGCGCGCCGTGAGGTGCGCGGGATGACGGGACTGCCGGACGAGGACATCGGCGTATTCTTCATCACGCCCTGTCCCGCAAAGGTCACAGAGATCAACTCCCCCACCCACGCGGAGCATTCCGCCGTCAACGGGGCGATCGCGATCTCTCAGCTCTACCCTGCCCTGACCCACGCGATGGATCACCTGACCACCGTGGAGAGCATCGCAAAGTCGGGCCTGATCGGCGTCGGCTGGGCGACCTCCGGCGGCGAGGCAGCCGCGATGCTGGGTGAAAAGTATCTGGCGGCAGACGGCATCGAGAACGTGATCCGCGTTCTGGAGGAGCTGGAGGACGACCATATCCGCGACGTGGACTTCATCGAGCTGAACGCCTGCTCCGGCGGCTGTGTCGGCGGCGTGCTGACCGTGGAGAACCCCTATGTCGCTCAGGCGCGCATCCATAACCTGCGCAAATACATGCCCGTGTCCCTCAACCATCTGGAGGAAAAGGACCTCGGGACCATGCTCTGGGAAAACAAGCTCACCTACAACGCGGAGAGCTTTGCCCTGTCCGACGACATCGTAGAGGCGATGGAGATGATGGACAGGATGGAGAAGATCTGCAAGGATCTGCCGGGGCTGGACTGCGGCTCCTGCGGCGCTCCCACCTGCCGTGCGCTGGCGGAGGACATCGTCAAGGGCGTCGCCAAGGAAAACGACTGCATCCACAAGCTCAAGGCGAAGATCCAGTCCGTCTATGACCAGCTGAGCACAACGCTATGAGCGAAGTCAGACTGACCGAACGCGAGCGGCAGTATGCCGACTGTGAGGTACCGATGCTGACCTCCGGCACCGCCGTGATGCGGATCATCGGGGCGTTCTTCGCCTCATTGGGTCAGGCGTTCCTGCCGGGCATCAACAGGGACAGCAAAATGATCCGCACGATCCGCGAGATCCGCTACACCAAATTCAAAAAAGCCGTCCTTCGCAAGCTGGAGAACCAGCCGAAAAAGGGCGATGACAAGCTCCTCAGAAAGCTGAACAAGACCGATTTCGTCCTCTCCTTCGAGACCTACGACCCGGATGAATTCACGCGGGAGCTGTATGAGGATTATATGGAGAAGCATCCCTCCGATGACTGATCCGCGGCGGCAGACGACCGCCGTGAGCCCTGAAAGGAAGTACTATGACCGTTAAAGAATTGGCTGAAAAGCTGGAACTGAGAACTCTTGTAGAGGATGATTTCGACCGCGAGGTGACCGACTGCTACATCGGCGACCTGCTCTCGTGGGTCATGGGACGCGCTCCCGCCGACAGCGCATGGCTGACCGTGATGGGCAACATCAACTCGATCGCCGTGGCGACGCTCGCCGACGTGAGCTGTATCATTCTGGTGGAAAACGCCGCTCTGGACGCCGACGCGAAGGCAAAGGCGGACATGCACGGCGTGAACATCCTGATCACCGAGAAAAACAGCTATCGGCTCGCCGTGGAGCTGAGCCGGATTCTCTGATATGAAATACTTCTACGATCTGCATCTCCACTCGTGCCTTTCGCCGTGCGGAGATATGGACATGACGCCCAACAATCTCGTCAACATGGCAAAGCTGCTGGGACTGGACGTGATCGCCCTGACCGACCACAACACCTCGCTCAACTGTGAGGCGGCGATGAAGGTCGGCGACGCGGTCGGCGTTCTGGTGATCCCGGGCATGGAGCTGACCACCAGCGAGGACATCCACGCGGTGTGCCTCTTCCCCACGCTCGACGCCGCGCTCGCCTTCTCCGACTATGTGGATCAGAACCGCATCAAGGTCAAAAACAAGGCGCAGATCTACGGACGTCAGGTCATCATGAACGAGGACGACGAGGAGATCGGCGAGATCGGGCATCTGCTCCTGCCGGCGAGCTTCATCAGCATCATGGACGCCTACGCCAAGGCAAAGGAATTCGGCGGCATCTGCTATCCCGCGCACATCGACCGCGACAGCCTGTCGATCCTCTCCGTGCTGGGCGAGATCGATCCGTACTGCGGCTTCAGGACCGCGGAGCTGGCGGATATCTCAAAGCTGGAGGCGCTGAAGGAACAGCATCCGATCCTCTGCGGCATGAACATCGTCACCTGCTCCGACGCGCATTATCTGGAAAACATGCGCGAGGCGCAGAATATCCTTGACCTTCCCGAGCTGACGCGCGAGGCGTTCATCGCCCATCTTGACGCGTCAGACAACAAAACAAGCCATTGACATCATACTCACGCAGCGGGTATGATGTTTCTTATGATATTGGAGTGATACCTATCAGATATTCTGTCAGACTGATCCTGTGCTGCCTGACGGCGGCGATCGTCATGCTGCTGTTTTCCTCGGTACCGACCGCGGCGGCAGTCAATACGACCCTCGCGACTCCGAAGCTGAGCGCGCCCGCCAACACCGAAAGCGGCGTCAGGATCACCTGGGGCGCTGTCAAGGGCGCCGCGAAATACCGCGTCTTTATCAGAAACGGCAGCGCGTGGAAAAAGCTGGGCGATACCGCCGGCCGATGGTTCCTGCACAAAAACGCCGTTTCCGGGACGAAATACCGCTACACCGTGCGGTGCCTTTCCGCGGACGGAAAGCGCTATACGAGCGGCTACAACACGACAGGCGTGCAGATCGTCTATGTCGCGGCGCCGCAGCTCAGGGAGTCACAAGACCTGCCGAACGGCGTGCGCCTGAGCTGGAACGCGGTCAAGGGCGCGAGTAAGTACCGCGTCTATGTGAAAAACGGCACGTCATGGAAGAAGCTCGCCGATACCGCCGCGGCCTCATACGTCCACGCTGGGACGGTCCCGGGGGTAGAATACACCTATACCCTGCGCTGTCTGAACGCCGCGGGGACGACCGTCAGCGGCTACTGTACAGCGGGCTTCACGCACCGCTATGAGATCCCCGCCGTGCTGGAAACGCCCCGCATCACCGGCTGTGAGAACACCGCAAACGCCGCCGTGATCCGCTGGGATCCGACAGAGGGCGCAGAGAGATACCGCGTGCTGATCAGAAGCGGCGATCGATGGACGACGCTCGGCGAGACCGACAAGACCTATCTGCGATACGCGGACGTCAGCTCCGGCGAGAGCTTCACCTGCACGGTTTGCTGTATCTCCCCCGACGGCAAAAGCTATCTGAGCCGCTTTGACGAGGAAGGCAGCAGCTTCACCTATGTCGCCATGCCGCAGATCCAATGGGTCATCAACACCGTACGCGGCCCGATGCTGCAGTGGAACAGCTGTGAGGGCGCCTCCGCCTACCGCGTCTATATCCGCTCCGACGGCGTATGGATCCCGCTCGCGGACACCAAGGAGATCACCTTCATCGACACCGACGCGCCGGAGAAAGCCCCGCGCACCTTCTCGGTATGCTGTCTGGATGAAAACGGCGATCCCGTCAGCACGTACCTCACGGCAAGCAAAACCATCTACGCAACGCGCGAGAATGCCAACATCGTGTTTACCAAGGGCGATTTTGCCGCACGGATGACGGAGATCCTCGGACGGGAGGCGGCGCTTGAGGAGGATCCCGATACGCCCCTGACCCGACAGAACGCATCACACATGCTGGTCGGCGCTCTGGGCTACGCCTATCACAGAGAGATCGCCCTGAGCGATTCCGCCGATATGAGCCTTGCGACCGCCGTGTATTACGGATATTTTCAGCCCGACGACAGCGGCTGCATCCAGCCCCACAGCCTGATCACCGTTGAGGAATACGACCGCCTGCTGGAGGAGCTGGGCAGATACGCGAAGCTCTGCGGCAAACGCGTCCTCGCCTTCGGCGACAGCATCATGGTCGGCGTCGGCAACAAGGGCGCGGGCATCTCCCGCATGACGGCGGAAAAATACGGCATGGAGCAGATCTGCTATGCGGTGTCCGGCTCGACCTTCGGCATCTGCAACCAAAAGCCGCACATCACCGACGCGATCCGCAGCGCCTACCGCGCGGGTCACACCGCGGATCTCATCCTGCTCAACGGCGGCACCAACGACATGTATCTTGTCGGTGCGGGAAGGACGCAGGATCGCTTTGACCCGCTGCGTCCGGAGGAAAGCACCTTCGCGAGCGGCATGGAATACGCGCTGATGCTGATCCGCCACTACTGGGGCGGCGTGCCCGTCCTGTATGTCCGTTCGCACAACATGGATATCTGCGACGACGCGCTGGAGCGTCAGATCGGCGAATACGGACTCGCCCTCGCAGAGGAATGGGAAGCCTGTACCGCGGACGTCTATTCCGACACGGGCTTCAACACCGAGGACCCCGATATCCGCGACCGCTGTACCCGCTATGTTTACGATTCCGGAACGCACGACGGCATCCATCCGACGGCGCTCGGCTACGCGGTCTATTACCTGCCGCTGGTCGGCGAGAGGATCGCCTCATTATTCTCATAAGCACACACCGCTTCCATGACGGGAGCGGTGTTTTTATACAAAAAACAGCAGCGGAAATTGTACAGTTTTTCGGGGCATTTTCTCTGATGGAAATATGGGAAAAATTCAGCAAAATCGCCGAGAAAAACCTGAGTTTTTTACGAGAATATTGTAGACATTTTTGCGATTTTATGCTATATTATACGTGTATGTATAACTGAATTAATCGCTACGATTCACGTACATCAAACTAACCATAAGGAGGAAGTAAGATGCAAAAGAAAATCAGCAGCCTGCCCTTTCAGGGAACACCCGAGCAGGAAGCAAAGCTGAAGGAAGTCATCCGTCAGTATCAGGATGATCCGGGTGCTGTCATGCCCGTTCTTCAGGAGGCTCAGGAGATCTACGGTTATCTGCCGCTGGAGGTCCAGACGATGATAGCCGAGGGTCTGAACGTCCCTGTCGACGAGGTCTACGGCGTATCCACCTTCTACAGCCAGTTTGCTCTCTCACCCAAGGGCAAGTACCACATCAGCGTGTGCCTCGGTACCGCGTGCTATGTCAAAGGCTCCGGCGACGTGCTGAACAAGCTCTCTGAAGAGCTGGGTATCGACGCCGAGGAATGCACTCTGGACGGTCGGTTCTCACTGACTGCCTGCCGCTGCATCGGCGCCTGCGGTCTGGCTCCCGTTATGACGGTCAACGATGACGTCTACGGCAGACTGACCGCCAACGAGATTCCCGGTATCCTCAAGAAGTATCAGGAAGCATAATGAGAGAGCTATCCCTCAACGTCATGGACGTGGCGCAGAATTCCGTCAGGGCTCAGGCGAGTCTGGTGTTCATCACCGTTGAAGAAAGCGACCGCGAGGACTTCCTCACCATCGCGATCTCCGACAACGGCTGCGGCATGACCGACGAGCAGGTACAGCAGGTCATCGATCCGTTTTTTACCACGCGCACGACGCGCAAGGTGGGCTTGGGCGTTCCGCTGTTCAAGCTCAGCGCGGAGCAGACCGGCGGCTCCTTTGACATCCGTTCAAAGGTCGGCGAGGGTACCGCCACCACCGCCCGCTATGTCAAATCCAGCGTGGATATGACGCCGCTGGGAGATATCAACAGCACGGTCAGGATCCTGATCCAGTGCAACCCCGATATCGACTTTGTCTTTACCCACTCCACCGACCTCGGATCCTTTACCCTCGACACCAGAGAGCTGAGGGTGATCCTGGAGGGCGTCAGCCTTGATACGCCGGACGTGCTGGAATGGATCGGACAGTATTTAGAAGAAAATACCCAAAACATATATGGAGGTGCATCAACATGAAATCATTAGCTGAATTACAGGCTATCAGGGACAGAGCGAAGGCTCAGCTCGACCTTCGCAAGGAGAATCCCAACGCCGCCAGAGTTCTGGTCGGCATGGCGACCTGCGGCATCGCGGCAGGCGCGCGTCCCGTTCTCAACGCATTCACGGAAGAAATCGCCAAGCGCGGTCTGACCCAGGACGTCACCGTTACTCAGACAGGCTGTATCGGTATCTGTCAGTATGAGCCGGTCGTCGAGGTCGAGATCCCCGGCGAGGAAAAGGTCACCTACGTCAAGGTAGCCCCCGAAATGGTCGCCCGCATCGTCAACGACCATCTTGTCAACCACAACGTCGTGACCGAGTATACCATCGGCGCAATCAAATAAGGAGGTCAATGCATGTATCGTTCTAATGTGCTGGTATGCGGCGGTACCGGTTGTACCTCGTCACACAGCTTACTGATCGCTGATAAGCTCAAGGAAGAGCTCAAGGCGAAGGGTCTGGATAAGGAAGTCAACGTCATCACCACCGGCTGCTTCGGTCTTTGCGCTCTCGGCCCGATCATGGTCGTTTATCCGGAAGGCTCCTTCTACTCCATGGTAAAGCTGGAGGATGTTCCCGAGATCGTTGAGGAGCATCTGAACAAGGGCCGTATCGTGACCCGTCTGCTCTATCAGGAGACCGTTGAAGAGGACACCATCAAGTCCCTCAACAAGACTGCTTTCTATGAGAAGCAGGAGCGCGTCGCTCTGAGAAACTGCGGCGTTATCGATCCCGAAAAGATCGACGATTATATCGCTAACGACGGTTATGCCGCTCTGGGCAAGGTCCTCACCGAGATGACCCCCGAGCAGGTCATCCAGACCATGCTCGACTCCGGTCTGAGAGGCCGCGGCGGCGCGGGCTTCCCCACCGGTCTGAAATGGAAATTCGCCGCAGGCAACGACGCAGATCAGAAGTATGTCTGCTGCAACGCCGACGAAGGCGACCCCGGCGCGTTCATGGACCGTTCCGTTCTCGAGGGCGATCCCCACGTCGTTCTGGAAGCGATGGCGATCGCAGGCTACGCGATCGGCGCCTCCAAGGGCTACATCTATGTCCGTGCGGAGTATCCGATCGCTGTCAAGAGACTGCAGATCGCGATCGATCAGGCGCATGAATACGGCCTGCTCGGCGAGGATATCTTCGGCACCGGCTTCAATTTCGACATCCAGCTGCGTCTGGGCGCGGGCGCGTTCGTATGCGGCGAGGAGACCGCTCTGATGACCTCTATCGAAGGCAAGCGCGGCGAGCCCCGTCCCCGTCCCCCGTTCCCGGCTGTCAAGGGCCTGTACAGAAAGCCCACCATCCTCAACAACGTTGAGACCTACGCCAACATCCCGCAGATCATCCTCAAGGGCGCCGACTGGTTCGCCTCCATGGGTACCGAGAAGTCCAAGGGCACCAAGGTATTCGCTCTGGGCGGCAAGATCAACCACACCGGTCTGGTCGAGGTCCCGATGGGCACCACCCTGCGCACCATCGTCGAAGAGATCGGCGGCGGCATCCCCAACGGCAAGAAGTTCAAGGCTGCTCAGACCGGCGGTCCCTCCGGCGGCTGCATCCCGGCTGAACACCTCGACGTCCCGATCGACTATGACAACCTGCTCGCTATCGGCTCTATGATGGGCTCCGGCGGTCTGATCGTCATGGACGAGGACAACTGTATGGTAGATATCGCGAAGTTCTTCCTCGAGTTCACCGTCGACGAGAGCTGCGGTAAATGTACACCCTGCCGTATCGGTACAAAGCGTCTGCTCGAGATGCTCAATATGATCACCGACGGCAAGGGCACCCTCGAGATGCTCGACGAGATGGAGGAGCTGTGCAACTACATCAAAGCCAACTCCCTGTGCGGTCTCGGACAGACAGCTCCGAACCCCGTCCTCTCTACCCTGAAGTATTTCAAGGACGAGTATATCGCCCACGTTGTAGATCACAAGTGCCCCGCCGGCGTCTGCAAGAACCTGCTCGAGTACTCTATCATCAAGGATAAGTGCTACGGCTGCGGCATGTGCGCGAAGAAGTGCCCTGTCGGCGCTATCTCCGTCACAGGCTATACTGCTCCCGGCAAGAAGAAGCCCGCTTATGAGATCGACCCCAACAAGTGCGCTAAGTGCGGCGTCTGCATAGACACCTGTAAGTTCAAAGCGATCATCAAAGGCTAAGGGAAAGGAGTACAACAAGAATGGAAATGCTTAACATCAAGATCAACGGTCAGGACTATACCGTTGAGAAGAATACTACTATCCTTGAAGCCTGCCACAAGTTCGGTATCAAGATCCCGACCCTGTGCTATCTGAAGGATATAAACGAGATCGGCGCCTGCCGTATGTGCCTCTGCGAGGTCAAGGGCGCTCGCTCGCTGGTAGCAGCCTGCGTATACCCCATCGACCGCGAAGGTACTGAGATCTTTACAAACACACCCGAGATCAGGAAGAACCGCAAAACAACCCTCGAGCTCCTGCTCTCTCATCACGATAAGAAGTGCCTCTCCTGCCCGCGCTCCGACAACTGCGAGCTGCAGACCCTGTGCCACGAGTACGGCGTA